>CAYVQL010000632.1:0-3021 GCA_964454135.1 uncultured Enterobacterales bacterium | reverse complement strand
AGAGGTGATGGGGCGTGGTGCGGGGGCGGTGGCGGGGCTTCGAACTGGACCCGGGGCCAGTTGAGCTTGCTGGTGCCATGGCGAGGAAGCCGCACGCCCCCCTACTCACCCACCATCATGTACTGCAGCACGGAGGTCATGCCGCAGCTGGCGCTCTTCGCCACGCGGAACGAGGCGATGACGACCCGTTCCTTGCCGAATCCCCCAGCGACCTCGGCCTCGACTTCGACCTCGACCTCGACGGCCTCCCCGCAAGCTTCGACTGCGACGGCGACGGCTCCGGCATCCATCCCGCTGTGTCCGAGCCTTGCGACTGCGGGCATTAGTCGTAGTGCGTCCACATGCGAAGAACTCGAACGGTCCTCTCTTCGTCGAAGACCTGGTACACCAATCGATGTTGAATATTGATGCGCCTGGAATACGCCCCCCGGAGATCCCCGACCAGACGCTCGAAGGGCGGGGGATGCTGATACGGATCCCGCCTCAGGATGAGCAGCAGTTCTTCGATCTTCCCACGAAGACCGCCTGCGGAAGCCTTCTTCGCGTCTTTTCGGGCCTGCTTGCTGAAGACCACGGTCCACGAGGCTACCATCCGGGATCCTCGGAGCTGGACTCGAGCGGCTCGGACATGCCCTCGACGATGGACTCTCGCATGCCAGGTATCGATAGCAGATAGAGCGTTTCCTGGACCGAGCGCCAGTCGTCCTCGGACAGCAAGACGGCATTCGCCCTCTTGCCGGTGATGAGAATCGGCTCGTGGGATTCTGAAGCGGCGTCGATCAGTCGGTAGAGGGACGCCCTGGCTTGACTCGCAGTCATCGTGGTCATGTCGACCTCCGGGGAACTGCAGCGTACGTCATTACGTACGCTTTGTCAAGAACAGAACGCCGGCCGACCGCTTCTGCTTCACCCACCCCGCCCACTCCCGGCGCACCAAGCGCCAGCTGATGGACCAGTGGTTGTCGCAGAGGTGATTGGAGGGTGGCACGGGAGCGAGGGCGGGTGCGGGGCTTCAAACTGGACCCGGGGCCAGTTGCGGGCCGATGGGCCCAGCACCGAATGTCGCCCCTTCCCGCCTCCGGAGCCAGCGCGACAGGCGATCCCTCTTCTACCTCAAGCACCCCGCCCACTCCCGTCGCGCTGTCCGCCAGCTGATGGAGCGCTTGCTGGCGCAGCGGTGATGGGAGTGGCACGTACGCGGGGACTCGAACTGGACCCGGGGCCAGTTGCGGGCCGACGGGCCCAGCCGCGAATGTCACACGATGTAACTTTGGTTTGACGGTTTTCAGGCCCGCCGCAGACCAAGGCCGGAGTGCTGTCAGGACATGCCCCACACAGGCCCTCACAGCCACCTGGACGCCTTCTCTGACCCTGCCCCAGCCAAAAGGACTCCCAACCACCCCAGGACCCATCCAGACGCCCGACAGGAGGTCGAAAAACCGCATGTTAAGGGATCTATTCCCGCAATGAACGGACACTGCCATGGACGTCCCCCTGACCTGCCTCTCTGACGAAGACCTGCTCGATCGCCTGAAGAAGCTGCTGAACCAGGTCAACCGCAACACCGCGCAGCTCTTGCTGCACCTGGGCGAGGTCGACGCCCGCAAGCTCTACGCCGCTGCGGCCTGCTCCTCGATGTTCACCTACTGCGTCACCCGCCTCGGCCTGTCGGAACCCGCCTCCTACAAACGAATCCAGGCCGCCCGCGCCGCCCGCCGCCACCCCGTCCTGCTCGAGCTGCTGGCCCAGGGCCGCCTGCACCTGGCCGGCATCGTCCTGCTGGCCCCCCACCTCACCCAGGACAACCGCGAAGAGCTGCTGCAAGCGGCCTGCGGCAAGAGCAAGCGCCAAATCGCGCAGCTGCTGGCCGACCGCGCGCCCCAGCCCGACGCGCCCACGCGCATCCGCAAGCTGCCGCGGTCCAAAGGGGCCCAAAGTTCCGCCGGCCAGGCCAACGCCCAGAAGGCCGTACCGACCAGGCCAACCCAAGTAGCGCCGGAGGCCGACCAGGCGCTGAACACGCAGCAAGGCGCAGCGGCGCCCTCCGCTCCCACGGAGCCGACACCGCAGACGACGCCACGCACCAGCCAAACGCAGAGCCGAGAGCGAGCCCGCAGCAGCGTCGACCCCCTGGGAGACGAGCGCTACAAGGTGCAGTTCACCGCCGACGCCGCCTGGGTGGAGCAGCTGCGCCGCGCCCAGGACCTGATGAGCCACCGCCTGCCCGACGGCGACGTGCCCCAGATCCTGTGTCAGGCCCTGGAGCTCCTGAATCAGCGGCTGATGAAGGAGCGCTTCGCCGCCCTGTCGAAGCCGGAAACCAAAGACGCTCCGGAGGCCCAGGAGGAAGAAGCGACATCCCCAGGCCCCTCCCCCTCCAGGCACATCCCCAACGACATCAAGCGCCAGGTCGCCAAGCGCGACGGCCTGCAATGCACCTTCGTCGACGACCAGGGCCGGCGCTGCGAAGAGACCCGTTTTTGGGAGTTCCACCACCTGCAACCCTGGGCCAGGACCAGGACCCACCAGGCGGACAGCCTCACGCTGCGCTGCCGCTGCCACAACCAACACGCCGCCCGGCAGGACTTCGGCGCGCAGCACATCGAGGCGCGGGTGGCGGCGAGCCGAGGGGCAAAGTCCCACGCGGAGACCCGAACGAACGGGACCCGGGGCCAGTTGAGCTTGTTGGAGCCGGGATTCGGCGCACCGGCCCGAGAGCCCTGAGAAATACGCCTCCGTGGCCTTCATCCGGGGGTAGAATGAAGCTTGGAGGTGACAGTTTGCCAGGTTCCGCCATAGCGACGCGGTCTGAGCCCAGTGGATGGCCGCGGATTCTGCGCTCGGCGAGCCACCTGGTCGCCATCCTGGCCCTCTCGGGCTGCTCCATCGAGTCCTCCGGCGACCAGGACCTCGACCTCGACGGCCACCCCACCAGCTCCGACTGCGACGACCACGACCCGGCCATCCACCCCGGCATGCTCGAGCTCTGCGACGGCATCGACAACGACTGCGACGGCCGCA
>CAYVQL010000631.1:0-3037 GCA_964454135.1 uncultured Enterobacterales bacterium | reverse complement strand
CTTTCCGACCCTGCCACCTTGGTGGTGTCCTGTCAAGTCCATAATCGTCGGCCCGATTCTGGCACGCCGCTTGCTGGCGGCGTAGGGCATTCCGGCGCTCCATGAGCGCCCCACCGGGGCGCGGCGTGGGTGGTGCGAGGCCGATCCGGCCCCGGAGGCGACGCTGAGCGGCGCTCCTACGACAGGCTGACCGGCTGCAGGCGCACCCGCCCCCAGGATGGGGTGGCGTCAGCGATGGTCAGGGGTTTCTACGGTCAGCCCGGGGCTGCCCGGCGCGAGCGAAGGAGCGCGGCCAACTCCACCAGGGCTCGGCGCAGGGCGAGCAGCAGGTGGGCCTGGGGTAGGTAGGCCCTCGTACAGCCGGACGCTCCAGGTCCGGGCGTGCGTGGTGGGGCGGGCGCCGAGGGGCGTTGTTGCACGGCCCGGACAGAGCCTGAACCGGCCCCTCGCCAACTCGTTCTCACGTGGCGACCGGCACCGACACCGGCGCGCCGAAGCCGGTCATCCGGTTGATCACGTTCACCGCGATCATCGCCTCTCTCCTCTGCGTCGCAGGCCTCCTCGCCCAGAGCGCGTCTCCGATGATGCGTTTGTCCCAGTACATGCCGTTTTCGGCGCGCGCCTGCTGATGGACGCCCGCCTCCTTTCGCCACTAGCGGCGGCCCACCTCGCCGATCCGCCCGATGGCGACACCTCGCTGCTGGAAGACGGCCTCCGCCGGCTTCGATGGCGATGCGGTCTTTCGCGGAGGAATCACAATGGTGGGGACTGGCTCGCCATCAGAAGCGAGCGCCTCGTAGATCGCCCTCGTGTCGTACGCTCCATCGGCCGTGAAGAGCTCGATGGCTGCTTCGATCCGCCCAATCATCGCGGTGCCGACGGACGCGTCGTCAACGGAGCTGTCGGTCAACTCTGAGGCGACGATGAAGCCCTCTGCGTCCACGCCCAGATGGAGCTATCTCCAACTTCGCCGCATATTCGAGGTCCGGTGCTTGTGTGCATGCCACTCGCCGTCGCCCATGACCTTCAGCCCGGTCGTTTCGATGGCGAGGTGGATCGGGCCATCGTGCTTTCGAATGAACTCAGGGACCTCGACCGTCGCTCCGAGGCACGAAAGCGTCGTGTGGTCCGGCGTCGCGAGGTCCAGGCTCATCAACCGGACTAGCGACGCGATGAAGCCCTCCGTCTGTCTCAGCGGCAGGCGGAAAACGGCGCGCAAGGTCAAGGCGGTCACGATGGCGAGATCGGAGTAGCGGCGCTGGCCGCCGGGGCGCCCGGTCGCCGGCGCGTTCCAGGCGTCGATGGCGTCCTCATCGAACCACAACGTGACATCTCCCCGCTTTCTGAGGGCAGCCTCGTAGGCCATCCAGTTCTTCACGCGGTACTTGGTCTTGTACTTCGGCGTGACCTTGCTCTTCGTGCGTGCGGCCATGCCGGATCTCCTCGGTGGTCCATCGGAGTAGCATCTTGGCCCGACACCTGGTTGGCGTCAACGGGAGCCATGCACCAACGCCTCAGCTCGGCAAGGGAGGCGCCGGGCTCGTGGAGTTGGGCCTGACCACTTCGTCGGTATTCTGGCACTGGACGAGAACCAGCTCTTTTGATGCTACACTCTACCTCGGCAATTTCTTACCTTCTCGACCCCGGAGACGGATCGCTTGCCTCGAAAGAAGCCCAGTAGGCGTGTCGTATCCACTCTGTTTGAGCAGACCCGCAGTCGGTGCTGTCTTTGCTGGTTTCTTGAGTTCGACTTCAGCCCGAAGAAACTCCAACTCGCCCACATTGATCGGAACAACGCTAACAGCGACGACGCAAATCTCGCTCCCCTTTGCTCACATCACCACGATCTCTACGACTCAAGGTCGCCAATGACCCGTAGAATTCCAGCTTCCACTCTCGCCAAGGCAAAGAATTCCCTCATGGATGTAGTCCGACGGCGAGCTGACTTGGCACTCGCACAGGTCATCCCACCCCCGCCGCAGCCGTCCACACCGAGTCCACCAACGTCACTGGAGGAAACTCTTGCCTGGCAGGAGCTTGCGATTCTTCATCTGACCTTTGATTTCGAGAGAGACTCCGAAGACTTCCCCTTCATTGTCGACGATGACTTCGTCCTGATCGGCCTAGAACCGCTGGAGGCCGCATTCTACGTGGCCAGGCTCTTTCGGCGGGGGTTCGTCACCTCCACTGAGGAGCCCTACAACCTCACTCCTACAGGCAAAGAGCTGTTCTCCTCAAACACGCTGGGAGAGGGGACCCGGAAGCTGATACGGCCTCTCATTGACGAAAGGCGAGATCTGACTGGGGTGTAGTTTTCTGTGCGGTTCAGTGGTGCCACCCGCAGATCCTCAAGGTTCTTGCCGACGCGTTCGGTCAGGCTTTAGCCTCGCAACCAACGGGCTCATACCGCCGGGCTTCGCCGACCTGGCGCAGGTGTTGCTGGTCAGCCCGCAGGCCGGTCCGGAAGGTGGTCGCGCGCCAGACGCCCGCGGCATAGCCCTGGGTCGGTTTGGCGCGCTGCCAGGTAGTTATTGAAGGGACCATCGACTGAACCCTTCTCCGCGGCGCAAGCACGGGTGCGGGCGCGATAGTCTGCGAAGTTCTAGGGTTATATAAGTTTGCCGAATGACGCCGAGTGGTTCTGCGGCCTGCCTGCTCTCACCACTTGACAGGATTCGGGCTGGTCGTACATGATCTGAGCGAACTCAAAGCAACGGACAGTTCTTCATGGACCTAAAAAGCGAAGGAACAGAGGGTCTTCTTTTTATGGCCCGAAAGGGTGGGGAGAGTGGTAGATCTGCGATATCGGAGCTCAAACGGCGGAGGGACAATGGTTCCTCCTATGCAGAGGCGGCACTGGAAGAACTCGCCAATGCCGAAACTCAAACGCGCCAAGACGTCAAGGGCTGCCGCAAGTGTGGAACACTGGCGTGTGGCGAAGGGCATCTGTATGTCATCGAACTCGAACCAGATGCGGCCACAGATGCCGCGAAGAACGGAGTGAATCCTTAGGCCCTGCCTGGGAGCACTCCCCTCA
>CAYVQL010000630.1:0-3057 GCA_964454135.1 uncultured Enterobacterales bacterium | reverse complement strand
GCATACGCTGAACGTTCAGTTCCTTGCAGGTCCCGCACTCGGCCCAGGTCCGGCCGAGGAAGTACGCGAATTCTCGATCTGAAGTGGGGACGCCCCGCAGAGGCGGCCGACGCAGGTCCACGTGCGTCTCGAAGGCGACGACGGCGTCGCAGAGGTCGAGCCCTCGCTCCTCGGCGACGGGCCCGAGCAGAGGGAAGCCGCGTTCAGCATCCATGCGGAAGGCGCTCCACTTGCCGCCATAGGCGGCCCCGACCAGCGACGCGGCCTCTACGGCGGCTTCCACCAGCGCTCCACGGAAGCGCCTACGCACGTCGGCCCCGGCACTCCCACGCCTCACGGCTCTCTTTTGGCGTCGCCGCCTACGAGCCCGTCCCCGCCCCATTCCAGCCCCTCCCGATCATGATCCCTCCTTGGTTTCCGTCGTACTTCCCCTCCGAGTCGAGCGAGCCCGCCCAAGCCCTTCGCGCACGCAAGGATTCACGCACGCAAGTTCATGATAGCCGGAGTTCTCGAATTCGAGAACAGGAAAGTGCTTTAGGAATTAGGGTTTCGACGTGTCGGCATAATCGCGCAGCCTGATGGGGCGGCCCCACTTCGGAAGGTGCTTCTTCGTCAGTCACAAGGAAATCACTTTACGCTCGTCGGCGCTTCGCTCACCTGCGAGCACGAGTCCTCGTCCTATCAGACCGACCTCCCTCTCTCCTCGATCGCGCAGACGAAAGTGCTGCCCATGCCTCCCTGCGCAAAGGAACTCGACGAGTCGCACAGGATTGACGCTACAGCGCAATCCGTCGACGAATCCACGGCGTCTGGATGGCGACGAACACCACACCGCAGTTGCCATATTCCTGGCAGGGGAGCCCAGGTGGTGGCAAAATGCCAACTTGGATAGAGGATTTCGCTGGCCATGGACTACGACGGGATTTCGATGGGCGGTACGAAGGATTCACGATCACTACGGGACGTGTTGCGAATAGCACGAGTATTGTGGCGGCACAGGGGTGGCCGCAGAAAGCAGGCAAGAGGCGTAATATGGACAATGCCGCGCTTTGCGTGTCTTCTGTATTTACTGTAAACTCCGACGGAGTTGCTTTTGCGTGACCCAGAGAGCTTTGAGAAGCACCCGAATATGCAGAAATTCTGGGGGGACTCCTGCGGCATGGGAGTTGACAGCCCGTCAGAGAACGGCTATCGTCACGATGTTCATACGCCTGCGGACTCCGCTGCGTGCTTTCTAAGAGCCTTCGGGCTCTTTTTTCTTATCCCGCCAGCGTCCAGAGAACTAGCAGCTGAACGTGCCGCTCGCCCTGGTTTGACAACGCCGTGAGCTCCGTCTTGTCGAGTTCGCTCGCGTCCGTAATGCTCCGCAGGGTCGCATGCTCTACCGCCCTTGGCTTCCTGAGGGAGAGCTGATCCATGAGGTGCAGCAGCTGCCGCGCAACGCGGTTGCGTTGTTTTCTCTTTGCCCCCGCCTGCTCACGTCGGAAGTGCTCCACTACTCCCAAGATGGCGTAGACCAGGGTGTCGTGGAGTTTCATGTCATCGTGGAACGCGTGGGGCCGCAGACCGAAGAGGGGGGCTGCGGCGTACACCGTGGCCTGCACCGTGGCGGCGGTCTCGTACCCGAGGAGCTCCAGCGGCCGCTTCGTTTCGTGGAGCAACAGGCGGCTCAGAAGAGTATCCAGGGGGTGGGCCCACTCCATCAGGCTCTTCAGATCCCTCGTCCTGCCACGGCTGTGCCTGTGGTTCCAGTCGACCCAGTCCCTGGCCCCCGGCAGACGGGCCAGGGCGCGAATGGAGGCGTCCTCAGGGAGCGCGCCAAGACATGCGGTGACGGTCGCCAGGACGGGGCGCTTCGCGTTCACCAGGTAGCGTTCCGGGATGACCAGGAAACCCCGTTCGGCGGTCTCGAGGAGCCGAGGGTCGCCGCTGTCGAGCCAGCCCGTAGGCAGCTGCCGTCCCTTCAGCAACGCGGCTTCCCAGCGGTAGCCCTCTGCGGGCCGCGTGACCGAGGTGGTGCGGCGAGCGAAACCCCAGCGCCCGGTGCCGCTCAGGCCTAGTGGCTCCCAGGGGATGTTCCACTCGAACCAGGCAAGGGTGGCCAGCCTGGCCGCCTGGTCGTCCAGCCTCGCCGTGCGGGGGGCCGAGGTGGGTGGGCCGGGGAACCACGTAGCGTCGTTGTCTTCGATGAACATGCGTAACTCAGCGGCGTCCAGCCCCGAGAGATCGTCCCGCGACCGAGAGGGCCGCAGCCGCCCAGGGAACAGCTGGGCCAGCCAGGGCGCCTTGGAGGTGAAGGCCGGCTGTTGCTTGAATCCAGATACCGGCTGAATCAGCGCGCCGGTGGCGTGCAGCAGCGCCGTGGCGACGCCCACCGCCACGCGGGCATCGTGCAGGTGGATGTCCAGCAGCACATGGGCGGGGCGCCGCCAGTCCTCGGCCAGCAAGAGGAGCTGCCCCAACGCCGGCCTCCTTGAGGGCAGGGCCCAGCTCGCGGGGAGATCGCCGGTTTCCTTCTCGAACCAGCCCTGCTCGAAGTGCAGCGGCAGATTCCACACCCTGGCCTCGTAGGGAGCCTCGGGCAGCAAACTGGAGTTGTCGTCCAGCCAGAGCAGGCGGGGCGAGCAGCGAGCGGCAAAGCTGTTCACCGCCCGCCTGACGATGTTGGAGTCATCTCCAGCGGGTTCCGGGTCCACGTGCTCCCAGTCCGTCGAGTGGTGTCCTGCGCCCGTCACGAGCAGCGGGAGCGGGTATCCGTCGGCACCGGCCCGAATGCTTCGTATGGCGGTGCGAACCACCCGCAGCTCGTCTTCGCAGGGGCTGTCGATCACGACGATGTGCGGTTGGATGGACCGGAGGCGGTCCCCGAGCCCCTTGTCGATGGGCCCCACCGATACGATACGAACGAACCCGGAGTCGGGGATCCGTTCCTTGCAGTCCGCGGGTGTGGTTGCGGAGATTTGCGCTACGAGCATGGATTGCTCCTGTGGGGCTACCGGCGCGTAGGCCTCAGGCCGACACCCAGTCGATGGTCGATGCTCGTCGTATCGACCTTGG
>CAYVQL010000629.1:0-3059 GCA_964454135.1 uncultured Enterobacterales bacterium | reverse complement strand
CGAGTACTGCAACGGCGTGGACGACGACTGCGACGGCGACACCGACGAGGACGACGCCGTCGACGCCACCACCTGGTACCGCGACTACGACATCGATGGCTACGGCGACGCCACCTCCACCGACGTCGACTGCTACCAACCCACCGGCTACGTGGCGGACGACACCGACTGTGACGACTACGACGACACCAGCTACCCGGGCGGCACCGAGGTCTGCGACGGGGCTGACAACGACTGTAACGGCACCGTCGACGACAACCCCACGGACGGCACCACCTACTACCTCGACAGCGATGCCGACAGCATGGGCGACATCGACAATTCCCAGCTGGCCTGCTCCCAGCCCTCCGGCTACGTCGATAACTACTACGACTGCGACGACACCGACCCCTCCGAGCCCATCGTGGTCGACCTCTCCACCGGATCCAGCAGCGGCACGGGCACCCTGGCCAACCCCTACGACGTCATCCAGGACGGCATCGACCGCGCCTACTCCTGCGTCATCGTGCTGGCGGGCACCTACGAAGAAGCCATCGACCTCGACGGCCGCTCCATCGACCTGTGGGGCGTCGAGGGCGAGGACGTCACGGTCATCGACGCCGACCTGGTCACCTGCGACTACACGAACCCCGAGGACTGCGACGCCGCGGTCACCATCGCCAGCCAGAGCAACGCCACGCCCACCATCCACGGCTTCACCATCAAGGGCGGCACCGGGCATATGGAGTCCAGCAGCTCCTCGGAGACCTGCGCCGACTCCTCCGCCTCGCACGCCGGCGACAACACCTGCTCGGTCACCATCTACGAGTACTGCGGCGGCGGCGTCTACATCGACGGCGACGACCCGGTCTTCTACGACGTGATCATCGAGGACAACGTCCTGCCCGAGTTCCTCCAGATCGCCGTCGGCCAGTTCGTGCAGATCTGGCTCTACAGCTACGGCGGCGGCGTCTGCGCGGTGGACGCCACCGTGGACATGAGCAGCTCGGCCATCTACGACAACTTCGCCGACCTGGGCGGCGGCCTCTACACCACCGATGGCAGCACCTTCACGCTGCTGCACACCGCGGTGATGGACAACGAGGCCAGCGACGGCGCCGGCGGCTATGTCAACGAGTCCACGCTGAGCGCCAGCAACACCATCGTCAGCTGCAACGACGCCGACACCGACGGCGGCGGCCTCTTCCTCGACGGCTCGGGCACCAGCGCCTCGCTGATCAACACCCTGTTCTACAACGACACCTCCTCCACCGGCGCCACCCACGGCATTGCGCTCTACGGCGGGGCCGACACCAGCGTCACCATGACCAACTCCATCGTGCAGGTGGACACGGCGGCCTATGCCCTGTACGGCGCGGGCACCGGCAGCTTCGACTACGACCTTGTCTACAACAGCGACACCTCCAGCTACACCTTCGGAGGCACCTACGCCGTGGGCACGGGCAGCGTCACCGGCAGCGAGCCGCTGCTCACCTCGCCCAGCTGCGACGGCAATCCCAACAACGACGACTTCAGCCTGGACCCCAGCAGCCCGGCGGTGGATGCCGGCAATCCCTCCTCGTCCTACGACGACGTGGACGGCACAACGAACGACATGGGGGCCTACGGCGGGCCCGATGGGGAGTGGGAGTAGGGACTGGCTGGTTCCCGGGGCGCCCTTGGCGCCCTTTGCCCGAATCCCACCCAAGGATCCAGCCCCTGCCGGTCCCTCCCGGTCCGCACCGCCTCACGCTCTCCTCGCGCCAGCGCGCAGCAGCCAGTATAATGTCAGCGCGTCGTCCCCCCGGAGAGCCCCCGCCATGCACCGCACCTGCGCCCTCGTTCTGCTTCTGTCCAGCCTGCTCTTGCCGGCCTGCGACACCGACGATGACAAGCCCCAGGGCGACAGCGCCAGCGCCTACGTCGACCCCGGCCAGGCCGACGCCGATGGCGACGGCTACACTGTAGACGACGGCGACTGCGACGACAACGACGTCCACGTCAACCCGGCCGCCACCGAGATCTGCGACGGGCTGGACAATGACTGCGACGGCGAGATCGACGAGGAGGTGACCACCACCTACTACATCGACGTCGACGGCGACGGCTTCGGCGACCCGGAGGTCTACACCGACGCCTGCGAGAAGCCCACGGGCTACGTCCCCACGGGCACCGACTGCGACGACGCCAACCCCGACGCCTACCCGGGCGCCACCGAGGTCTGCGACGACCCCGACAACGACTGCGACGGAGAGGTGGACGAGGACCTGTCGGACATCTACTACGCCGACGGCGACGGCGACGGCTACGGCGATCCCGACAGCGCCACCGAGTCCTGCGTGGAGCTCGAGGGCTTCGTGCTCAACGACGAGGACTGCGACGACACCAGCGCCAACGCCTACCCGGGCAACCTCGAGGTCTGCGACGAGATCGACAACAACTGCGACGGGCAGGTGGACGAGGGCGTGACCACCACCTACTGGGCGGACGTGGACGGAGATGGCTACGGCGACGCCGCCTTGACCACCGAAGACTGCTCCCTCCCCACCGGCTACGCCGAGAACGCCGAGGACTGCGACGACTCCGACGCCGCCGTGAACCCAGCGGCCACCGAGTACTGCAACGGCTACGACGACGACTGCGACGGCGTGGTCGACGAAGACGACGCCGACGACGCCAGCACCTGGTACGCCGACGCCGATGGAGACGGCTACGGCGACAACGCCCTCTCCATCACCACCTGCTACCAGCCGCAGGGCTTCGTGGCCGACAACACCGACTGCGACGACGCTCGCGCCCAGACCTACCCCAACGCCCCCGAGTACTGCAACGGCAACGACGACGACTGTCACGTCGTCACACACGAAGACGACGCCCTGGACGTGTCCACCTGGTACGCGGACCGCGACGCCGACGGCTACGGCGACCCATCGATCACCGACATCGACTGCTTCCAACCCAGCTACTACGTCTCCGACAGCAGCGACTGCGACGACCTGGACGCCGCGGTCTACCCCGGCGCCGACGAGTACTGCAACGGCTACGACGACGACTGCGACGGCGTGGTCGACGAAGACGAC
>CAYVQL010000628.1:0-3061 GCA_964454135.1 uncultured Enterobacterales bacterium | reverse complement strand
GCCAGCGCCTGCCGCTCCCGTAGCGAGGCGCATGTCCGCGAGGTCGGGTCCAGCCTCTTGGCCTATGCCCAGCACCCAGCTCGCACCCAGGCCCGTCAAGGCGGGCTCTTGGGTACGCCCAGACACGGTAGCGAGGAGCACGTCGCGGGCGTAGAGGGTGGCCTCACCAGCGGTGACCTCGCCGTTGCCATCGGCATCGCCACAGCCACGCATAGCGCCAGGTAGCTGAAGGCTGGCCGTGCAGAGCCGGGCAAGGGACCTGCGAACTGGTCGCGCTGAGTTGCGGTCAACATCGTGACCCGGTCATCTACGGTGGCGCTCACCGGGACCAGCGGCTGGAGGCCCTCCACCAGCGCATCACCGGAGCTGCTCTTGCCGGAGAAGCAGGCGTCCAGCACCATGACGGTGCGCGCCTGCTCGCCCTCTGCAAGGATGTCTGCCAGCTCACCTCTGGCCACACTGCGGGAGTAGATACCGGTGGCGCTGGCCGAAGCGTCAGCTCCGACGAGCAGCCCATCGCTGCCGTCTTGTGCCGGGGCGCCGTGCCCAATGTACACGAACCAGAGCGTACCCCCGAAGCCTACCTGGCTCGCCGCGCGCTGGGCGGCCTCACGGATCAGGGCGTCGGTCCCCTCCGCGTCCAAGCGCAGATGAATCCTGGTGGACGGCACGCCCCGTGTCTTGGAGAGCCAGGCGTACCACGCCTCTGCGTTGGCCCGTGCGCCAGGCACATCCGGCACGCCGTCCATCACGTAGTCCTGGATTCCCACTACTACGGCTGCGTCGTGCTCTGCGCCCCCTCCGCCACTCGATGGCGGCTCGGAGATGTCGGGCCAGCCTTCGGCGAAGGCGGAGGGGCTGGCTGCTGCAAGGAGCGCCACCTGTCCGAAACCTCGAAGCGCCATGCTCACCTCCTGGATGACGAGGGCGAGGATACCACAGGTCGCCTACGTCATCGCGCCCTTGTCTGCCTTGCCCAACGCCGGAGAGCAGCCCAGTCGATGCGCGAGCGCAACTCCTCCACCGTGAGCGTCTTGCCCTTGCTCCGGTGCACCATCCGGTGGCAATTGGCGCAGAGGACGACGAGGTCCGTCCTGGGGTCGGTCTCGCGCTTGCCCGAGCCGCCATCACCCAGCGGCTCACGATGGTGTACCTCCGCGAAGCCCTCCCCCCACTTCCCGTAGACCTCCCCGAAGTCGAAGCCGCAGACGGCGCAGGCGAGGCCGTGGAGGGCGAGCGCCTCTGCGCGGAGCCGAGGATCTCGCTCACGTCGGACCGACACCACGACGCGCTCACCGCCCTCCGTCCTCGACCTGATGCCAGGGGATGCCGGGTCGAGTTCAGATTCCAGGTCGCGAATCACCGTGGCTGGCAAGCTGCGCACGCCCAGGTCCGCGTAGGGCTCGATGGCAGCCCACACCTCGCTCTCCGACGCCCTGGTCCACCTCTTGAACACGCGCCTGGCCTCTTGTGTCAGAGGGAGCGGCTCCCGCTGAGGTCCATCCTGGCGCCACCCGATCCGCCCCGAGTCTACGTGACCGTCGAAGAGGTCGCGTGAGTTCTTGAGGGAGTTCATGAACATGGAGGGCGTGCGCCCCTCGCCCAAGGCTGCGAAGAAGACCAGGTAGGCCGTCTTCCAGTGGTCGGTCCCCAGCCGGGGCGGAGGCAGCGTGGCCTTCTCTGTCCTTCTGCCGAACTTCGCCAGGTAGAAGCCGGCGAGGATCATCTGGGGTGAGCGCTTCGTCGCCATAGTGGTTGTTCTCCTTCCTGGAGTAGGAGGAGGCTATCGGGAACATCGAGGCCAGGCTCGCCAAGGCTACGGCTGTGCCCTTCGTTCCAAATACAGTAGCCCCGCGACCTCCCGCACGATCCGCAGCAGTCCCTCCTGCTGCGCTGCGTCGAACCCGTTCCAGAGGCGCGAGTGGGTATTCCACGCCAAAGTGGACACCGATTCCACGGGAAGCCAGAGCCCTCCAGCACGGGCAGGCGCACGGGGTGGTCGTGTCTGAAGCTGTTGTCCTCCCAGCTTCGAGATGGCAAGATCTGGCTCCAGTCCCCGGTGGTCCCATGGTTGACGATGCTGGCGTAGCCGGAGTGGGCGTGATGCGGAAGGCGATGTGGTCACTGTTGCAGAAGGGCGTCGTCAACGGCACGGTCTCGAAAGGCGCCCCGGCGCGAGACTTCCATCTCGTTCTTTTTCCGGCGTTCTCGTAGGCCACGGGTGTCGCGAGGGCTTGCTCCTCGACCGTCGCGTAGCTGGGCAAGAGGAAGCGGAAGGACGAGGTGCCATCGCCGGCCATGAGCAACGGTGCCAAGCCGAAAAGCGCGACCAGGGATGTCGTGGAGCGGACCATCGTTACCTTCGCTGGCAACGCTACCACGGCGTAGGTGAACGGGTCTTGGCCGGCTGCGCACTATGACCGGGACGGCCCAACGCAGAAGCGTTCCCAGCAGCCGCCCTACTTGTCTTCCACCGTGAACGTCGCGGTCCACCTGCCCACGCTCGTGTCCAGCCAGCAGGCGCCCTCTGCTCCCGCTTCCACCTCGTCCGGCACGAGCACCCACCAACAGAAGTACGCCTCACTATTCACCGTGGTTGGCCAGGTCCCCCCGGAGTACTCCATGCACCCCACGTCGTGGTCCACGGGGAAAAGCACGGCGTAGTCGACCGAGCAACCGTAGCCGCAGATATCGCCGACGCCCATGGCGCTGTACATGGCTCGGTAGAACCTCCCGTAGGTTTTTGAGCGGTAGACCCCGCCGTGGTCTCCAGCGAACCAGGACTCCATCTTGCCCCACATTGTCTTGCAGGCACCGCCCTCGTCCACGGCCGGCAGGTCGGTGTCGGAGTCCCCGTCCGCATCGCTGTCGGCGTCCGTATCGGCGTCGGCATCGGTATCCGCGTCGGTATCCGCGTCAGCGTCCCCCTCCGTCTGATCGGTGTCGAACACCCCCTGCCGATCCTCCCATTTGGCCCACTCATCCTCCCCAATAAGGCACCCGGCGAGGACGAGCGCCGCGAAAGAACAGGTTCGCCTCGCCATCTGGAGCCTCCTACCGG
>CAYVQL010000627.1:0-3101 GCA_964454135.1 uncultured Enterobacterales bacterium | reverse complement strand
GGCTTCTTCTCCCAGGCCCACAGCCTCAGGCGGGTCGTCCTGTTCTGCATGGTCATCATCATGGAGGAGTTCGGCCCGGCCGTCATCGACGCCCCCGAGGCCCACTTCGACAACCAGGACATCCTGAGGTATCTCCTGCCCATCATCAGGATGTACAAGGACACCCGGCAGATCGTGCTGTTCAGCACCAATCCCGTCCTGGCGGTCAACACCGATCCCGACAACTACCTCCTGCTGGAGACCAAGGGCACCCGCTTCCGCCGCATCCTCTCGGGATTCGCCATCGACGACGACAAGAGGCGACCCCGCTTGCTGGAGGTCATCGAAGGGGGCATGGCGTCCTTCAGGAAGCGGGCTGCCAGCTACCAGGCGCCTGATCTCTGATCGCGAACGGCGACAGCACGGGCCCCGGGGCCAGTCCGTCTGCCTCCTCTTTACGCGACGAGCGGGACGCGGCGGCCGAAGACGATAGGCCACCCCAGGGCTGGCCGCGAAGCACCCCCGCCCTCGAATCCGCCGATCATGGACGTTTTACGTGACGACAACCACGTAATACTGCTGTATTATGCGGTGGTCACCACAATTCTACGCCACACCTCCTCTCGTCCAGCCTCATCCTCAACCAAATGGACCGCGACCTCTACCCCCACCTCCTCGCCTGGAAGCGCTCGCCGCGGCGAAAGCCGCTGCTCCTCAAGGGTGCCCGCCAGGTAGGAAAGACCTGGATCCTCAAGGCCTTCGCCCAGCGCGAGTACCAGGACTCCATCTACCTGAACTTCGAAGAGGATCCCCGCATCGGCGGCCTCTTCGAGGATCGCCTCTCGCCAGAGGCGCTGCTACGCAACATCGGCCTCTACCTGGGTCGGCGCATCGAACCGGGACCGCGGACGCTCCTCATCTTCGATGAAGTCCAGGCCTGTGCGGGGGCCCTGAACTCTCTCAAGTACTTCTTCGAACACGCGCCGCAGGTCCCCGTCGCAGCGGCCGGCTCGCTCCTGGGCATCAGGCTCGGGCGCACACAGAGCTTCCCGGTCGGCAAGGTCGACATGCTCGACCTGCGTCCTTTGTCTTTCCTGGAGTTCCTGGACGCGCACGGTGAATCCGGCCTGCGCGAGCTGATCGCGAGCAAGCGAGATTTCACTCCCTTTCCGGAGCCGCTCCACGCCAGATTGAACGATCTGCTCAAGCTCTACTACTTCGTGGGCGGGATGCCCGAGGCTGTGGACTGTCACGCGCAGGAGCGCGACCTGGCCGCCGTACGCAAGATCCAGCGCGACATCCTGAATGGCTACCAGCTGGACTTCGCGAAGCACGCCTCCCCCTCCGACATCCCAAAGCTGTCCCTGGTTTGGGAGTCTATTCCCGTGCATCTGGCGAGGGAGAACAAGAAGTTCATGTTCTCTGCCATCCGCAGGAGCGCCCGCGGTAGGGAGTACGAGAACGCCATCGCCTGGCTGAGCGATGCGGGCCTGATCCGGAAGGCCTTTCGGGTCTCCACGGCCCGACTCCCACTGCGAGCCTACGCCCGCCCGAACATCTTCAAGGTATACGCCCTGGACGTGGGGTTGCTGTGCGCCATGACTCGCCTGCCTCCCTCCGTGCTGATCGAGGGAGACCGCCTGTTCCGCGAATTCCGAGGCGCTCTCGTTGAAAACTACGTGGCTCAGCAGCTGGTGCAAGGGGGAGCCGCGGCCCTCCACTACTGGGCGAGCGACGGCGGGCGGGCGGAGCTGGACTTCCTCCACGAGCAGGCCGGCGCGGTCCTCCCCCTGGAGGTCAAAGCGGGCCTCAACCCGCGCAGCAAGAGCCTGCGTTCCTACGATCAACAGTTCGGTCCACCATCACTCTCCCGCACCAACCTCCTCAACCTGCGCCGGGACGGCCGCATCCTGAACTACCCCCTCTACGCGATCTCGCGGTTTCCGGATTCCTCTCTCTCAGGTTGAATCCGAAGCGATCACTCGCACAGGGAGCCTACCCATTGGGTGGCCAGGCTGTTGGCCTTGGGCACCGGATGGACATGCACGCCACGACACGCCATACTCGAAGCATCGATTCCAGGGAGTTGACATGGCGTTTCCAGGCCTGGCGGCCCTCCTCCTCCTCCTCGCCGGCTGCAGTCCCGCCACCGTGGACAGCCCGGAGCCCGACTCCTCGCAGGCTTGCACGCCCACCGACGAGATCCCCTACGACGGCCTGGACCAGGACTGCAACGGTGCCGACCTGAGCGATGTGGACGGTGACGGCTTCGCGGCCGTGATCGCCGGCGGAGAGGATTGCGACGACCAGGATCCGGAAGTCCGACCCGACGCCGCTGAGGTCTGCAACGGCATCGACGACGACTGCGACGGCATCACCGACGCCCAGGACCAGGACATCGCCGACGCCGCCACGTGGTACGCAGACGCCGATGCGGACGGCTTTGGGGACGCGGGGGACTCGGCCCTGGAGTGCAGCCAACCCGAGGGCTTCGTCGAGGACGACAGCGACTGCGACGACACCAACGCAGCGGTCAATCCCGGCGCGGATGAGATCTGCAACCAGCTGGACGACGACTGCGACGGCTACACCGACGCCCAGGACGGAGACGTGGCCGACGCCAGCACCTGGTATCCGGACGCCGACGGCGACGGCTACGGTGACGCCGCCACCCCGAGGACGACCTGCGACCAGCCCTCGGGCTACGTCGCCGACAGCTCCGACTGCGACGATGGCGACGCGGCCGTCAATCCCGCCGCCACCGAGATCTGCAACGGGACCGACGACGACTGCGACGGCTACACCGACGGCCAGGACGACAGCCTGAGCGACGGCTCGGACTGGTACCAGGACGCGGACGGCGACGGCTATGGGGACGCCCCCGTGACAGCGCACCGCTGCTCCCAGCCCTCGGGCTACGTCGCCGACAGCAGCGACTGCGATGATGCCGACGCAGCGGTCAGCCCAGGGGCCAGCGAGATCTGCAACGAGCTGGACGACGACTGCGATGGCCTGACGGATGAACAGGACGACAGCCTTAGCGACGGCACGGACTGGTGCCAGGACTCGGACGGCGATGGCTACGGGGACGCCTCCGTGACGGACCACGGCTGCTCCCAGCC
>CAYVQL010000626.1:0-3106 GCA_964454135.1 uncultured Enterobacterales bacterium | reverse complement strand
GTTCCTACGCGGGGGCGGCCTACCTGGTGTTGGGACCCGTGAGCGGCGAGGTGGATCTCTCCATCTCTGCCACCAAGCTGCTCGGAGAGGGCGAAGGCGACCGCGCAGGGGGCGCAGTTTCCTCGGCAGGTGACACCGACGGCGACGGCTACGACGACATCCTGATCGGGGCCTACGGCGAGGACTCCAGGGGCAACTGGGGCGGGGCGGCCTACATCCTGCTGGGACCGATCACCGGGGAAATGCTGCTCTCGAAGGCGAACGCAAAACTTGTTTCCGAAAACCAGAGCGAACGAACCGCAGCGAGCGTCGCCGCGGGAGGTGACGTCGACGGGGACGGACATGACGACATCCTCGTGGGCTCTCCCAGAGAGGACACAGCGCACACCGCCGCGGGAGCAGCCTATGTGGTGCTCGGACCAATCAGCGGCGTTTCTTTCGCTCTGGCAGATCTGAAATTCCTAGGCGAGGACAACGACGACGAACTCGGAACCGCCATCTCCACGGGAGGCGACGTCGACGCCGATGGCAGGCCTGATGTTCTGGTGGGGGCCAACTACCAGGAAGGGGCAGGAAACCAGGCCGGTGCCGCCTATGTCCTTCTGGGTGGAGAGAGATGAGGCTCCAAGAGCTCGGGGCTCCCATGACGCGCCCGCACCGCATACGATGGTCCTTCTCTCGCCCAGAACTACCCATAGCACCGTGGTTGACATGCACCTCGGCAATCTGTTCGGGCTGCCATCAGGAAGGCCTCCAGCCGACCAAAGAGCGCTCTCTTGCCGCTGCTCCACCTAGCGCGGAGACCTGTCCCGACCTCTCCTGCCAGAAGCGGCGGGCCATCGCGCACTGGTCTGATCGCGCCGAGGACGTGCGCGCATTCCTGGAGCCCCAGCCTGATCCGACGATCCACACGGCGTTGATCCTGGCGGTCACCGAGGCAAAGCCGCAAGAGGCAGCCGAGCTCTGTGGCCTGTTGCCCGAAAGTCGTACGAAGAACCGATGTCGACGTCGCAGCGCCCGAATGCACCTGTGGACGCCAGCTCCGGGGAACCAGCCAGCAGCGAAGAGAGGAGGCGGTGGGCCTGGCGCAAGCGGATTGACTCCACCGTCTTCGCTCCGAACTGCTATTGAGAGAGCACCTGCTCTGCTGGCTGACTGCGAAGTTGCCGTCGATCGCACGGGTTGCGTCTTCCAACGCGCACAGGCTTCGACGGGCAACGGAGATATCAACGAAACCTATTCGATCTGCCTCGGACTGGAGGCTGAAACCTGGCGAGACGAGTGCCTCTTCGTAGCTGCCGAACACGTCGCCCGGCACCAGGGCATCGAAGGATACTCCTTCGCAGCCACGCTCTGTCAGCATTCTGGCGAGTTCTGCTCCTGGTGCCTGATCCACCTACCTGTTCTCACCAACACCCCCATCCCCCCATCCACCACCCCCTCTTCCGCCGACTGGCAGCCCATGCTAGCCGCAGCCGCAAATATCCACAGCCACTGGGCAGCCCAGGATCCGCGCTTCGCCGAGGTGGTGCTTCAACGCTTCCACGCCTGGGCCATCTTCCAAGCCTACAGCCAGGCTGACGCGCCCAGCGGCGACCCGCTCGACCTCCTCCCCGAGGCTCTGCACCCCCACATCCGTGCCGAGGTGGCGGCTCACGTGGTCGCCGCGGCACCGGTCCCACTTCCCGACCTGGAGAGCTTGGCGACGCAGGTGAAATCTGCATTAGAGCGACGCGATGAAGTCCGAGAAACTACCCGCAAGGCTCCAAAGTTCCTGGAGATCGTCGACCACTGGCCAGCAGACAGGGAACAGGACGGGAGCATAGACGCGCTCATCTACCGCGGCCCATCTCGCAGAGCATTGGCCCAGGATCCTCAACGTGACCTCCAACTCTGCATAGTGGAAGCTGTCGGCCGCAATCCCGCCGGCCGCCAGTGGCTCGAAGGCTACGCCAACCACTCAGACGCGCTCATCCGCTGGACAGTGGAACGAATCCTGGCATCGCAAGACGCCAAGCTGAAGAGCGCGGAAAGATGAAGCGCACCCCCGAATCCGGCTCGGACGCAGAACGCCGCAGCACCCCTGACTCCCCCTGGCCCGGCCGAGCGCTGGCCTGCTTCGGTGTTCTCATTGCCGTCTGGTTCCTCTTGGGCCCCGTGCTCTCCGCCCCCTCCCAGTGGATCCTGGGCGCGTACGACTCCGAAGCCGCGGCTCACGTGTGGCGCTCTGCCACCTGGCTGCAGGGCATGGCCGAGAACGGCCCCTGGCGGCAATCTGTCGTGGCAGCAATCCCCGCCGCCCCCCAAGCCAACCTCACCCCCGCCGCCACTCTCGCAGGCTGGCCCGTCTTCCAGTTCGCTGGGGGAGGCATCTCCGGCATCTGCCTCGCCTGGAACCTCCAATACGCCCTGGCGCTGGTGGCCTGCGCCCTGGGCACCTGGCTCTTTGTGCGCGAGTGGCTCCCCAGGGACCGCCATGCACTGGCCGCCGGCGCAGCCACCGCCATCGTGGCCTGCAACGCTTTCCTGCAGGGAACCCCCGACGTGGGCCGTCTGGAGACGCTGGTCCAATTCTGGTATCCACTTCACATGGCCCTGCTCTACCGAGCCACGGTCACCCGCAGGTCCCCCAGTTCCATCGCTGGCGCCGTATTGAGTTTTGCTGCCATGGCTCTCCAAGGCGGCTTTCCCGCACTCTTCCTGGCGCTGTTGGAGCCCTGCCTCGCTCTGTGGTGCCTGTGGATGGCACCCGACAAGAAACGGGCACTACTGGTTCTCGGCTTGGTCGCCCTCGCTGGCTGTCTGGCCGTGGCGCCGTGGATCTTCGCACATCAGGCCCATCCACCACCCCCGCTGAAGACGGGAAGAATCGGGCGCATCTGCGTACCCTTGGCCCAGCTCTTGCCCTGGGGATCGGACGTTCCTTTCGCCCGCGGCTACCACGTACCTCCCTATCCGGGCGCCGTGCTGTTGATCGCCGCATTGACAGGGGCGTTCGTCAAGTTCAGAGCTTCGGCGTTCTGGCTCGCAATAGCCCTGGGCGCAACGGTGCTCATGCTCGGCCCCGAAGCCCGAATCACATCGAGCTCCGAAGCGCTCCTGTCCT
>CAYVQL010000625.1:0-3106 GCA_964454135.1 uncultured Enterobacterales bacterium | reverse complement strand
TCGAAGAAGTGCAGCTCCTGGCAGACGTCTTTCAACAGCTGACCGTTCTTCTCGGAATTGGCCGCGCCGATGACCTTGTGCCCGCGCCTGACCGCCGCTTCGCAGAAGCGGGCCGCCAGTGCGGGTTCGCCACGGCCGTTACCTACGGCCACCACCAGCCAGGGGTCACTCATGCCAACAGCTCCTGCGGGTTCCAGACCCTGGGGGCCCGCCGATGGCAGGCGTTCTCGATCATGCGCAGCGCCGTTTCGACCGTGCCGGTGCGCCCCTCGCGGGGCGCTGCGTCCAGCAGCGAAGCCAGCCGACGACGGTACGTGGCGGCTGGGTGGACACCGGGGAGGTACTCGGCATCGCCCGTCAGGAAGTGGGCCTGCGCCCAGCGCGCGCTGTAGGTGGGGGTGCCGCTGCGGATCGTGGCACCTGGAGTGAGCAGCAGGACCCGCGCGACGCTGCCCAGCCCGCCTGCAGCGTTGCAGGCCTGTCCGCCCCAGATGACCACGTCCCCGCTGCGAGGCGCTGGGGTCGTCGCGGGTTCTATCTCGGTGCGGCCAGGATCGAGCTGCCCAGGGATGGGCTGGTCCTGCCAGTCCGCCAGGACGACCTCTATGCCCTTTTCCGCCTGGAGCTCGGCCAGCGCTTCGAACAGCTCCTCCGCCGCTGGATGCCCACGCTCGGCCGCATGACCCAGGTGGCAGTGGACGGTGGCGCGAGTCGTGTCCTGGTCGTCCCCTGCGCCCGGGGCGCTCAGCGGGCCGCAGCAGCGCAGGCGCTCGAGGATGCGGCGTGGCAGCCCGAACAGCGGCGGAAGGCCCTCCAGCCCGGCGCGAAAGACCTGCGGTGTGAGGCAGGCCAGGCATAGGTCGATGCGTTCGGCCGCAGCATCCCCCACCATCCACTCCGGCCAGCCCGGCTCCAGGCTCACCACCGCGCAGTCCAGCAACACGTCGTCCAGACTCTGCAGCAGCCCCCTTGTCCCGGGGCCCAGCAGCAGCAGCTTGTCGGTTCCAACCGCGCAGGCCCTGCGCAGCGTTTTCCTGTCCGCCCCCGTGAAGACCCGCCAGCTGCCGTCCAGGGCCTGGGCTTCGGTGAGCGACGACGCGAAGACCTCGAGCCGGTGTCCCGCGTCCGCCGCGGCCTGCAGCAGAGCCCTGTAGGGTGCGAGATCTCCGCTGTCGACACCGGTTGTGACGACGATCCAGCGCTGGCTGCCGCTGGCGGGTACACGGTCAGCGGGCCGCCCTTGTGCGTCCGCCAGCAGCACTTCCCACTGGTCGGTGAAGGACTCCACCGTCCGTTCCGCCGCGAAGGCCCGCGCGCGCTGCGCCAGCTCCTCCCTCTGCTCGAGCACCTGCTCTACCGCGCGGATCCAGGCCTGGGGGCGGTAGTCCGGCTCGCGCTCCTCCACCATCCTGGCCACCTGGCCGTACTCGCTGGGGAAGCAGTCCACGGGCGCCAGGATGGGGGGCACGCCCGCGGCGCAGGCCTCCAGCACGGCCAGGGAGAGCAGCTCGCTGTGGGGCATGACCGGCTCGAGGGGGTAGAGCATGGCCAGACAGCGGGCGCGCAGCCGGTGCATGTCCTCTTCGGAGAGCATGCCCTCGGGCAGCACGCCGGGCTGGTCCAACAGGGGCTCGATGGCCCGCAGCCGCTCGCCCAGGGGGCCGGGCTGCTGAGCACGGCGCGTCAGCACGCCCCGCACGTCGTAGGCGATGGCCAGCGGCGTGCGGAAGCTCTCCCACAGGGCCGGCCAGATGCTGAGTAGACGGTGCAGCCCGCGGTCGGGGCTGGAGGCGTAGAGGAAGCGGTCGCGGGGGGCGGATATGTCGCCAGGCGGCATGAGCAGGCCTGGTCGGATGGCCTGGACCCGTTGTCCGGGCAGACGGGCCTGGATGAGCTCCGCGTGGTAGGGCGAGACCGCCACCACGGCCGACCAGTCCCCTTGGGCGGGCCACTGGGCGGCGTGGGACCAGACGATGCGGCAGGGCGCGTGGACGTCGGGTGGGGGAATGCACTGTACGCCGATGACGGCGTCGGCGGTCGAACGGAGCCCCTGGGGCCCTGCGAAGCGCACGCCGCAATGCTCGCCGGTGGCTCCGCCGCCCCGGAAGCTGATCTCGTGGCCGCGGGCCGCCAGCTGGTACGCCAGCTGCAGAGCCAGGCGCTCGGTGCCGCCCATCATGCGGCGGGGATCCTGGGGGATGAGCGGCGCCCAGTCGGGCGCGGCGGCCACTTCGAGGTGGATTCTCATGCGCGTCCCCGATTCCGGCTAGTAGTAGAAGCTCGAGGTGTTGCTGTAGATGTCGCAGATCTCGTTCATGTTGCGCCACTCGCCGTAGGGGTTGTTGTCGTCGAAAACCTGCATCATCTCGTTGACCGAGTCCACGAAGTCGCCCATCATGGCGATATAGGAGGGCTGGATGTACTTGGGCTTGAAGGGGGTATACCAGACGTTGGTGATGGACCTCTGGTGGGTGGTCATCATCATGAAGGTGGTCCAGATCTGGGTCATCGTCGCCTTGAGGCTGGCGTCGGTGATGTCCAAGTCCTCGTAGGCGCTGCGCTTGTCCAAGCCGTTGTCGAAGGACCACTGGCCGGGATGGGGGATCATCATTATGGAGCCAACCTGGTCCACGTGCGGGTAGATGCAGTCGACATTGGAGTACCACTTGGACGAGGCGTCCATCCAGAAGGGCCGCATGCGCATGGTGGCCACGTCGACGTCCAGCGGTCCGGGTGCCGCCGAGTGCTGGTGCAGGTTCTCCAGCTCTTCATCGGTCATGCAGTAGGGCCGCAGGCACGATGGCACCATGCCGTTGTACCAGGTGACGGCGGAGTTCATGCGCCGGAAGCCGCAACGGCCTACGGCGATGGAGACGAAGTTCACGCCAATGCCGCCGCCGCCGCTCTTGCCCGAGACGTGGGTCTCGGGGCTGTCGCCGGAGGGATTTTCGGCGGCGGCGTTCTCGTCGTAGTAGGCAGAGCGCACGCAGGCGTAGGTGCTCTCAAGTTTCCGTCCAGGAACGCGATAACGTAGGAAAAAAGTGCTCTTAGGGCGCGCAATGGCCTTGTGTTTTTGGGGCCGGCGGCTTAGTGGTGTTTCGCGAAA
>CAYVQL010000624.1:0-3112 GCA_964454135.1 uncultured Enterobacterales bacterium | reverse complement strand
GGACGGCGGCCTGAAGTGCTTCGGCCACCCCATCGGCGCCTCGGGGCTGCGCATGCTCTACGAGATGTACCTGCAGCTGCTGGGGCGCGCCGGTCCGCGCCAGCTGGAGGACCCGCGCTACGGGCTGACCCACAACCTGGGTGGTTTCCCCTTCATGAACATCTGCAGCATCGCCATCGTGGGTCGGTACGGAGCCTAGAACTTGGCAGATAGCCGCGAACGCCCCTGGCTGAAGGCCTACGACACCTGGGTCGGTGCCGATCTGGAGGTGCCCGACACCACGTTGGCCGACCGCATGCGGCAGATCGAGGAGCGCTTCGGGAACAAGTCGGCGCTGCGCTTCATGGGAATCCGCATCAGCTACCAGCAGCTGATGTCCCAGGTGCGGCGTTTCGCTCAGGCGTTGCGGGACATGGGCTGCCAGCGGGGCGACGTGGTGGGCGTGGGCCTGCCCAACACGCCCCAGTTCCTGGTTGCCCACCTGGGCGCCATCCTGGCGGGCTGCGCGCCGTCCGGGGTCTCACCCCTGTTGACGCCCGCGGAGCTGGCCTACCAGCTGCAGGACTGCGAGGCCAAGGTCTTCGTCACCCAGCCCGACATCTTCGAGCAGCGGCTGCTGCCCGTCATCACGCAGCTGGAAGACCTGGAAGCCGTCATCGCCACCGAGCCCCTGGACTGCCTGCCCTGGTATCGGCGCGTGCCGGGCTGGGCCTGGGGGCGCCTGAGCGGGAAGGGGCGCCTGCGGCAGCTGGCCACCATCGACGTGCTCAGCTACGCCCAGCTGTTGGCTCGCTATCCCGACCACGATCCCCTGGTGGCGATCACCCCCGCCGACCTCTGTCAGGTGCAGTACACCGGCGGCACCACGGGACTGCCCAAGGGGGCCGCCCTGACCCACCGCAACCTGGTGGCCAACAGCCTGCAGGTGGTGGGCTGGATGCGCATCCAGGCCGGAGGCGAGGTGCTGCTTTCGGGCTTCCCCCTCTTTCACCAGGCAGGCATAGCCATGGCCATGGTGGCGCTGTGGACCGGCGGCACCCTGGTCCTGGTCTCCAACCTGGAAGACGACGAAGGATTCTGCAAGGAGATCGCGCGCAATCAGCCCTCCATCCTGGCGACGGTGCCCTCGCACTACATGCGGCTGCTCGAGGTCCGCGCCTTCCAGCAGCTGGATTTCCTGCCCCTGCGGCTGGCGATTACGGGCGCGGCGCCCATGCCGCTGCAGGTAGGCCGCGAGCTGGAGCAGGCCATTGGCGAGGGCAAGCTGGTGGAGATCTACGGGATGACCGAGGCCAGCCCCATGATCACCGCCAACCCCTACAAGGGCCGCAAGAAGCTGGGGAGCGTGGGGCTGCCCCTGCCGGGCACCTGGGTCAAGCTGGCCGACCTGGAAAAGGGCAAGCGCGAGGTGCCGCTGGGAGAGGAGGGGGAGGTGATCGTGCGCGGACCGCAGGTGATGAAGGGCTACCTGCGCAAGCCCGAGGAGACGCTGCACGCGCTGCGTCACTTCCAGGGTGTGCCCTGGCTCTTCACCGGCGACATCGGCAAGATGGACGAGGACGGCTACCTGACCCTGGTGGACCGCGCCAAGGACATGCTCAACGTCGGGGGCTACAAGGTCTTCTCCCGCGAAGTGGAAGACAAGCTCCAGCGCCTGCCCTCCATCGCCCACTGCGCCATCGTGGGCGTGCCCAATCCGGACCGGCCCGGCAGCGAGCTGGTCAAGCTGGTGGTGGAGCTGCGTTCGGCGCACCGGGATCGGGATCCGGCCGAAGTGGAGGAAGAGATCGTCGACTTCTGCGACGAGAACCTCTCGAACTTCAAGGTGCCCCACGTCATCCAGTTCATCGACCAGATGCCCCTGACCGCGGTGGGCAAGGTGGACAAGAAGGTGCTTTGCTGATGCTTGCTTCGATTCAACTCTTGTCTCTTCTTCTCTGCCAGCCTGTCACGGCGCAGGAGCAGCTTGCCTCCGATGGTCGCAGCGCCGAGCAGATTTGGCGCGAGTCGCGCAAGCGCTACCGGCTGGAGAACGCCGTGCAGACCATGCACATGGTGCTCGTCTCGCGCAGCGGATCCGAGCGCGTGCGCGAGATCGAGACCCGCATCCGCCGCAGCGATGACATCACCCGCTCCTACACCCGCTTTCTCAGCCCGGCCGACGTGGCCGGCACCCAGCTGGTGATGGTGGATCATCCCGGGCAGCAGGACGAGCAGCTGATGTACCTGCCCGCGCTGGAGCGCGTCACCCGCATCGCGGGCAGCGCCCGCAGCCGTTCCTTCATGGGCAGCGACTTCCGCTACGACGACTTCGAGCTGGACGACGGCGCCGCGGGCGAGCACCTGCTGCAGGAAGAGACCGCCGAGCATTGGGTGGTGGAGAGCAAGCCCGCCGACTCGGACTGGACCCGTGTGGTCACCCGCATCTCCCGCCAAGACGAGCTGCCGCGTCACGCCCAGTACTACGACAAGCGCGGCGAGCTGGCGCGCGAGCTGCTGGTGGAGGAGGTGCAGGTGCACGACGGGGTGCCCGTGCCGGCCAGGAGCGTGATGAAGGATTTGAAGCGGGGGACGCAGACGCGCATCGAGCTGCGGGATGTGAGGGTGAACGTGCCGGATGAAGAGCTGCCGGACGAGATGTTCACGGCGGCTTATTTGGAGCAGAATGGCTAGGGGATGGAAGCGGTCCTCGTCGGGATAGTCGGCCTCGCTGTCGGTATGGTGCTGCTGATCGTCGGACTCGCGGCGCGGGATACCTGGGCGGAGGAGCGCCGGCTCCTCCGCAGCTGGAGGAATTGGGCCTCTTCCGCCGGCCTGGCCTACCGTTTCGAGAGACGCGGTCGCCGGCAGTCAGCGATCTCGCGGAGGGCTCTCCGTCCGAGCGCCTTACCTTTCACCGCCAGACGGCGCCGCTGGTGGTCGGTCAGGCGTAGACGGCGCCCTCCCAGTTGCTCTCGAAGAATGCGGATCTCCTCGGTGGAGCTTCGGTCAAGACGGGCAGCGAGCGCAATATGAATCCGCCACGGCCTCTCAAGCCGCCTCGCGCACAGCCGCACATCCGATCTCACAGGTGCTATATGGTCCCCAGCGAGGGGCTGTTATCCATGGAGAA
>CAYVQL010000623.1:0-3119 GCA_964454135.1 uncultured Enterobacterales bacterium | reverse complement strand
CGGCGGCAAGCGCGCCGTGGTAACTGGGGCAGGACTTGCCGCCGCCGGCACTAGCGCCTGCTGGGCAAAGCGCTTCGCCACTGCACTCCTCCTCCGCCGAGGCCTCTCGATGCCCCATGTTCGACCTCGCAGGCGCCTGGCCGTCACGCTGGCGGCGCTGACGCTGGCCATCGCGCTGGTCACTTGGCTCGTCCTGCAGCACACCGGACGCCGCACCAAGCACCGCATGTCGCGGCCTGTGGAGTTCACCGCCCAGCAGCTGCAGCCGCTGCTGGCCCCCGTCCCGAGCATGCCCCTCTCCGCCGCTGAGACCGACGTGCTGGTGGCCTTGGTTTGCACCTTTCGCAAGGACCGGCTCCAGCCCTACGGCCTCGACAGCCCCACCACACCCTTCCTGCAACAGCTCTCCGAGCACGGCGCGCTCTTCGAGCGCACCATCGTGCAGAGCTCGTGGACGCGCCCCAGCATGGGCTCCCTGCTCACCGGCCGCTGGACGCGCAGCCTGCAGCTGGACGATCCCTCGGACCGGCCCATGCTGGACCTGGCCCTCTCCCCGGAGCAGCAGACCCTGGCCGAGGCCATGAACGGCCACGGCTTCCGCACCCTGGGGGCCTCGGGCAATCCCAACGTCAGCAGCGTCTTCGGCTTCGACCAGGGCTTCGACGTCCACCACGAGCCCAGGAACCTCTGGCGCGACGCCAGCTCGCCCCCTCCCTCCGGCCTGGTGCTGACGGAACAGCTCCTGCGCGAGCTGGACAAGGTCCCCACCGACGAACGGGTCTTCCTGCAGGCCTTCTTCGTGGACACGCACGCCCCCCGGCGCCCCTCGGTCAAGGCGCGCCGGGCTGTGGCCAGGGGCAAAGACACCCGCGACGCCAGCCAGCGCGTGCGGCAGTACGACGCCGCCTTGCACACCCTGGACAGCTACCTGGCGCAGCTGTGGTCAGAGGTGAAGAAGAGGCGCCCGAACCTCCTCTTCGTCGTCATCGGCGACCACGGGGAGGGCCTGTACCTGCCCAGGTCCCACGGCAAGGGGCACGGCAACCAGCTCTACACCACGACCACCGACGTGCCCTTCCTCTGGCAGCACCCTTCCCTGCCCCAGAACCGGCGCATCGGCGGACTGGCCATGGGGTTGGACCTGTTTCCCACCCTGCTGGACCTGCTGGGCCTGCCCATCCCCCGCCGCTGCGACGGCGCCAGCCAGGCTGCGGCCCTGCGCGGGACCGCGAAGAGCTCCAGCCACCAGCTGGCCCACAGCGAGACCATGTTCCGCAAGTCCTTCAAGACCGCCATCTTCGCGGACGGCTACCAGCTGATCCGCGATCACCGCGCCGTCTCCTCCAACGACGAGCCCCGGCAGTCGCTCTACCGCCTGGAGGAGGCGCTGCAGCAGCGGGAGCTCACCCCGGACAAACCGGACGTCGTCACCAGCCTGGCCGGCGCGCTGGACGACTGGGAGGCCGACATGGAGGCCAGCCTGAAGGATCTGGGCGCTCCCCTGACCAGCGAGCCCTCCAGCGACGACCTGGAGCGACTGCGCATCCTGGGCTACGTCGAGTGAAGCTGACCGTCTGGGTGGAAGTGCCCCGCGGCAGCCTCGTCAAGCGCGAGCTGCACGGCACCCCCAGGCTGGACTACCTCTCGCCCGTGCCCTGCCCCTTCAACTACGGCTGCCTGCCAGACCTGACCGGCGAAGACGGGGATCCCGCCGACGCCCTGCTGCTCGGTCCTCGCCAGCCCCGCGCTGCGCGGATCTCGGGGCACCTGGTGGGTGTGGTGCGCTTCGTGGACGGCGGGGCCGCCGATCCCAAGTGGGTCCTGGGCCAGGCGCCCATGAGACGCCGCCAGCGCTGGGCCCTGCGGGCCTTCTTCACCATCTACGCTCCAGCACGGGCCCTCATCAACCGCTTCCAGGGCATACGTGGTCGCACTGCGTTCCTGGGCCTGGAGGTCATCCCCCTGGATGCGCGCGAGCTGCCGGAGGACAGCGGGGTGCCGCTTCGTTAGCGAGCCACCTCGAGGCCCGGCTCCACCTCCACCAGGCGGTCGGCCAGGACCAGGTTGTCGGACAGCTTGATGTTCCCGCTATCGTCCAGGAACTCGAAGTCGCCCATCAGCACCACCTCGCCTCCGAAGGCGTGCGGGTCCTTGACCAGGATATGGTTGCCCTCGTCGTGGATGATGTAGGGCGCACCGTTGGGCTCGATGTAGCAGGGATCGCTCAGCCGCAGGTCGCTGACCCCCTCGGTGATCTGGTCGGGACCGATGTAGCTGGGCGCCACCACCTGGTACTCGGCCGTCCCCTCCCCGGTGAAGCGCGGCGCCGCTCCCAGTCCCTCCAGCAGGCTGTCGATCACCCTCGAGTCGCAGTTGTCGACTTCGTTGAACACCACCAGCCGCGTCCCCGCGCGCCGGACGCCGTCCAGCAGGGCGATCTGGTCTTCCGTGAAATCCGAACCCCCGTGGATCCCCGGGGCCATGAAGCCGATCATGCGAAAAGCGGACAGGTCGTCGCCCAGGGAATCGCGCCAGTCGGTGTTCCAGCCGTACTTCTCCTTCCAGTGTTCGTCGATCTGCACCAGGCTTCCCCAGCCGGAGGACGCCGCATTGGCGCCGCCGTTGCCGTAGTACATCAAGATGCGATCGCCGCTGGGGTAGATGGGCCCCTGCGGGGCCGTGTCCTCAGGGGCCACGAGGAAGGGGACGCTCTCCTGCTCACCGTCGCAGCCAGCCAGCGCCAGCAATCCGCACAAGAAACGAACGCACCTCACTGGGACCTCCCTTCGCACACCGCCGTTTTCTCCGATCCATCCAGGATCCGCTCCAGACGCCCGCCAGCGGTCCGGACATCCTTGAGACGCGCGTACGCTGGCGCAGCCCTTCGTCTGCGTAACTGACCAGCGGCCGATCGCCATCGCCGGCGTGCGCTACGGTGCGGAATCCGCGACTCCGCAGAGCCGGCCTCCGCGCCATCAACCCGCAGGGAAGCTCATAGGCGGCTCCGACTCGGCCGGGGTGGGCCCGCGCGGTACACTGCCTGCGTCGGCCGTGGTCATCGTTCGGGCCAGTCGGCCCGAACAAAGACCACGGCCGTGCTTTTTGGCGGGGGGAGGCTG
>CAYVQL010000622.1:0-3121 GCA_964454135.1 uncultured Enterobacterales bacterium | reverse complement strand
CGCCGGCAGCGAGGCCGTGCGGCCCGGCTTCATGATCTGCGAGCAGTGCGGCACCGTGCAGCGCCGCGGCCAGGATGCGCAGCACGCCCTGTCCTGCCCCTCGCGCCGCAAGGGCGCCAAAGAGCGCATCAAGCCCTGCCTCTACCTGTACCGGGAGTTCTCCTCCGAGGCCATCCGGCTGCTGCTGCCCATGACCGACCTGGGCACAAGGCGCCAGCTGCACTCCTTCGTGGCCGCCCTGCAGGCCGGACTGCGAGAGCGCTTCGGCGGCAGCGTGGACCACCTGCGCACCACCGTCTACGACGAACCCGTGGAGGGCAGCGCCCTGCGTCGCCAATACCTGGTGCTCTACGACACCGTCCCCGGCGGCACCGGCTACCTCAAGCAGCTGGTCATCTCCCAGACCGAGGGCGGGGAGCTGCCCCTGTTCGAGGCTATGCAGCGCGCAGTTGAACGCGTCGAGGGCTGCCCCTGCTGGAACGACCCCGAGCGCGACGGCTGCTACCACTGCCTCTACGCCTACCGCAACGCACGCGACATGGACGACACCTCGGCCCAGGTGGCTGCCGACCTGCTGGGGCGCATCCTGGCCCGGCGGGGCAAGCTGAAGCAGATCGAGAGCCTGAGCGAAATCAGCATCACCGGCCTGATGGACAGCGTGCTGGAGGTGCGCTTCGTCGAAGCCCTGCGCCTGATCCGCGACAAGGAAGGCCGCGGCGCCAAGCTACGGCCCGCTGTGGTGAACCACAAGCCTGGCTATCGTTGGAGCCTGGGCGATGCCGCCTGGGTGGTGGAGCCCCAGGTGGAGCCGCCCGTCTCCGAGACTGCGGGCGTGCCCGTGTCCATCGACTTCGTCATGCGCCCGGCCCGCGCTGGCTCCGAGCGGCAGCTGGCCATCTTCCTGGACGGCTGGGCCTACCACAAGGACCGCATCGGCAAGGACCTGCGCCAGCGCATGGCCCTGCTGGCCACGGGTCGTTGGGATGTGTGGAGCTTCACCTGGGCCGACCTGGACGAGAAGCTGGCCCCCGATCTCCCACTGGCCCCGCCCGAGTTGGCCGTGCCCGACCAGGCCCGACTGCGGCAGATGCTCCAGGTAATGGGCCTGGCCGCCCAGGCCACCCTGACCACGCGCTCCGTCTTCTCCTGGTTCGAGGCCGAGCTGCAGGATCCTCAAGGCCTGCCCTGGGAACGCATCGCCCTGGGGGTGCTGGCCGCGCGCATGGGCCCGGCCGCGCCAACCGATGGTACCGACTGGGCCGCCTTCGTGCAGCGAGCCGCGCCCCCCGCGGCACAGGCCAGCCTGGCCGCCATGCAGCCGCGGCTCGCCAGCGGGGACATGGGAGGGATCTCACCCTTCTTCGAGCTGATGGCCGTCCATGACGGTACCTCGCCAGCGCTGCTCTGCACCTGCGACGACCGCCATGAGAACTGGGAATCACCCGGCTTCAAGGAGGCCTGGCGCGGCGCGCTGCGCCTCTTCCAGCTGTTGCGAATGGCCCCCGAGGCCTGGTTCATGACCTGGCAGGGCACCCAGCAGGGAGAGCTCTACACGTCCATCGTGATGGAGCGCGACGGCGCCCCTGAGACGGAGTGGGCGGAGATGGAAGAGGTGGAGTCCGAGTTCCTGCCCCTGGCGCGGGGCCTGGCGGCTGTGGGGATCCGAGAGCCCGAGATCGGCATGGACATCCCCGCCGAGCCCCACGGAGTCTGGGCCGAGGCTGAACTGCTCTGGGAGGACGAGCGCGTGGCGCTCACCAGCCGCGAGCTGGTGGAGGAGTCCCTCGGCAAGCCGTCGTCTTCCTGGACCATCTTCGTGCTCGAGGAGCTGGGCGACGATCCCCGGCCCATCATCGATGAACTCACCCGACAGAGAGAGAGGGAAGGCTGATGTCCCCTGGTAGAGCACTTCGCGTAGCCATCTTCGACGAGTTCCTGGACGCCTTCTCCCGCATCCCCAGGGCCCAGCAGCGCAAGGTGAACCGCTTCCTGCGCAAGTTCCGGGAGAACCCCACCCACGCCAGCATCAACTACGAGCGTATCCACGACTTTGTGGATCCCAACCTGCGCACCGTGCGCATCGACCTGGAGTACCGTGCCATCGTGCTCCAGCCCCAGGCGGGCAACGTCTATGTGCTTCTCTGGGTGGACCACCACGACGAGGCCATGCGCTGGGCGCGCAACAAGCGCGTGGCCGTGCACCCCGAGACTGGCTGCCTGCAGGTGCTCAGCGCAGAGGCCGTGGAGCTGGCCGCCCCCGAACCGGAGCGCGTCGAGGCTCCGCCTCTCTACGAGCACATCCGCGACCGCGAGCTGCTGCGCCTGGGCGTGCCCCAGGAGCAGGTGGCCCAGGTGCGGGCCACCCAGACCCTGCTGCAGCTGGAGAGCCTGCGCGAGAGCCTGCCCCCCGAGGCCTTCGAAGCGCTCTATTGGTTGGGCGAGGGCGAGAGCCTGCAGGAGGTGGAGCGAGCCAGGGCCGTGGCCGCTCCTCCCCAGGTGGACGCCGACGACATCGAGGCCGCTCTGGAGCGCGATGCTTCCAAGCGCCGCTTCGTGATGGTGGACGACGACGAGGCCCTGGAGGCCATGCTGGACGCGCCCCTGGAGAAGTGGCGCATCTTCCTGCACCCCAGCCAGCGCAAGCTGGTCTACCGCAAGTGGAACGGCCCCGTGCGCGTGCTGGGCGGCGCAGGCACCGGCAAGAGCGTGGTGGCCATGCACCGCGCCGCCTACCTGGCCGAGAAGGTCTTCACCGCTCCTGGCGACCGCATCCTCTTCACCACCTTCACCCGCAACCTGGCCGCAGACATCGAGGCCAACCTGGCCAAGCTCTGCGCACCCGAGGCTCGCGAGCGCATCGAGGTGGTGCACATCGACCGCTGGGTCTCGGGCCTGCTGCGGCGCGCTGGCTACCGCTACGACATCAAGTGGTGGGGCGTGGGCAGCAAGATCGAGGAGCTCTGGGAGCTGGCCCTGGCCCTGGACTCCGACAGCGGCTTCTCGCCGGCCTTCTTCCGCGACGAGTGGGAGATGGTGGTCCAGCCCCACGGCTGCGAGACCTGGAAGGACTACAAGCGGGCCAGCCGGGCCGGCCGCGGCGTGCGCATGAGCCGCGCACAGC
>CAYVQL010000621.1:0-3122 GCA_964454135.1 uncultured Enterobacterales bacterium | reverse complement strand
GGACTTGACCCTAGGCCCTGCTGCGGCCAAGATCCGGTTCTGCTCCTGTCTACGTGGCGGCGGAGGGCAGCCACCCCATCCAAGCCGGATCCATCATGAAATCACGCCAGCGCAGCCCCGATCAGCAGTCCGCCAAGACCCCGCAGGTCGCCAGCCACGACGTGCAGGAGGCTGAAGAGACCACGGCTCCAGGTCGACAAGAGCTGGGAGCGGCCCAGGAAGGTGGCACCCCCGCACCTGAGACGGTGGACGGCGTGGCCCAGAGCTGGGGCATGAGCGCCGCCGCCCAGCTGGCCGGGCTCACCCCGGAAGCGGACGGCGCGGGCGAGCAGGGCGCTGGAGGCCCCGAGGTCGGGGGCGATCAACCCGCCGATGAAGCCGGCGGCGAGGCGGGCGCTGCGGCCGTGGGTGGCTTCGCCCTGCAGGGCGCCGCGTCCGGACCGGGCGTGCAGGAGCCCGAGGGCAGCGGCCTGGCCCAGGAGCTGGAGCGGGCCGCCGGAAACCTGGATCCGGATCTGCGGAAGAACGCCGAGCAGGCCTTTGGCGAGGACTTCGCCGACGTCAACGTGCACGTGGGAGATGGCGCGGCCGCCGCCGTCGGCGCCCGGGCGGTCACCTACGGAGAGGACATCCACTTCGCATCCGGCCAATACGAGCCCGGCACGCTGGCCGGCCAGGAGCGCGTCAACGAGGAGCTGGCCCACGTGGTGCAGCAACGCCGCGGGACATCGGCCGTGGACCAGGGGGGCGCCTTTGACGAGGGCGCCGTGGACCAGGGTCTGGAGGGCGAGGCCAAGTCGGCCGGGCGCCGGGCGGCATCGGGCGGATCGGCGCCCATCTCGGGCGTGTCCCGCTCGCGCCAGGGCCAGCGCGATGCCTTCGAGACGCCTGAGCCTCCCGCGACCATTCAGAGCTATCTCGACGCCGGCAACGCGGCCGGAGAGGCCTACGGCGCGGCCCAGGCCGCGCTGACGGAGTACAACGCCCTGGCCGAAGAGGTGTGGGACACCGAGAAGTTCGTCAAGCAGTACCGCTACCTGCAGCAGACCTACGACCCGCAGTCCGAGCACGTGGAAGAGGGCGCCGAGGAAGAGCTGGCTGGGCTGCTGACGGGCGCCAAGGCTGCCATGAGCCGCCTGCCCGGCCTGGTGGCCTCGGCCGAGGCCATGGTGGAGTGGTACGAGCTGTACTACTCCTCCACCGACGAGGAGGAGAAGCAGGAAGCCCTGGACCAGTGGGAGGGCGAGGTCCTGGCCGAAAAGGGCCTGTTCGAGCAGATGGAGGAGTCATTGGAGAACCGCACGGCTGGGCTGGCCGAAGCCAAGTCCGATCTCTACGGCGAGACCAAGGCGCTGCTGCAGGCCCTGGGCGACGCCGCGCGGGCCTCCTCGGATCGCGTGCGGGAGGGCCTGGGACAGGAGAGCCTGGAGAACAACCCCGAGCTGGACAGCGAGCTGCAGGAGCTGGACGACACGGCGGCCAACGCCGAGTACTGGGGCGTGACCCGCGATGCGGGCAGCTACACCGTCCACGGCGAAGACGGGCCCCAGACCACCCGGATCCACTCCAAGCACGTCAGCGGCGACAACCTGGAGAACTGGGTCGACAAGGTCGAGGGCGAGTACGACGACGTCTACGAAGCGGACTGGGTGGCCAGCGGCGTGTCCCTGGCCGACGAGTGGATCGACACCATCTCCGAAGAGATCGACAAGGTGGAGTCCCGCGATTTCGAGGTGTCCAGCGGCACCTCGGCCAGCTCGGCCGTGGTCGATGCCTTCCTGGACAAGTGCCGTGACTACGCCTGGGACATGAGCGATCTGGCCAAGACCGGCCGCAAGAGCCCTGCCACGGCCGGCGGCGAGGACTTCTACAAGCGGGTCGAGGCCCTGGGCGGGCTCTACCGCAAGTACTACGACGCCAGCTTCGCGCGCATCTGGAACCGGGTGGCCGCCTACTACGCCGTGGTGCGCATCCTGGAGGCCTGCGAGGGCGTGCGCGACGACCTGCAGGCCGAGTGGAGCGAGGCCGCGTCGGTGACCGACCTGCAGGGCATGGTGGTGGCCGACCTGCTCGAGACGCGCTGGCTTGACCGGCTGGTGACGCGCTTCGAGAAGTACAAGCAGGAGATGGAGACCGAGACCGAGTCCCGCAGCCACGGGATCATGTACAACGAGATCATCGCCAAGGAGCAGAGCTACACCACCACCGACCTGGACGCCCAGCGCCTGACCTACGCCGCCGATTGGTTCAACTACGAGAGCGTGGTGGAGAGCAACGCGCTCAAGGCCGGCATCGAGAACCCTGCAGCCATCGCCGAGCTGGCCAACCAGAAGAAGATGGCGGCGGCCCTGGCCAGGTACTCCGACTGGATGGGCCTCATCGATGCCGCTTACGATGCGGTGGGGGACGATCCCCACGCCATCGCGGCCATCCGCGAGTTCGAGCAGCAGGTGGTGACCGAGTTCCTGGCCAACATCGGCATCCCCCAGGAGGACGCCATCCAGGAGATGGAGGGCTACCTGAACCAGCTCTCCACGGGGGTCGATTACCTGGCCGACAGCGGCTACAGCGGCAAGGACGACGCCTGGGACCTGGCGCGCAAGACCATGTTCAAGGGCCTGGCCGGCGCCGACACGCTCACCTCCGGCGACGCCGACTCGGTCTTCGGCAAGATCGGCAAGGTCACCGGAGCGCTGGGCAAGGCCAAGAAGGGCATCGACGTGATGAAATCCGCGGCGCAGTTCATGAAGGCTGGGGATGCGATGCAGCTGACCGACACCAAGCACCCCACGGTGCAGGGGCTGGCTGGGCTGCTGGGCATGGCCAAGGAGTTCCTGCCGGCCAAGCTGGGTCCCCTGGGCGCCCTGTTCGGCTTCTACGTCCAGGCGCTCGATCAGATCTCCACCGGCCTGGCCAAGATCTCCAAGCTGATGGCGCGCAAGCGCCTGGAGCTGATCGCCATCACCGGCGAGTACACGTCGAGTCAGCCGATCCTGCGCTGATCCGCGGGGCTCGGTCATCCTTGCGGCCAACCGATACATTGCCAGGGTTGAAAGCCGAATGAATATCCGGGGCATCTTGGATGCCCCGGCGCGCCCATAAGGCGCGGGGCTCAAAGGTCC
>CAYVQL010000620.1:0-3130 GCA_964454135.1 uncultured Enterobacterales bacterium | reverse complement strand
AACGCGACCGCCACCGCTGCCAGGTGCCGGGCTGCGGCAACCGCCTCTGGCTGGATCTGCACCACCTGACCTACCGCAACGACGGCGGCGACAATTTCGAGGAAAACCTGCTTACTATGTGCGGAACACACCATCACCTCGTTCACGACGGGCTGCTCGGTGTCGAGCGCTGCGAAGGGGGGCTGGTCTACCGGTTCGGAGACGGGCGGGAGGTGCGGACGACCCACGTGGGTCAAGGGCCCACCAGCGCCACAACGGCAGCCACCTGCGCTCTTGGCCCGTCGTAGGAACCGCCACTGACGACACCCCGGCAGCCACCATCAAGGGCCCACTACCCGATACAACGACAGCCACCGAGCTCCCGGGCCCGTCGTAGGAACTGCCACCGACGACACCCCGGCAGCCACCATTCTCAACGACGCCACGGCGCGGTCGGGGGAGCCTGCTGGCGGGGCGCGTGCTGCGGCTGGACGAGCGCTGGCGTGGAAAGGGGCTCATCGGGGACCTGGGCTCCGTGGGCCCGGATCTCATTCGGGAGAGGACATCATGAGAGTCCGGTGCTGATCCGTGGCACAGTCAGGGCTCAGCCAACCGGATCCTGACGCGGCAGTAAAACACCTGCCGCACGCAGAGGCGGACCTACATCGTGCCAAGTACGCTGGAGCATGTACATCAGGCTGCGCGCAGGGACAGGAGTGCGAAGTTCACTCGCGGCAGGAGCCCAGTGCGGTAGTTCCGCTCGCTGGGTTCTGTGCGGGGGGCGGCCCGCATAGGGCCATCCCTTCCGCGAACACCCAAGAATGACACCCAAGAACGCTGTCACTCCACGACTTCGATGGGCGTGATGTACTCCACCGGGGGTGTGGCCTTGTCCTTGGTGAGCACCTTCGCTTCGTTGACCGACTCCAGGTCGTCGATGTGGCTGAGGTCCACGTCGTCGTCGTAGGGATTGGCGTCGGTGATGTCCACCTCTTGCGGCGGCTCGCCGGAGCGGCTCTGCCCAACGCTGCAAACGCGCAGCCCCGCGCCGCGGCCTCGCCTCACCCCGCCTCATGCCGGGCGCAGGGCCACTCGTTGGCTGGATCTTCAGGACATGCCCATGCCTGGCCGTCGCCGTGCTCGCCGTGCGTTTTCCGCCTCAGCCCTGCTGCTCAGCGTGGCCTGCCAGGATGAGCCGGCGCCGGAATCGCCGCCCGCGCCCCCGCCCGAGGTGGCCTATAGCGGCTGCCTGGAGCTGTTGACGGGGCCGGTCTGTGGGGTGGCCGAAGACAGCGAGCTGGTGGTGTGGGTGGACGCGCCGCCGGAGCGGGTCGTGGAGGCGCGCGCTGGGGGGCAGGTGTTGGCGGCCGAGGCTGCGGGCGTGGAGGGGGGACGCGCTACGGTTTGGCGGCGCCCCAGGCGCCGGGGCGGCTGGAGCTCTGCGAGCCGGGCGGGGCTGGCTGCTTCTGGGGGCTGGAGCTGGCCGTAACCGAGCCCAGTCAGCTGCGGGAGAGGGCCCGCGCTCTGCCGCCGGCCGAGAGCAAGGCCATGCTGGAGGCGGTGCTGCCCAAGTTGCCCCCTGAGGAACGGGGCCGGGCTCTGGGCATGCTGGCCCGGCTGGAGCGGGGCCTGGGGGATCGGGAGCGGGCTGCGGAGTGGCTGGAGCAGGCCCTGCAGGCCCACCAGTTGTAGGGCCACCAGCTGAAGCGGGTACGGGATTCCTGCTTCCTGGTGCACCTGCTGCTGGAGGACGGGCGGCCAGAGCGGGCGCGGCGGGTGTTACAGGCCCTGGAGGATGTGCCCGAGGGGCATCTGGAGTCGCGCTATTTCGTGGCTTTCGTGCAGGGCTTCATGGCGTCGAGCTTCGGGGATCATCGGGCGGCGGCCGATTTTCTGGGCCGTGCCCTTGCCGAAGCTCGGCGCACTGGTCACGGGGAGTACGAGACTAAGGCACGAGTCTGGTTGGCAGAAACCCAGCGCCGGTCTGGGCGCCATTTCGAGGCCCTCCGACTGTGGGCCGAGCCCCTTCTACCGGGAGCAGCGGAGGTCTCGGGATGCGATCGCGTCGAACAGCTGAACGGATACGGCTGGGGACTGCTGCTGGCCATGGAGGCCGGTGTCAGGCTGGCGGCCTGGGGTGTGGAAGCCCCCGGCAACCTAGGGCTGGACCCGGAGCCCCATTTCCGGCGGGCTCTGGAGTTGGCGGAGGCTGCATGCCCGCCGGCGAATCAAGCCCCAAGGACCGCCAACCAGTACCTCAACCTGGCCCTGTTGGCCCAGTATCGAGGCAAACCTGATGTGGCAGAGCAGCTGCTCCAACAGGCGATGGCCACCAATCCGGAGATGCGTACCGAGGCTCGCTGCTGGTCAAGCGATTTGCGAGGTCGAGTGGCATTGGACCGCCAGCAAGCACAGGTGGCGTTGGACGCCTACGATGAGCTGGACCAGCTGGCTCGCAGCAGCGCATCCATCGAGTTCCAGTGGCGGGCCCACTACGGCCGGGCCCGCGCCCTGGAGGAGCTTGCGCGCCCCGTCCAAGCGCTGGAGGCCTACGAGGCGGGCCGTCAGCTGCTCTACGAGCATAGCTACCTGGTGCCCATCCACCTGGGCCGCGACGACTTTCTGGCCCAGCGAACCGACGCCACCGGGCGCCAGTTGGCCCTGCTGCTGGGCTTGGGGCGCAGCCGCCAGGCCCTGGAGCTGGTGCACTCCAGCAGGGCCCGCTTCCTACGGGGCTTGGGACATCGCGAGCGCCTGAGCAGCCTGGATCCGGCTGAGCGAGCGACCTGGGAGGAGCGGGTGGCCCAGTATCGGCAGCTGCGGGTCGAGATCGAGCAGCTGCAGCAGGGGGAGTGGGCGGCCGCGCCCCAGGAGCTGGTTCAGCTGCAGGCATGCGGCCTGGAGCTGGCCGCGGCCGGCAGCCTGCACTGCCTGAACAACGAGCCGAACCACGTGGTGAACCTGGGCCTGGTGAACCCCCACGACGCCTATCTGCAGGTGGGCATCGATCCCGCCGTGGACCTGAACCACGTCACAGGCGGCCACCTGGCCACCAAGAGCGTCAACGGGATCCCCTTCGTCACGCCGCTGGACTGGCAGCCCTAGCAGCGGCCTTGGTCATCGTTTCGGCCAATAGGCCCCCACCAAGAAT
>CAYVQL010000619.1:0-3143 GCA_964454135.1 uncultured Enterobacterales bacterium | reverse complement strand
ACAGTTTCAGTTGGATATCACCTATGTACGTATGGGTGATGTCGACGGCCACGGTGATGTCTATTACGCTTGGGCACTCCTCGATTATGGCCTCCGAGGTAATAACTTGGTTGTCCAATATTGGGAGATCGCCTTCTCCCTTGGCCATCGCTATATAGGAACTGGGAGCCAAATCCGCACCGGTGTCTGCGTCCGCATCCAGATCGGCGTCGGTATCTGTGTCCGTGTCTGCGTCGACGTCTGCCTCGTCAAGACTGCCCGAGTCGACTTGGGCGTGCCTGTTCGCCTTCTGCCACGCCTCCCAGTCCCCCGGCCACATCCCCACGCAGCCGCAGAGCGGCAGGCAGCAGGCCACCAAGAGCTTGGTCCTCATCGTCCCTTCCTCCTCATCGACACTGCTGCGCCACCTTGTCGCAGCGCACGGTGGTGGTCTGGCCGGCCTGCACCTTTACGTAGCCGGGCAGCTTGACCTTGGCGCCGCCAGGGAAGGCCACGGCCAGGTCGTAGGTGCCGGTGGGCACCTCGCCGGGGCTGTACGTCTTCCCATCGGCACCCTTCAGCCGGGCGCCCAGGATGCTGCCCAGAACCTCGACGGTGCCCATGGCCGCAGAGGCCGAGGAGCTCTCCGGGGCGTCCGTGAACCCGGTGGGAGCTGCCGGAGGCTTGGTCCGTACCTCCTCGGCTGGGGGCGGCGGAGCGGGCGCGTCCCTTGCTTCCGCGACCTGGGCGGGCTCTGGTTCGGGGGACCTCTGAGCGCCATCTGCGGTGCCGTCCTCCAAGGCCTGGCCTTCGGGCCGCTCGCTCACCTGTTCGCTAGCCTCGCCGGGCTGGTCGTCGCCCGTAGGCCAGACGACCCACGCCACGACGGCAGCCCCCAGCGCGGCTGCGGCGGGCACGAGCAGCAGCAGAAGCAACAAGCCGAAGCGCCGGGACCGGACGACGGGCTGCGGCAGGAGCACGTCGTCCGCTTCGGGCTCCCGCTCGACCTGTTCGTCCTTCCGCTCAGCCCGCGTCGCGGCTTGGCCGCTGGACGCCTCAGCTTGGTCCGCCCGCAGATCGGCCTGGACGCCGCGCTCGGGTACGTCGGCCACCCCCTGGCCGGGTATCCGTTCCTGGCTCGCCAGCGATTCGAGCACTGCCGTGAGCCCGACGCCGGCCTGCTCTTCCTGAAGCGGCACGCCGCCGGAGTCGCGCAAGGCGCCGCTGATGACCGCGCGGGTGCTGCCCGGATCAGGAGGCTCGGGCTCCCCCTCCTGTCGGTCAGCCAGGTCCATGGGCTCGGACGCCGCTTCCACGGCTCCGACCCGTTCGATGGAGTCCCCCGAGTGGGGCTCGGGCACCCCGCTCACGGTCAGCCCTGGATTCGCCTGGCTGTCGATGACGCGCTTGACGCCCCCCGAGTCCACCGTGGATTCCTCATGCTCCACCTGCTGTAGCGCTCCGGGGATCCAGCTCTTCAACCAGGGGCCGGGCGCCTCGATGAACAGACCCTGGAAACGCTCCACCACCTCGGCCGCGGTGGGACGTTCTTCGAAATCGTAGGCCATCATTCGCGCCAGAAACAGCACCGCCTGGCCTCCGAAACCACCACCAACGCTCTCCAGCAGCTGTTCCAGGCGGTCTTTCACTTTCTCATCGTGCTTCTTCGGATTGACCGAAAGCTGCCCGATGGGCTTCCCCGACAAGGCCTCCAGCACCACCACGCCCAAGGCGTACACGTCGGCCGCCGGCATGTCGTTCCCGTCGAAGCGCTCAGGCGCGATGTAGCCCAGGGAGCCGAAGGCCATGGAGCGGGTCATGGCTTCGCGGTCGTCGAAGGCCGCCCGCGCCACGCCGAAGTCGAGCACCTTGACCTCGCCCGAGGGCGTGATGCGGATGTTGGCCGGCTTGATGTCGCGATGCACGATGCTCAGGTGCGCGCCCGTGCGCGGATCCTTAGCCTCGTGGGCCACCTGAAGCGCCGACGCCGCCTCGCCCGCGATCTCGCAGACCGGGCGCGGCGACATGGGGCCCAGCGCCATCAGCTCCTTGAGGTCCGCGCCTTCCACGTACTCCATCACCACGGCCCAGCGACCGTGCAGCTTCACCAGGTCTTCCACGTGCACGATGGCCCGGTGGCGCAACAGCGCGAGCAGCCGGGCCTCGTCCCGCAGGCGGGCCTTGAAGTCCTCGACCTTGCTGGCCTCCTCGTTCAGCAGCTTGATGGCGACCTGCTTGCTGAATCCGGAAGCTCCCTGCAGCTCGCCGCGGTACACCGAGCCGAATCCCCCGGCCCCCAGTGTCGAGAGTAGACGGTAGGCGCGGCTGTCGCCCGCCTGCGTTCCCTGCGGCTCCTCCCCCCACACCAATGTGCCGTGCTCACGGCCCCCCGCCCCACGCCGCCCCCGGCCCGGCCCCCCACGCAACAGCCGATGGAGATGCCCAGGCCCATCTGGTACTTGCTTTTGGCCTTGGATTGCTTCTGTATGTCCATCATCTCTTGCTGCAGGTATTCGGCGTAGCCGATGCCCCCGACCGCGACCGCGGCCAGGGCTACGCCGCCGATCAGCAGGCCGCGCGAGGCATGGCCGCCCCTGGCGCGTTCGGAGGGCGCCCCACCTTCCGCCAAGTCCACCGTGCCGGTCAGGGGGCTCTCGGCCGGAGGGACCGGCTCGGGAGGCGGCGCTTCGCTTTTGGCCACGGGCTCGGGCGCCGCCTCGACAGGCGACGCCGGGGCCGCCTCCGCGCCTGCCAGGTATGCCGTCAGCTCATTGGGCAGTCCCTTCCCCATGACGTACCAGGAGCTGAAGGCGCCGTCATCGTCCAGGCGTTGCACCAGGGCGGCTCGCTCGCGGGGCACCTCGCGGACGCCTGGCCTGCCGTCCACGAACCAAGCGCCCGGCTGGAGTTCGTCCGCGGCACCGGCGCCAGCGATTGTGGCCATGTCGTAGGCTTTGCGCAGCAAGCTGCCCTGCTGCGCGAGCGCCGCGTCGGGCTCGTAGTCGGGGTCCAAGGCCAGCAGCCCCCTGAAAGCGATGATCGCCTGATCTGCGTCTCCCTGCCGTGCACCCACCCGGGCGAAGAGCTGGTGGATCTCCTGCGCATCGGCCTTGGAGACCACCTCCGACAGGCAGCCCAGGTCTTCGCGCACCATGTCCACGGCG
>CAYVQL010000618.1:0-3153 GCA_964454135.1 uncultured Enterobacterales bacterium | reverse complement strand
CGAAGTTCGCCGGAACGCCGCCTGTGAATCCAGATTCCCATAGGAAGACCGGGATGAGGAACTGGAAAGGAGCCCAAGGATTAGCCGAGGATGTCCGGTACTACGGCAAGTGGATGAGGGACGAGGCGTTCAAGCGTATCGGCCACTTGTACCCGCCGGTGAAGGTAACCGAGGAGTTGGCCAAAGGACGGCCCGACCTGGTGCCCTATGCTGGGCAGAAGTTGACCGTAATCGCTTGGTTGTGGGCCAGGACTGTCGCCAGTCCGAACCCGGCGGTGGGTGGGGTCCATGTACCGCTGGTCTCGTCGTTCTGGCTGTTCAAAAAGAAGGGTAAGGAGACCTGGGCCGAGCCAGTGGTAGACGTTGCGACCCGAACATGGCGCTTCGATGTGCGGACAGGACAACCAGAAGACGCCAAGGCGGTGGCCGCAGGAACTAAGATGGGACGAGGGGACTTCAGATGCCTCCTCTCCGGCGATCCCATCCCGGCTACATATATTCGTGCTCAGGGCAAATTGGGTCGTCTCGGTGACCGGCTCATGGCCATCGTCGCTGACGGGGGGCGGGTTCGGCTGTGTCTGCCGCCCACAGACGACCAAGAGCGCATCGCCCGGGTGACTTCGCCTGCTGAAGCCCCCGACACTGACCTGCCAGAGCAGGCCCTCGGGTTCCGTATTCAAAACTACGGAATGCGCAAACACCGAGACCTTTTCACCAACCGGCAACTCACGGCGCTAGATACCTACTGCGACCTCGCTCTCTCGGCCTCGAAACAGCTAACTGGTGGCGCTGGGAAGCAGGCTTCCGACTACGCAGAAGCGCTCACCACCTACCTTGCGCTCGGCGTCAGCAAGATGGCGGACTACAACTCGAAGCTGGTCCAGTGGAGCCCGAGCCGCAACCAAGTCAAGACGACTTTCACCCGCCAGGCATTGCCAATGGTCTGGGACTTCGGTGAGGTCAACCCCTTTGCGGGTGCCGCTGGAGACTACTCGGTGACCGCCGCTGGGCAAGCCCGAACGATAGAGAGAATGACCCTGTCGTTGGAGCCCGGCCGTGTCTTTCTGTCGGACGCTACCCGGTTGCAGAGCCAGACCCAGGCGATCTTCTCCACCGACCCGCCCTACTACGACAACGTCCCCTACGCCGATCTATCGGACTTCTTCTACCTCTGGCAGCGTCATGTGCTCCAGCATGTCTACCCTGACATCTTCCGCACCATGCTGGTGCCAAAGGCCCCCGAACTCGTAGCAGATCCTTTCCGGCATGGCGGAAAGAGAGAAGCTGAGGTCTTTTTCGAAACCGGCATGACGGAAGCCCTCCGCTGCATGGTCGAGACTGCTCCCGACGGCATCCCGACCACCATCTACTACGCCTTCAAGCAGACAGAGAGTGACGGTGAAACGACTACTTCCACGGGCTGGGAGACGTTCCTGGCGGCCCTCGCTGACGCTGGTTTCTCGGTGGTCGGTACTTGGCCTGTTCGCACAGAGCGAGGCGGCCGGATGCGGGACATCGGTTCCAACGCTCTTGCCACCTCGGTTGTCCTCGTCTGCCGCAAGCGCCCGGACGATGCCCCTGCAACCACTCGTTCTGACTTTAGGCGCTTGCTTCGTCAGGAGCTTCCCAAGGCCGTAAAGGCCCTCCAGAAGGGCAACATCGCTCCCGTGGATATGGCCCAGGCGTCCATCGGCCCGGGCATGGCGATTTTCTCCCGGCACTCCAAGGTAGTCGAGGCGGATGGGTCGTCGATGACCGTGCGAACGGCCCTCCAGATGATCAACGAGGCCCTGGACGAGTACCTGGCCGAGCAAACCGGGGAGTTCGGGCCGGACACCCGGTTCGCCGTCACCTGGTTCGAGACTCGGGGGTTCGAGGCGGGCCCATTCGGGGACGCTGAGACGCTGGCCAAAGCCCGCAACGTGTCCGTGGAGGGCATCAAGCAGGCGGGCATCCTGGATTCTGTTGCTGGCAAGGTCAGGCTCCTCAAACGGGACGAACTTCCCGACGACTGGGAGCCCGAGTCCGACCCTCGGATCACCATCTGGGAATGCACGCAGCACCTGATCAAGCGTCTAGAAGATGGGGGAGAACAAGCAGCCGCAGACCTCCTTGCCCGCCTTGGCTCCAGGGCCGAACCCGCCCATGACCTTGCGTACCGGCTCTACCAGACCTGCATTCGGAAGGGCTGGGCCGAGGAAGCCCGGGCGTACAACGGCCTAGGTGCTGCATGGCCCGAACTCGCCCGTCTGGCCGCCCAGCGGAAGGTCACAGGGCCGGTCCAGGAGAGGTTGCTTTGAGCCGTCATCGCACCATGCCCCGGGGGATCAGGGGCGACATTGAGGGGGCTGGCAGCGAGTACGTCCAGCAGGACCTCTGCACGCCCCTCCAGGCGGCATCCCGCCAAGTCACGAAGCTCCATTCGGGTGTGCCACGGAATGGGCTCCACCCGACCGAAGGGCCGACTACTGAACATGTTGAGGGCTGGGTCGAACCCACCCCTGTTGGGAGCTAGGAAGATGGCGCTAACGAATCGTCAACGAGTCGAGAACGGCTTGAACTTCCTGCGAGATGGGCTCGGCCCATTCGTCGAGAGGGAGCTTGCCAGCGCCCTTGGGGAGCAGTGGAAGACCGACGTGTCCTCACGCCACAGGAGGGGATTCGTAGAGCTTCCAGATGGTCGCATCGAGTGGGATACATACGCTCTCCTCAAGAGCATGATCGACCACTGGCACGACGCCTTCCGCCGGACCCTCGGCCACTTCGAGCGATCCCTGGTCTCCGAGTTACTTGAGCATCGCAATCGCTGGGCGCACGACCGGCCCTTCTCCTCGGACGATGCCTTGCGGGTCCTGGACTCCATCGGGCGTCTACTCCAATCGGTTACGGCGCCGGAGCAAGTCGCCGAGGTGGACAAGCTCAAGGTCGAGCTTCAGCGTATCGTCTTCTCCGAACAGGCCCGCCATAAGACCCGGCAATCGGCCGCCATCGAAGTGCGAGTCAACGCTGGGCTCAGGCCCTGGCGAGAAATCGTGAGTCCGCACCCCGACGTATCCTCCGGACAGTACGTCCAGGCGGAGTTCGCCGCCGACTTGGCCCAGGTCGCTCGCAACGAGGGCAGCGACGAGTACCGGGACCCCGTGGAGTTCTATC
>CAYVQL010000617.1:0-3163 GCA_964454135.1 uncultured Enterobacterales bacterium | reverse complement strand
AGTCGAAGCCGTCGCCGTCCATGTCGTAGTCGGACCAGCCGTCGCAGTCCTGGTCGATGCCGTCGTACCAGGTCTCCTCGGCGTCCGGGTTGATGGCGGGGTCGGCGTCGTCGCAGTCGTCGCCGTCCAGCTGGTCGCTGATGAAGCCGTCGCCGTCCGCGTCCTGCAGCGTGGCGTACCTGGCGTCGTACTCCTCGCTCGAGACGAAGATGCAGGAGGAGAGCGACAGGAGCAAGAGCGGGGCGCAGGTTCTCATGTCGGCTCCTACCAGGTCCAGCCGGCCTGCAGGCCGACGCCGCCTTCGGTGAGCGCCAGGCCCGTGCCCACCAGGCCAAGTCCCACCACCTCCAGACCGATGCCCAGCGCGCCCAGGACGTTGGTGCGGGCGCGCAGGCCATCGAGCTCGTCGATGTCGGCTGTGCTGTCGAAGGAGCTGTGGGAAGCAGCGGCCAGGCCCATGACCAGGCCGCCGGCCGCCATGGCCCCGGCGCCGCCCGCTAACCAGCCCCAGGGGACCTGCCGCGGCTCGGCAGGGGCGGGGCTGCTGGAGACGGGATCCTGCGCGGGGGGCGGGGCCGTGGGCACGGGCGCCGGGACCTCGGCCGGGGCCGGGGTCTGAGCCAGGCCTCCCAGGCGCGGCGCGCCACCTGCGCTGTCCAGGCGGTACTGCTGCCCCGGCGCGACGCGCACCAGGTGGTTGACCTGGCTGCCATCGGGCAGGCGCTGCTGCAGCAGATGCAGGCCCGAGGCCACGTCCAGGGGCAGGCCGCCGGGCAGGGCCCGGCCGTCCACCCAGGCCTGCAGGCCGGCTTGACCCTGGAAGGAGCCGGTGGCCACCGAGAGCACGCGGCTGCGCACGTCTTCGTAGATGGACGCCACCTGCGCACCCAGGGACGGGTCGATGCCACCGGCCGGGGAGACGGCCACCGCTCGGCCGAAGTAGACCTCGGCCTGGGCCATGTCGCCCAGGTAGAGGTGGCAGGACCCCAACAGCTGGAAGAGGGAGCTCAGCCCTAGTGTGTTGACCACCTCGGTCTGGCAGCTCAGCGAGGCCTCGGCCTCAGCGCCGGCGCTGGTGGCCTCCTGCAGGCGCACGCCATCCAGGCCCTCTCGCACCTGGCGCAGCGAGCTGGTCAGGTCGGGGCAGTCGGCGGCTGTGCCCTGGGCAAGGGCCCCGGGGGCCATGAGGAAGAGCAGGGCGGTCAGTGCGCAGCGTCGCTTCATCGGATCTCGCCCTCGGCATGATCGTAGAACCACAGGTCCTTGCCTCCCTCTTCTACCACGATGTCCTTGGAGAGGGTCTGCACACCGGACTCGAAGACCACGCGGTGCGGGCCTGAACCCAGGGTGACGCGCAGAGGTGTGGCCCCGCGGTAGACGCCGTCGACGCTGACGGCGAGGCCCAGGGGGCGCGAGGTGAAGGCCACCTCCAGCGGGACGCTGCTGGCCGCTGGGGCATGCTCTGCCGGCGCTGGGGTCGCTGCGGGCTCGGTGGATTCGGGCTGGGTGGGCTGGGGTTGGGCGGACGGGGCCTGGCCGCGGGGGGCCGCGCCCTGGGCGGCGCTGGGCTCTGCGCTCTCCTTCCGGACAGCCTCGCTGGAGGGGCTGCTCGTACTGGGCTTGGCGGGCGCCGGGGATGCCACGCTCTTGGCGGCCTGGGTCGTTGCGGGCTCCGCCTGGCTGGTCGCACCCTGCGCGGCCCCGCCTTGCTTGTCCGGCGAGGCGGGCTGCTCAGCGGGTGCAGCCTGCTGCAGCGACTCGGACACCGGGGGGCTCGTCGCCAGCTCCTCTCCCGGCCAGGGAAAAAAGCCGGTGTACATAGCCACGCCAACCAGCAGCAGCAGACATCCGGCCAGCAGGGCCAGCGGCAATCCCAGCAGCAGGCAGCCCGAACCTCTGGCCCGGATCGTGGTGGTGCTGGCCTGGCTGGGTGTATCCCGGTGCAGGTTGGCCGTGGTGGCGTCGTCTCGGAGACCGGAGCGCGTGCTCTCCTCTTCCAGCACCTGACCGTCCAGGCTGCCCGTGGCGGGCAGCCTGGTGCGGGCAGCCACTTCTTCCACCTTCCCCGGCGTCCAGCGCTGCAGGCTCGGTTCGGGCAGCTGGGCAGCGATTCGACGGCAGCTCTCGGCCACCTCCAGGGCCTGCGGGCGATCGCCGAAGTCGAAGGCCAGCATGTCCCGCAGCAGCAGCCGCAGCGGCCCCTCCTGCCCGCCGAAGGACGAAAAATCGGCCTCAGCCATGCGCTCCTCGAGTTTCTGGGCCTGTTGCTTTGGGTTCAGGCCGCAGCGACCGAAGCGCCGGCGGGCGATCATCTCGTAGAAGGTGACACCCAGGGAGTAGAGGTCGGTGTAGGGCCCCAGCGGCCCGTTGAGGAAGACCTCGGGGGCGATGTAGGGGGTGGAGCCTATGAGTTCGTTCTCGGTGACGATCTCGCGGTCCATGGCGTCGGCTCGCGCCACGCCGAAGTCCAGCACCTTGACTTCGCCATCGGGGGTGACGCGGATGTTGGAGGGCTTGATGTCGCGATGCATCACCCGCAGCGGCTGGCCGCTGAGGGTGCTAGGGCGGCTCCAGGCCGCCTCCAGGGCCTCGCATACGCGCCGCACCACCTGCAGGGGAATGCGCGGTGGGATGTCATCGGGATTGGTGCGCGGGTTGATCAGGTCCAGCAGGTTGGCGCCGGGGATGAACTCCATCACCACCGCCAGGCGTCCGTCGAGGAAGATCAGATCCTCCGCGCGCACGATGGCCGGATGCTGCAGCTGGCCCAGCAGCCGGGCTTCGTCGCGCAGCCGACCCACGATCTCGGCCTGGTCGTGAAAATCGGCGTGCAGCAGCTTGAGGGCCACCACCCGCGCGAAGCCGCCGGCCGACGCCACCTCGGCCAGGTAGACGTCGCCAAAGCCACCACTGCCGATCTTGTGCCGGATGCGAAAGCGACGCCAGGGAGTCGGCATGAGGGAGAGCCTCTTGGGAGCCTGCTTGGAGTATAGTGCGGCGCTCAGGTGCCATCCACGGGCTAGTGCCGCCGGCTACGCCCGTCTGTGCAGAACAATTTGGGGGTAGGCACACGGGCGGATCCAGGGGTGGGGGGACCCCCCCCTCAGGGTTATCCCCATAGGGGCCGTTTTGTTTTTTTTTTTTTGTTTCGCCACGGAGGGCT
>CAYVQL010000616.1:0-3163 GCA_964454135.1 uncultured Enterobacterales bacterium | reverse complement strand
TCTGTCTTCCCCCCAAAAAAACAGCGCCGGTCATTTCCGCCGACACTGTCGGCGGGAATGGTCGGTGCCCACGACCGTGATTTGCAGCTCCGATAGGATCTCGGCTCTTCACCCAGAGTCAGCGCAGAAGGCGCGGGGACGGTGCAGCCATGGGCCCCGCCCCGGTCGCTGCCCTACCAACCCTGGCTCAGCAGCTGTTCCACTTCCGAGCCCTGCCGCACGAAGGCCGGGAAGCTGTCCAGCGGGATCTGCAGCGTCTCGACGCTGCCGCCGGCGTAGGTGGCCGAGTCGTCGAAGATATGCACCCAGCTGCCGTCATCCGGAAAGGGCACCTCGCGGCTGGTGCCCGACTCCAACATGGGCGCCACGAAGATGTCCCGGCCCAGCATGTACTCGTAGGTCTCATCGTCGAAGAAGCTCATCAACGACGTGCCCGCGTCGAAGGCCACGGCGCCCTCCTCCATCAGGTAGGGCAGCAGCGCATGGTGCAGATCCACGAAGTCCTTGTAGATGGCGACGGTCTCGTCGTCGAACTTCCAGGGCCAGTGCGTGCCACTGCCACCGTTCTCCATCACCGGGCAGAAGGCCCCCAGCTGGGCCCAGCGCAGGAAGGTCTCCTTGTCGCGGCCCAGCTCGCTGTCGTCGGAGCGGTAGCCGCCGATGTCCGAGCCGAAGGCCACGTAGCCGTAGACGTCGGAGTAGTACATGTTGCGCAGCGCCGCCTGCAGGCCGTCGAAATCCGAGTCCTGGTCGCCGACCCAGGCGGCCCAGTTCATCTCGATGGGGGCGAAGGCGGCCAGCTCCACATCATCTTCGTCGGGGCTGGCACCGTAGGTGTCCACCGGGCGCGCCGTGACCAGGCGGTCATCCCCCAGCTCTTGGCGGGTGTAGTCGAAGAAGTCCTGGTAGTAGGCGTGGGAGTATTCGAGCCGCTCCACGTCGGCCCCGGCACCGGGCGAGTAGGGCGCCAGGATGACCGAAAAGTCGAGCCCGTCGCACTTCCAGCCGTCGATGCCCATCTGCAGGACGGGGTCCATCAGCTCATGCCACCAAGCCACGGCGTCGGGGTTGAAGTAGTCGATCAGGCTGCCCTCGCCCTTCCACCACTCCACCACGGCCGGGCCGCTGCTGGCGTCCTTCTGCATGAAGTAGCCCGCATCCGCCGCCTCGGCGTAGAGCTCCTTCTCGTCGATGTTGATGGCCGGGGTGATCCAGATGAAGACGCGGATGCCCCGGTCGTGCAGCTCGTCGATCAGACCCTGGGGGTCGGAAAAGAGCTCTTTGTCCCATTGGAAGGTGTTGTAGCCGGTGGCCCAGGGGGAATCGATGATCACGGCGCCCACCGTGATGTCGCGATCCCGGTAGCCGTCCGCCATCTCCAGCAGGCTGTCGGAGGTGCTCTCGTCTTCCCAGACCCAGTGGTGGAAGGCCCACTCGGGCCAGGGGGCCTGCAGCTCGGGGGCGGCCGTGTCCTGGGGCTCGTCCTTGCAGGCGGTCAAGAGCAGCATGGCTGCGAGGGCAGGACAACGATGCATGGGACTCTCTCCGTTTCAGCCCGGCACTCGTCGGGCCGCGCTACCAGGGCTGCGCGCTCTCGATGGCGCAAGGCATTGGCCGCCTTAGCTCATGTGCTTTGCTCGGGCGAGCGGCGCCGCGGGATAGCGCGGGGCCGCCCCCAGATCTCCTGCGCTGCGTCCAGCACGGTCCGCCTGTCCCGGGCGTCCGTACGCTGCCAGTCGGGGTGCTGTCGAGACCATGTGCGCTGCTTACGGGCGAAGCGCCAGGTGTCGCGCTTGGTGCGCCGCACGGCCTCCTCCAGGTCCAGCCCCTCCTCCAGGTGCTCGGCCAGGTGCCGGTAGCCCAGGGAGCGCATGGGCTTGAGCTGCCGCCCGTAGCCGGCGCGCAGCAGGCGCCGCACCTCGTCCAGGTAGCCCTGGGCCATCATGCGATCCACGCGCGCGTCGATGCGCGGTCGCAGGTCGTCGCGGTCCAGCCAGAGCACCCGCGCCCGGTGGCGTAGCCGCTGTTCGTCCGTGGCGTGCAGGGCCGACAGGGGCTTGCCCGTGATGCGGAAGACCTCCAGGCCGCGCACGATCCGCACGCGGTCGTTGGGGTGCAGCCGGGCGGCCAGCGCAGGATCCACGCGCTCGAGCTCGGCGTGGGGATCGGGCAGCGCCTCCAGCTCGGCCCGCAGCTGCGCATCGGCCCGGGGCGCGGCCACCAGCCCGTAGAGGAAGGCCCGCAAGTAGAACACCGTGCCCCCGGCCACCACCAGGGGGGCGCCCTGCGCCAGCAGCCGATCCGCCTCGGCCGCGAAGTCGGCCGCCCCGTAGGGTTCGCCCGGCTGGCGAATGTCCAGGCAGGCGTGGGGAAAGCGCTTCAGCACCGCTGGATGGGCCTTGCCCGTGCCGATGTCCATGCCCCGGTAGACCTGCATGGCGTCGGCGGACACGATGCGCGCGCCCCACAGGTGGGCCAGGTGCACGGCGGCCGCGGTCTTGCCTGCGGCGGTGGGTCCGGCGAGCACGAGCACGGGCGGGGGCATGGGCGGACCCTCAGCTGCGGTGGAAGCGTTTTTCCAGCTCTCTTGCGTCCAGTCGGATGGCCACTGGGCGGCCGTGGGCGCAGACCGAGAAATCCACGCGGTCCAGCTCTGCGAGCAACGCGCGCATCTCGTAGACGGACAAGCGCTGGTGGGCGCGAACGGAGCCGTGACAGGCCAGGCTGGAGAGCAGTCGTTCCACCTGCTCATGGGCGGGTCGACCATGGCCCCCGTCCGCCAGGTCGTCTGCCAGGTCGCGCAGCAGCTGGGCCAGGTCCAGGCCGGTGAGTTCAGGGGGTACGGCCTTGATGGCCCAGGTGGCGTCGCCAAAGGGCTCGGCGTCCAGCCCCAGCGCGGAGAGCAGGGCTCGGTGGGGCTCCAATGTCGCCGCCCGAGCGGGGGGCAGCTCGACCAGCACCGGTTGCAGCAGGGTCTGGGCGATGGGCTTGCCCTGGGCTCGCACGCGCTGCAACCGCTGCAGGGTGATGCGCTCGTGGGCGGCGTGCTGATCCACCACCACCAGCTCTCCGGCTCCCTCGCAGAGCACGTAGGTCTCGGCCAGCTGACCGATGACCCGCAGGTCCGAGAAGCAGGACACGGGCAGCAGCGCGTCGACGCGCT
>CAYVQL010000615.1:0-3168 GCA_964454135.1 uncultured Enterobacterales bacterium | reverse complement strand
CCCCAGGGCCGCGAAGCGGTCGGCGCGCAGCGCCGCGGGAAATCCGGGGCAGGATTTCCCGTCTGGGGCACTAGTACTTGGACAGGTCCACGCCCTGCTCGGCGGCGTAGCGTGCCAGTCCCTTCTTGCAGATCGTGCGCAGCGCCCTGGTGGAGAGCTTCAGACGCACGAAGCGCTGCTCTTCCTCCCACCACAGCCGACGGGTGTGGAGGTTGGGGAGCTGGCGCTTCTTGGTCTTGATGTTCGAGTGGGAGACCTTGTTGCCGACATTCGGGCGCTTGCCGGTGAAAATGCACCTACGGGCCATGGCGAACCTCTCGAGAACGCAGGGGCGGCATGCAGCCCCGATGGGGGCGATCCCGCCAGACCGCGCTGGGTAGCACGCCAGCGTTGCCAGGGCAAGCCCACGGCAGAGGGTTGAGGCTCTCAGATCTGGTCGTTGATGATCACGACGCCGCGTTCCGGCGGATCCGGGAGCCGTGGCTCGCCGCTGGGCGGTTCCTGGATCGGCTCCTGCATCGGCTGGCGGGGCAGCTCGATGTGGACAGGCGCGCGGGAGGGCTGGCGGTGCTCTCGTTCTTGTCGAATGCGTTCGATGATGAATGCATCGAGCATGGGAACCTTCCGCTACGCGAATTCCACAGATATATTCAATATAGCACCGGAAGACAGGGCGGCAAGCGCGTCGACTACGGGCATCGCGAGGGTCGCAGGCACAGGTTGGCCGGGCGTCCGGGCGTGGTCGGTGGCGTGCTTCGGCCAGCGCTCATGGACATGCTCTTTGGCGGGGGGATGCTTCCCCCCGCATCGCTAGCGCTCCCCCCTCTGCCGGACCAGCCGGCCCGCTCGCTCCACCAGCGCTTCGTAGAGGGCCTGGCGCTCGGGGGCGTGCTGCTGCAGCGCTTCCCTGTGCGCCGCCAGGGTCTGGCAGTCTCCGCGCGCCACGGGGCCGGTCAGCGCCTGCGGGCCCTCGAGCAGGGCGTTCTCCACGGCAGCGCGCACGAGAGGCCCCAGCAGGGACTGGGGATCTTGTTGCCGCAGACCGGCCAGGGTCAGCAGCTCGCCGGCCTCGGCCAGCAGCACGCTCACGAAGTTGCCAGCCAGGACGCAGGACAGGTGGTAGAGCCTCCTGTCGGCCGGTGCCGGGAAAGGACGCAGGCCTATGGAGCGCGCCAGGCTGCTGGCCGCCTCCACCGCCAGTGGATCCCCGGCCACGGCCGCGGGCACACCCAGCAGCTCGGGGACGGCCACCTCCGGCCCGGGGAAGGTCTGCAGCGGATGCAGGCTGCCTGCGGGACTGTGGGGACGCAGGACCTGCAGGTCCAGCAGGCCGCTGGCGTGCAACAGCACTCCGCCCTGTGGAACGAGCCGGGCCACCTCCGCCACGGCGCTGTCCGTAGCGGTGATCCAGTGTAGGTCAGCGTGGGGGATGGGCTGGCCGCGGTGCCAGGGAGAGACCCGGTGGCCCGCTGCTTCCAGCTCTGGCGCCAGGCTGCGGGCCAGGCGGCCCATTCCCAGCAGGGCGACGTGCACGTTGACCTCCCGCGGTGCAAGATGGCCAGGTTCTGCTATCGTGTGTCTTCTGCGGCCGCGAGGTCGCTATCCTAAGGAGGTCGCGCCCATGCTCAGGGTGTTGATCGCCGAGCGTGGGCCGGTGGCGCTGCGCTTGGTGGAGGCCATGCGCCGCCTCGGCCTGGAGACCGTCGCCGTCTTCTCCACTCCCGATGCGGAAGCCGCGCATGCCGACGCGGCGGACTACGCGGTACACCTGCCCGGGGAGCGGGCTGAGAACACCTATGGGAACCCGGAGAGGCTGATCGCCGCCGCGATGGACGCAGGCTGCGACGCCTTTCATCCCGGCCTGGGCCTGCTGGCGGGGGATCCGGATGTGGCGCGCTACGTCCAGGGCGTGGGTCTGCACTGGATCGGGGCGGACGCCGATGTGCTCGCCAGCCTGCGCGACAGGCTGGCGCTGCGCAAGCTGGCCCGCCGAGAGAATATTCCCCTTCCGGAGCGATCCCAGCCGATCCGCAGCGAAGAGCAGGCGCTGGGCTGGGTGGCGGGGCGCGTGGGGCCGGTGACCGTCAGGGCCCGCATGGCGGCGCGTGGCGCTCCGGACATGCTGGTTGCGGATCTCTCCCAGCTGCCCTATGCCCTCGGACGCACCCGCAGCCGCGCGGCCGCCAGCAGCGGGGACGAAGAGATCTACCTGGAAGACCGGGCGCTCCTGGCCCGCCGGGTCGATGTGCTGGTGGTGGCCGACCAGCACGGCAACCTGATGAGCATCGGGCAGCTGGACGGGGCCATCCAGCGCGCCGGGATGCCCGTGGCCTACGAGTGTCCAGCGGCGGTCCTGGGGAACAGCCTGCGCTCTTCCCTGGCCGAATCCGCGCTACGTCTGGGGGCGGCCCTGGATTTCTGCGGGGCCGGGCATGTCGGGTTTCTGGTGACACCCGACGGGCGCTTTGAGCTGGCGGATGTGGGCATGACGCTCCCCTGGGGCTACCCGGCCGTGGAGCGGACCTACGGCGTGGACCTGGTGGAGGCCCAACTGCGCATGGTCACGGGCGAGCGGATGGACTGGGAACCCGAGGATGTCAACGCGGCCGGGCACGCCATCTCCGTGGCCATTCGCGCCCTGGAGGCCGCCCCCCGAGGTTGGCTGACGGGCTCTTTCCGGGCGCCGGAAGGCGTGGAGACGCAGAGCGCGGTCGTACCTGGCGCCCCGCCCCCTGTGGAGCGGGGGGCCTTGCTGCTGCGCTTCACTGTGCAGGCGCCCACCAGGCACGCCGCCATCGTGCGTGCGCGGGCGGCCCTGGACGAGATCCGGATCGATGGACTGCGCAGCGATGCCACGCTGCACCGACAGGCCATGGCCCGCGAGGACTACTGGCGCGGTCTTCTCTATACCGGGGTGGTGGAGGAATCCGGGGGCACCTGATCGGTTGACACCACGGACCTCCCACCGTTATTCGCCAGCGGCGGCACCGACCATTCCCGCCGGCAGTGTCGGCGGAAATGACCGGCGCTGTTTTTTGGGGGGAAGACAGATTCTTCCCCCCTATCCGAGGCGGACACCGCCTCTCCCCCCCATCTTCGCCGCTTGATGAGCGGCGCAGGGCTGCACAAGCAGCCCTGAAACAGCGCTGCGGAAGCCCCTCGAACTGT
>CAYVQL010000614.1:0-3188 GCA_964454135.1 uncultured Enterobacterales bacterium | reverse complement strand
GCCGCAGCCCCGGGGCAGGGGCCTGCGGACAGCGCCTCCCAGTCGGCGGCGACCACGCCCTCCACCGGGTGGTTGCCGCGGTAGGCCCCCTGCAGGTCGAAGGCGTAGAGCTCGGGCTGCCCCCCCGAGTCGTTGAGGGTGTACCAGGAGCCGGGCCGGTCGCGGGAGGCCGCCAGGCCCGAGGACTCGTTGATGGGGGAGTCGGCCACCTCGGCCAGCAGCGCGTGATCCCCGTAGCTGGCGCAGGTCAGCGCCTGGGCGGCGGGGATCAGCAGCAGCAGCATGGCCTAGTCGAGGGACCTGCGCCGCGCCAAGCCCAGGATGGCCAGCAGCCCCAGCAGCCCGACTCCACCGCTGTGGCTGCAGCCGCCGCAGCCGCAGCCCTCGTCCCCGTCCCCCTCGGCGGACGCCGAGTCGCTGGGCGAATCGCCCGGCGGCGGGTCACCGGAGTCGGCAGGCGACGAATCCCCGCTGGGCGGCTCGGATCCGGACGCGTCGCTGTCGTGGGGTGTGCCCGTGTCCGGCGGCTCGCCCGTGTCGCAGGGCTCGCTGCCCGGACCGGCCTTCTGGCAGGCCAGACGGGTGATGACCATGGGATCGCCCTCGGTGACCGCCAGCAGGTCGCCCTGCTCGTCGTAGGCGATGGCCTCTCCGTGCTGGTCGCCCACCAGCCAGGCCGTGGGCGTCTCTCCCCAGTGGGCGTCGGGATCGCAGGGATCGGTGCTCCACTCGTAGACGTCGGCGTAGGTGCGGATCACCAGCCGATCGCCATCCCGATCCCAATCGCCGCCCGTGGTAGCGGTGTTGTTGCCACCGCCGGTGATCTTCCAGGTGTGGACGTGCTCCAGGGGCAAGGGCTTGTCGCCAGGTTGCTCGGCGAAGCGGTAGATCTCCGAAGAACCCGCCTCGATGTCCTTGGTGGCCAGGTAGATGCGACCGCTGCGGGGGTGGACGAAGACGGTCTCGCTGTCCATGGGCAGCTTGGGGTAGGTGCCCTTCCAGCTGGCCAGGACCTCGGCAGGTTCCCCGGGCTGGGGCTCGCGCACGCAGTAGACGGCCACATCGTCCCGCGAGCGGCCGTTGTCACCCACATCGCCGATGTACAGGCAGTCGCCGTCCGCGTCGGGGCAGGGGGCGGCCGACATGTCCTCCCAGTCGCGGAAATCAGCCTTGAGCACCTGGTGGGTCTCCAGGTAGTTGCCCTGCAGGTCGAAGGCGTAGATCTCCGCCGCGCCGCCAGCGTCGTTGTGCGTGAACCAGACGCCCGCTCGCGTGCGGGAGGCGGCCAGGCCCGAGGCCTCGTTGATGGGAGACTTGGCCACGGCAGCCACTTCCTGGGGCCCTTCGTAGCCAGTGCAGGTGGCCCCCAGCGCGGCCTGGACGAAGAAGATGAGACAGTGCATCGGCCCAGTCTATCCGCTTCGGCACTGAACAAAAACATCGATCCCGCCAACGGTTCGAAGGTCTTCCGCAGCGCTGTTTCAGGGCTGCGTATGCAGCCCTGCGCCGCTCATCAAGCGGCGAAGATGGGGGGGAGAGGCGGTGTCCGCCTCGGATAGGGGGGGAAGAACCTGTCTTCCCCCCCAAAAAAAACGGCACCGGCACCGGCAACCACGGCGCGGTATAGAATCCCGAAGCCAACTCGCATGGAGGCGCCCATGTTCCCGCTGTTCGCACTGGTCTCGGCCAGCCTGGCCCTCGACCCCGACAGCGCCATCTACGTGGCCTCGGACGCCGCCGGGGTCAAGCAGACCGACGCCCTGAGCGCCTACGACACCAGCGCGCCCACGGTCCTGGCGGCCCAGGCCGACACGGCCGACGTGGGCAATGCCACGGCCTCGCTGGCGCTGGATCCCATCAACGAGGTGCTCTACGCCCGCGCCGCCGGTGATGTGCGCATCTACGCCTTCGACGCCACCGACCTCAGCCGCATGGCGTCGCTGGATCTGACGGCCAGCGGCAGCGAGGCCGGCGCCCTGGAGATCGATCCCTTCCGGCGCGTGCTCTACGCCGTGGAGAGCGATGGCGCCGAGGCCTGGCTGCAGGCCTGGTCCATCGACTACGGCGCCAGCTACGGAACGGCCCTGGATGCCAGCGTAGCTGACGGCGACCTGGTGGGCGCCGAGACCAACCACCTGGCGCGGGATCCCGCCAACGGCTGGCTCTACGCGGCGAAGCCCACGGGGGACGTGGAGATCTACGACCTGTCCGGGCAGTCCTTCCAGGACTTCGCCTGGACTGGCGGCACGACCATGACCCTGGGCATCCTCCCCCCCAGCACGACGGGCGGTCTGGCCCTGGACGCGGACACCCCCGAGCTGCTGGTACGCCGCTCGGCCGCCTCGGACACGCTCGACCGCTACGACGTCTCGGTCTTCGGCACGGGAACGGTCACGGGCGGCTACGCCACCGGCGTGGACCCCGTGGTGATGGGCCTGCACTGGGTGGACGACGCCGCCACCGCAGCCCAGCTGATCGTGGAGAGCGACTACGACTCGCACACGGTCTACATCTACGACGTGGGCCTGGGCAGCTCCGCCACCGTGGGCCTGGCCGCCCCGCTGGGCGTGGAGTTCTACCCCCTGGACGAGGGCGAGGCCGACGACGACGGCGACGGCCTGTGGGACTCGGTGGAGCTGGGCGCCAGCGGCATGGCCGTGGCGAGCTACAACGACAGCGACCCCAGCAGCACCACCGATCCCGACGACCCGGACAGCGACAGCGACGGCCTGCTGGACGGCGAGGAGGACGCCGATCTGGACGGCGCCCAGGGTGATGGCGAGACCGATCCCAACGACGACGACAGCGACGACGACGGCGCGTTGGACGGGCTGGACAACTGCCCCCTGACCGACAACGCCGCCCAGGCCGACCTGGACCTGGACGGCCTGGGCGACGCCTGCGACGATGACGACGACGGCGACGGCCACGACGCCGAGGATGCCGGCGGCGGCGACTGCGACGACGAGGACGCGGCCATCAACCCCGACGCCGAGGAGATCTGGTACGACGACGTGGACCAGGACTGCGACGGCGCCGACGACTACGACGCCGACGGCGACGGCCACCAGCACGACGGCTACGGCGGCGACGACTGCGACGACCTGGACGCCGCCATCCACCCCGAAGCCAGCGACGACTGGTACGACGGCGTGGACGCCGACTGCGCGGGCAACAGCGACTACGAC
>CAYVQL010000613.1:0-3194 GCA_964454135.1 uncultured Enterobacterales bacterium | reverse complement strand
CGTGCCGAAGACCAGGTGGCCAGTCTCGGCCGCGGTCAGGGCCAGGCTGACGGTCTCCAGGTCGCGCAGCTCGCCCACCAGGATGACGTCCGGGTCCTCGCGCAGGGCGCTGCGCAAAGCGGCCGCGAAGCTGTGGGTGTGGGTGCCCACCTCGCGCTGGTTGATGATGCACTTCTCGGCGCTGTGGACGAACTCAACCGGATCCTCGATGGTGAGGATGTGCTCCTGGCGCGTCTTGTTGATGTAGTCGATCACGGCGGCCAGGGTGGTGGACTTGCCGCTGCCCGTGGGCCCGGTGACCAGCACCATGCCGCGCCGGAAGTTGGCGATGTGGAAGAAGACCTTGGGCAGCTTGAGCTCTTCGATGGTGAGCACGCGGGTGGGGATCTGCCGCATGACGATACCCACGCCCCTGGTCTGTGTGAAGATGTTGACCCGGAAGCGGCACAGCCCTTTGATGCCGATGGAGAAGTCGATCTCCATGTCGCTCTCGAAGACGGTCTTCTGCTTCTCGGTCATGACGCTGTAGGCCAGGCGCCGGGCCTCGTCAGGGCGCAGCTTGCCCGAGTCCAGGCGGCGCACCTCTCCGTCGATGCGCATGGCTGGCTTCTCGCCCGAGGCCAGGTGGATGTCCGAGGCTCCTTGGTCGAAAGCCATTTTCATGAGATCGTGGATGCGGATCGTCATCGAGGGGCTCCAGTGCTTGGCGACAGACAGACTACCGCAAGCCAGGTCCGTGGTTCAGCGCAGCTCGTGAAAACGGGCCAGGAAAAGCCGCTCCGCTTCCAGGGCCTCAAGCGGCTCGATGCGCGCTGGCAGGGGGGGCAGGTCCAGATCCCAGGGGGCGGGCGGGGGATGCATCAGGTCGCGCTGCTCCGTGGCCAGCAGCAGCTTGTCGGCCTGCCACACGGCTTCGGGCACGGGCCAGCACAGCTCGAACCGCCTGGCGATGATGCGCAGCAGGCGGTCCTCCGCCTCGGAGAATGCGGGCAGCAGGCGCTTGATGGGGCTGGGCAGGTCCGAGATGTAGGCCTCGGCCGCGTCGTGCAGCAGCCCCCAGAGGGCCTGCTCGGGGGGCAGCTGCTGCGAGACGCGCAGCGAGTGCTCGGCCACCGAGTAGAAAGCGAGACAGTGCCCGTTGAAGCGGCAGAGCAGGCTCAAGGCGTGGGCGATGTCGCGGATGTCGATCTCGCCCGGAGAGGGGTCCAGGGGCCGAAAGACGCGCCCCGACCAGGTCTGGATCCAGTCCATCTCAGATCCCCCGCAGCGGCGACCACTCCACCTCCCGCAGGAAGCTGCCGCGCAGGTACTCGCGCTCGATGACCCGGGCCATCTCGGCGGCGTCGCGGTACTGCTCCCAGGAGACCTTGATCACCGGCACGGTGCGGGAGATGTCAGCGATGAAGATCTCGTACTCGCGGTGCAGCGCCCGCAGGTATTCCACCGTGATGCCGGTCTCCACGTTGCGGCTGCGTTGCTTGATGCGCGCCAGCGAGGTCTCGGGGGACAGGTCCAGGTAGACGATCACGTTGGGCCGGCACATGAAGTTGGACATGTGCCGGAAGAGCTGGCAGTAGGTGCGGTAGTCGCGCTCGTCCATCAGGCCCTGGTTGACCAGCGTCTTGGCGAAGACCGAGTCCTCGTAGATGGTGCGGTCCTGCACGCCGCCGCCACCGCGCCAGATGATCTCCTGGTGCTGCTGGAAGCGCCGGTTGAGCAGGTAGATCTGGGTGGCGAAGGCGTAGGTGCGCGTGTCCCGGTAGAAATCCGCCAGGTACTCGTTGTCGCCGACGGGCTCGTAGTAGACCGGCAGGCCCAGGTGGGTCGCCAGGGCCTCGGCCAGGGTGGTCTTTCCCGCCCCTATCAGGCCGGCGATGCCGATGAAGAGATCGTGGAAACGACTATCTCCGCCGATGCCGGGTGCTTGCTCGTCGCTCATCTGTCACGCTCCTTCAGTCGAAGAGGGCCAACAGCTCCTCGCGGGTCAGGTTGGCCGCCAGCATTCCTTCATCTCCGATAGCCGCGCGCGCCAGCTGGCGCTTGGCTTTCTGCAGCTCGATGATGCGTTCCTCCACCGTGTCGCTGGACACCAGGCGGCAGGAGAAGACCGGGCGCCGCTGACCGATGCGGTGGGCGCGGTCCACGGCCTGGTCTTCGACGGCGGGGTTCCACCAGGGATCCAGGTGGAAGACGTAGTCGGCGGCGGTCAGGTTGAGGCCGGTGCCCCCGGCCTTGAGGGAGATCAAGAAGACGGGCGGGCCGTCGGGAGCTTGGAAGCGGTCCACCACGGCATGCCGCTGTCGCGTGCTGCCGTCCAGGCGGCAGAACTCCAGGCCGGCCTCCCGCAACGCGGGCTCCGTCAGGTCCAGAAAGCGGGTCCACTGGCTGAAGACCAGGGCGCGGTGGCCCTGGGCCGCCAGGGTGCCCAGGCGACGCACCAGCAAGTCGAGCTTGGCGCTGTCGCCGCCGTGGCGCGGTCCCAGCAGGCCTGGGTGGCAGGCGGCCTGCCGCAGGCGCAGCAGGGCTTCCAGCACGCTCAGGGTCCGGTTGGCGCCCAGGGCGCGCTGCACCTCGCTGCGGCTGGCGCTGAGCACGGCCTGGTAGAGCTGGCGCTGCTCCTGGCCCAGCTCGCAGCGCAACACCATCTCGGTGCGCGGGGGCAGCTCCGGCGCCACCTCGCTCTTGAGGCGCCGCAGGATGAAGGGGCGCACCCTGCGTCGCAGCCAGCGTAGGGGGGCGCCCTCGGCGACGTCGGCGACACGTTGGGAGAAGGCGCGGCGACCTCCCAGGAAGCCGGGCAGCACGAAGCGGAAGAGGCTCCAGAGCTCCTCGAGGCGGTTCTCGATGGGCGTGCCCGTCAGGGCCAGGCGGTGGCGGGCCTGCAGGCGCAGGCAGGCCCGGGCCACCTGGCTGTCCGGGTTCTTGATGGCCTGGGCCTCGTCCAGGATGGCGTAGCCCCAGGGCTGGGCCTCCAGCTGCTCGATGTCGCGCCGCAACAGGGCGTAGGAGGTGATCACCAGGTCGGCCTCGGCGTCCAGGACGCGCTTGGGACCGTGGTAGAGGCTCACGCGCAGCCAGGGCAGGAAGCGCTCGGCCTCCAGCTGCCAGTTGCGCAGCACGCTGGTGGGCGCCACCACGAGGCTGGGGCCCCTTTCTCCGCCTTCCTCCCCCGCCCACCCACCCCCGACCGCCTG
>CAYVQL010000612.1:0-3208 GCA_964454135.1 uncultured Enterobacterales bacterium | reverse complement strand
AAAAACAGGCCGACTCATCGTTGCGGCCGAATGGCCGCAACGATGACCAAGGCCAGTCGATAGACACCAGCCGCGACATCGTATCAAGACCACGTGGTCATCCCCTCACCCTGCCGGCCAACGAGCCCGCTTCTCCGAGGCCAGGCGAACTCGACCGCTTTCCCGGACGATCTGGGCTCCGGAGAGCCGATCCGCGGCGAACTCGACCGCTTTCCCGGACGATCTTGATGGCCAGGCGGAGCCGCCGCACTGCGTCCGTCCTCTCCCCACAGGAGCGGCACTACGTCCGTGGCGCAGCCCGGCGAGCTCAGGAGAGCATCGGACGACCACGCCCGTCCTACCCACCTCCCCCACCACAGGCGACCGGAATACCCGTGCCCTGCGCCCACCATCCCCACATCCATATCTCCCCTCGTCCTCCACTCGAAGCCGCACCCATCCCCTCCACCTCACCCACGACACGCCCACCGCCGGCCAACCCCGAGCCCTGATCGAGTACCACGTGGAGGGGGATGTGGACGTACAGGTGCGCGTGCGGGTGGACGGTTCGGGGTGGAGGGGCCAGTGCCCGCGGGGGAGGTCAGCTATCTGGGGCAGGACTTGGCACCGGCCGCACCAGTGCTGGGCGGAGGTGATACGAGGCGCAACAGCGCCAGGATCGTGTCGGTTACCTGGCGCAGCCCCCCAGGAGATTCCCGATCCCATGGCTATGTGGTTCGCCCACCTGCGATACGCCGAGCTGGTCCATCGCCACCTGCCGTCCGAGCTGGATCCCGCCGAGATGGCCTGGGGCGCCCTGGTGTGCGACGCCGACAAGGTGGCGCCCGTATCTCGGCTGGAGAGCCACTACGTGGGGCTGGAGCGTCCGCTGGAGCCCGAGCCCTTCCTGCGGCGCTTGCGACTCGCGGCGGCAGAGGCGCGTCGGCACCGGGCCTTTCTGGCAGGCGTGCTCTGTCACCTGGCGGCCGATGACGCCTGGTACGGCTACTTCGATCCCTTGCGCCAGCGGCATCCCAGGCGCACGGCGGGTTGGAGCGCAGACAGCCTGAGGGCTCTGAACCTGCAGCTGGACCTGTCGATGCGGGCCGAGCTGCAGATGGGCTGGAGCCAACTGGCTGACGTGGACCTGTCCCTCTTCCAGCGCTTCGTGCCGCCTGGCGTCGCCCGCGCGCTGCGCCGGGCGGCGGAGCTCTATCTGCGCTGGGATGGCAGCTTGGAGAGCATGCCGGATGATCCTGCGGCCCGCGCCTGGGCCGCCAGCTTCGAGAGGCTCCTGCAACGGGAAGGCCCGCGCCTGGAGCGTTTCCTCGAGGTGGCGGACCGCTCCGCCCTGGACCGCGCTGTGCTCGACTCCTCCCTGGATGCCATCGGGCGCTTCCTGCATGTCCTGGAAGGGGAGGAGGGACGCTGAAGCCGGCGTCCTTCAGGCCTGCTGCGCTGACTGCCGGGCGTCGTGCTGGGCTGCGCGCTGGATCAGGTCGTCCCAGCGGTCCAGCTGATAGCGCTCCACCAGCCAGGACACGCGCTGCACGTAGCGTGGGTCGGTGGCGTAGCGCGGTGCCAGGCGCTGCAGGAAGCCGCGCCAGTCGTCGCGGTGTTCGCGGGCGGCGGCGTAGCGCCGGTCTTCGGACAGCAGGCGCGCGTGGTGCGCCAGGCTCTGTTCGGGGCCGCTGTAGGCCTGGAACTGGCAGCGCTCACTGCGCGTGATGCCGTCGCGGTGCTCCAGGCTGCCCATGGTGACAGCCCTGGAAGAAGACCCGGCCTTGATGCCGAACAGGTTGCCGTGGCGACGGGCCAGGGCGGAGCGCCCCCAGCCGCTCTCGAGCACAGCCTGCGCCAGCGCGATGGAAGGGGGCAGGCTGTGGTGCCGGGAGACGCGCAGGGCCGCGGGCAGCAAGGACTTCAGAAAATCCCCGCGGTAGTCGTTGGGCAGGTCGGTCGTCCCGTCCAGCAGCAGCAGGTCCAGGGCCCGATCGCGCAGCGCCTGATCGGGGCTCATCACGAAGATGGTGCTGAGCAAAGGCTGGGTGTCTTCCTGCTCATCCGGGGGCCACAGCTCCAGGCTGTCCAGCAGCAACGCGGCCGCGCGCTGGCGGACATCGTCGGCCTCGGCCTGCTCGAAGTGGGCCAGCAGGAGCGCCCTGGCCGTGGCCGGATCGGTTCCCAGCGTTGCGCGGGCGTAGATGAGCTGCTGGATGTCGGTCCGGCGCTCGAGAGCCGCAAAAGAGCTGGTCGCAGCCGCCTGGGCCTGGGGCTCGGCAGGCTCGTCCCAAGCGCCCTGCCCCAACAAGGGGGTCGCCAGGAGGCCAAGGGTGGCGCCCAGGGTGCAGAGCATCCCGGCTGCCAGCAGAGAACGCAGCGTTTGTGACCATGCCATCTTCTTTTCCTCTGGTCGCTGTTTTCCGTGGCTCATGTTTTCCTCATCGGAAGGTTGAGCCCTGCTCTTGACAAGAAAAGGCCAACTCCGGTTTTACGCCTCTTCCAAGGTCGGATAGCGGGAGTCCATGAGTGTTCTTGCCCAGGCGGCGTGTCTGTTGGTCCTGGCCGGTGTGGTCGGCTGCGACTCCCGTGAGGATCCGCAGCGGCTCTGGACCATGTTGGCGGAAGGGCAGGGGGGCGTGCTGCACCTGCCGCTGGAGATGGGTGCGCCCGGGCAGGGAGCGCCTAGGGGCAGCAACGCGGCCTGGTCACAGGCGGCAGAGCGACATGGACGGCCGGTGGTGGCTGGGAGCGAGGTCTTCGAGGCCCACGCGGCCTTCGCCGATCCGCTGCTGCTGCTTTCGCTGTCGGCCTACGAGGGGCAGCCGCGCTTCGCCCTTCCCCCGGGGCGACCTGGGCAGGTCTTGGTCGAGCTCGGCACGACCAACATCGTCGTCGACCGGGATCGGATGGGGCAGGCGGGAATGGCCTTCCTGGACCCGATCTTGCGCCGAGCGCTGCAGGCTCCGCAGCGCGATCTGGTCAGCGCACACGACATCTATTCGCTGAAGCCCCGCACGGGACCTCTGGGAGCGGGGCAGGCCCCGGCTGTCCCTCTGCGGCCGGCGGCCGGCGACCTGCCCGCCGGATGGCTGCCGCTGGAGGACTACCTGGTCGCTTGGCGGTAGCCCGACTTGGGCACCGAATAGAAAACATCGATCCTGCCGACAGGTAGAAAGCCGATTGAATTGCCGGGCGTACGCAGTGGCATCTTGGATGCCCCGGCGCG
>CAYVQL010000611.1:0-3222 GCA_964454135.1 uncultured Enterobacterales bacterium | reverse complement strand
GCCCGATGGCTCCCCCTGCGCTCGCAGCTGCGTCAGCACCATCACGCCCTCCGCGGCGGCCTACCACCACCAGGATCTGAAGGCTCTTCCCTACGCCCCGGCCAAGGCCCGCGCCCAGCTGGAGAGTCAGGGATGGTCCGACGGCGATGGGGACGGGATACGCGACCGCGCCGGCCGCGCCTTCCAGTTCGAGTTGGTCTACAACGAGGGCAACGTGCTGCGCAAGGACATCGCCGAGCGCGTGCAGAAGGACCTGGCCGCCATCGGCGTGCGCGCCGTGCCCACCGCCCGCAACATCGAGACCTGGAAGAGGGACCTGGCCGCGGGTGACTTCGACGCCTTGATCCTGGGCTGGAAAGCCCGCCTGGAGCCGGATCCCAGGCGTTTCTGGCACAGCCAGGGGTCCAAGAACTTCGTGGGCTACGACAATCCCGAGGCGGACAGGCTGCTGGAGCAGGCGCTCGCTTCCAGCGATCCTGCAGAGACCGCCAAGATCCATCGCCAGCTCCAGGTCCTGGTCTACGCCGACCAGCCCTTCACCTTCCTGCATTGGAGACGGTCCATATCCGCCGTCTCCAACCGCTTCTCCCGGGTCCAGGCCAACCTGGTCAGCCCCTACTACCACCTGGAGCAGTGGCGCGTAGCCGGAGGTTCCACGCCTTGAGGCTGCCGGGCCGAGCCCTGTGGGGGCGCGTCTTCGCGCGGCTTGGCACGAGCATGTTGCTGGTCTGGCTGGTGGTGACCATCCTGTTCGTGCTGGTGGAGGTCCGACCTGGTGACGCCTCCGATACGTTCATCACCAGCGATTTCGAGCAAGAGCTGCAGGAGAAGCTGCGGGAGAGCTGGCGGCTGGATGATCCGGCCCACCTGCGCTACCTGGCCATGCTGGGCAACCTGGCGCGGGGCGAGTTCGGTTACAGCTTCCAGGCCTCGGGCAGGAGCGAGCACACGCGCGTCTCCAACCGCATCCAGGCCTGCCTGCCGCGCACCCTGGCCGTGGCAGGCGTACCGCTGATCCTGATCTTCGCCTTTGGAACGGGAATCGGGACCTGGCAGGCGGCCAGCCGCACGCGCTGGGTGGATCCCCTGCTGGGCATGTCGACCCTGGTGACCTACGCTCTGCCCCGCTTCTGGCTGGCTCTGCTGCTGCTCTACCTGTTCTACTTCCGCCTGGGGTGGTTCTCCATGTTCACGGAGACGGGGGAGCCCTCCCTGGACCGCTACCTGTTGGCCTGGGTGGCGATGACCATCCCGGGCAGCGCGGTGGTCGCGCGCTTCGTGCGCTCGCGCATCAAGGAGGTGCTGCAGCGCGACCACGTCCGCTTCGCCCTGGCCCACGGCCTGACCTGGCCACGAGTGGTGCTGCTCCACGCGCTCCCCAACGCCCTGCTGCCCCTCATCGGACTCCTGGGCGTCAGCCTGCCCGTGCTGGTCTCCGGCTCGGTGGTGGTGGAGCAGGTTTTCTCCCTGCCGGGCATGGGGATGCTGATCGTCGAGGCCATCCAGGTGCAGGACACCCCCACCATCGTGGGCTGCTTTTTCGTCTACAGCCTGGCGGTGGTGGCAGGCAACCTGTTGGCGGATGGCTTGGCCGCGCTGGCGGATCCGAGGCTGCGGGCCTCATGAGGCGCCTGGGCGTGGGCCGCGACGTTCCCGGACTGCTGGAGGTCCGAGGAGGACGGATCCACGTGCTCGGGCTGGCGCAGCACTGGCTGCTGGTGGCGCTGGCCATGGCGCTGATGGCCGCAGAGCGCCTGGTCGGCGGCCCCTCGCCTCGAGGCGATGCCTGGCCTGCGCTGTTCGCTGTGGGGGCAGCCCTGTCGCTCGTCTGTTGGACGTCTCGGCGCATGTCCGCCCGCCTCGATGGCGCAGGCCTGGTGCATGGCGCCTGGCTGGACCTGCAGCGGCGCCCTGGAGCGCTCCTGGCGCTGCACGCGATCGCACTGCTGGTCTCGCTCGCCGCGCTGGCGCCCTTGCTGGCGCCTTTCCCCAATGAGGCGGTTGGGCCCTTTGCCAAGGTGCTGCCTCCGGGCTGGGTGCATCCGCTGGGCACCGACTCCAGCGGGCATGACCTGCTCGGTCGCCTGCTCTGGGGAGGGCGCGCCTCGCTGGGCGTGGGTCTGGCGGCCACTCTCCTCGCCACCGTGATCGGCACCGCGGTGGGCCTCGGGGCGGGATTCCTGCGTGGCTTGACCGAGCGGATCCTGCTCTTCCTGATCGATCTGATGCTCGCCCTGCCTCGCCTGCTGTTGCTGCTGGTGATCGTGGGCCTGGGAACGGCGGGCGGATGCGGGGACTATTCCCAATCCCTGGCCTGGAGTCAGCTCACGGAGCTGGCCCTGGTGGCCGCCGTGTTGGGGGCCACGGGCTGGATGGAGCTGGCGCGCGTCACCTGTCTGGAGGTTCGTGCCCTGCACGAGAGGCCCTTCGTGGAGGCGGCCCGCGCCCAGGGCCTGGACGATCTAGTCATCATGGGCCGGCACGTGCTGCCTCACCTGGCAGGCACGATCCTGGTCTTCGCAGCGCTCTGCGTGGGCAGCATGGTGCTCCTGGAATCCGCCCTGTCTTTCCTGGGTTGCGGCCTCAGCGAGGCCAGCTGGGGAACCCAGGCGGCCCAGGCCTTCCAGTACCTGCTCACGGGCAACTTCGCCCAGGAGAGCCTGGCCCAGGTGGGCCTCGTGGTGACCGCCTGCGGTCTGTCCATCGCCGTGACCGTGCTGGCCTTCAACGTGCTCGCCGACGGCATCCGCGCAGCGCTGGACCCAAGGGGCTGGGAGGAGCGGCCATGAGGAGCGAGCCGCTGCTGGAGGTGCGGGACCTCTCCGTGAACATCGGAGATCGCAGGCTGCTGCACAAAGTCAATCTGCAGCTGGCGCCCGGGGAGACGCTGGGCCTGATCGGCGAGAGCGGCTCGGGCAAGACGCTGACGGCCCTGGCGGTGCTCGGCATGCTGCCCGCCCAGGCGCGGCTGCTGGCCGGGAGCATCCGCTTCGCGGGCCAGGAGCTGGCAGGTCCTGAAGGCGCGGGCTGGCGCCAGATCAGGGGGCGTGGAATCGCCATGCTCTTCCAGGATCCGCGCGCCAGCCTGAACCCCGTGCGCACGGTGGGAAGCCAGCTGGCAGAGCTGCTGCGCCACCACTACGGCCTGCCGCCAGGACGAGCCAGGGCAGAAGCGCTGGCCTGGCTGGAGCGGGTGGGGCTGCCCGATCCCCCACGGCTGGC
>CAYVQL010000610.1:0-3237 GCA_964454135.1 uncultured Enterobacterales bacterium | reverse complement strand
CTTGCAGGCCGTCTTGACGTAGGCTCCGAGCCCACGGGCTGCCCTTGAGGGGGCGTCCCGCAGTATGTGAGTATCAGCTTCGCCGGAGCCCCAGGCCTTCAGCTCCTCAACCGTCTCCGGGGGGATGGGCACGGTACGCTCGCCCGTCTTCCTGGCTCCTTCGTAGAGCCCCAGCCGCACAAGGCCCCGTTGCAGGTCGACGTCGCCCCACTTGAGGTGCGTCACCTCGCCAGGACGGGCTCCCGTCGCGTAGAGCAGGACCACCGCCAGCCTGGGCCAGCCGTGCATCTGCGCCACGGCCTGAGCTACCTCGCCCCGCGTGGGCGTGCGCCTGTTGTAGCGCGTGGCTTTGGGGAGCCTGGGGGTAGGGATCCGGTGCAGCGGACAGAAGCCGAGATCCTGCCCCCAGCGCCAGGCGCTCTGCAGCACCTGAAACTCCAGGCCTACGGTGGAGGGAGCGCCGCCGCCGCCCAGGCGGCCATCGCGGTAACGCTCCAGCGTGCCCCTGTGGACGGCGCTGATGGCCACGCCGCCGATGGCCTTGGCCAGCTTTTTCGCCACTCGCTCGTAGTTCCTGTAGGTAAGCGGCGCCAGATCCGCTCGCTGCTCCTGCGCGCCCAGCCAGCACTCCATCAGATCGCGGATCGTGCGGATGTCCTCTTGCTGCTGGCGCTTGACGCCCAGCTCCCCGGCGGCCATCAGGGCGACGACGGTGCGTTCAGCCTCTTCGCGAGTGGCGCGGCCCGTCCAGACGGTTTGCTCGCGCCCGCCCTCGTACTTCACCGCGCGCCAGTACCAGTCAGGGCACCGCTTGGAAGGGGGCCGCATAGGCCGGACATGGACATCGCCGATGGAGATGGCGCGGGGCTTTCTGCGGCTAGCCATGGCGGTCTTCCTTCGCGCCCAGTTCCCGCTCCAGATCAACCAGCCCTCGCTCCAGGGCGATGCGCACCACTGCGGCCCGTGACAGGCGCCCCCAGGCCAGCAGGTCCCGTCGCTTGTCCAGCAGGGGGATCAGCGCGTCGGCCCGCTCGGCAAACTGGTTGGGGATTCGGATCATGGTGTCGTCAGGCATGAGGCTCTCCAGGTCTTCAAGGTCTGTCTCTGACATGGGGCGGGTATCGGGGTGTTCCTGGGCTACCCGGTCCAGGCGGGCCAGGGCGGCGCGGGCTCGGGCGAGGTCAACGGGGCGCTTCATGCCGCCAGCTCCGCGGCCAAGAGGTTCTTCACCTTCTGGGGGTGCCACTTGCGGCCGCCCCTGGCCAGGAAGCCGCGGGCTTCCAGCTGGGAGGCCACCTTGCGCAGGGACAGGCCCGACTCGCGCAGTTCGAGGGCGCAGCGGATGACCTCCTGCTCTTCGGCATGGGAGACGAGCGTGGCGCCATCGTCAGCCAGCCTGAAGCCGTAGGGGACGCGCCCGCCGGTGTACTCTCCACGGGCCCGCTTGTGGGCCATGGCGGCGGCGGTGCGCTCGCCGATGGCCTCGCGTTCCCACTGCGCCACGCTGGCCAGCACGTTGAGCACCAGCCGACCGGCGGCGGTGCGAGTATCCACCTGTTCCGAGACGGACATCAGGGCCCAGCCGCCGCGCTGGAAGCGCTCAACCAGCTCCCCCAGGTCGCGCACCGAGCGCGTCAGGCGGTCCAGCTTGACCACCAGCAGGGCGTCCGCTCTGCCGGCCCGCAGGGCGGCCAGGGCGCGGTCCAGGGCGGGGCGCTTGCTGAGGCTCTTCGCGCTGGCGCCTGCGTCCACCTCCACCGCCACCAGGTCGAGGTCGTACAGGCTGGCGTAGGCCTCCACCTTGGCCCGCTGGGCGTCTAGGGAAACGCCCCGGTCGGCCTGCTTGTCGGTGCTCACCCGGAGGTAGGCGACGGTGCGGGTAGCGGCGGGCTGGGAGCTTTCGTGGCGGGCCATGCTTTCCTCTCTTTCTGTCTACAGTTTATCATTATGTATACATACCAGCAACAGCTAAGAGAGGTTTTTGTCAACGAGGGGACCCGCTATGACAGGCCCGCTCGGTTTGGGGGAGGAAGCTCCCCAGCGCCTTTCTGAGGCGCACAGGGCTTCTTCCGAATCTCATGTCGGCTGCGGACCGGCTTCGTTCACCTTCGGTTCTGCGAGGCCAGTGGCCCCCAGCGCCCTCCAGCAGTCTCCTGGATGGTGTCCAGCGCCACTTTCGCCACGATGCTCTGGCCCGCGTTGAGCGTTCGTTCCCTCTCGGTGGCGGAGCCAGCCGGAGGCCCTTGTGGTAGGCTCGCGAAGCCACACACACCGCCGATCCCTACGCAGCTCCGGCAGGCGCGCCTCTGCGCCCGACCGGGGGCGGATGCGTGGGGCGTGTGTGTGGCAACCGCGACCTGACAACCCGCTTCCCGGCGGGCACCCGTGGGAGAAGAGGCATGGAAGACCAGCAGGAGCCCCGTTATCTGGCGGCGAAACTCGTGATCGCCATCTGCGGTGTTCTCATGATAGCAGCAATGTCTTGGGCGTTATCGAGTACGAGCGGATCAGAGCAGCCGGCGGGGGACGACTCGAAGACTGTCACGGAACCTCGTCCAGTGCGAGACCACGCTCAAGCCACAGGCCCCATGGAGCCCATACCTGGAATCCAGAAGTCCAGCGACGACGAGGGGGCACCGGAATTCCTCTACCACTCTGATCCGAGAAGCCCGGCGACTCCCAGGCACACCTCAACTCCCCCCGCACGTATAGGGGATGACCGAAAAATCCAGAAGCTCCGTAGATCCCTTCTGCACTCCATGCAGCGTCTGCAGAGAGCAGGCGTGGACATGGAGGATCTTCGACAACCGGGGGGAGATGCCAGCGAGTGTCGTCGCAGGATGAAGGCGAACCAGACCACGGCAGAGCTTCTCGTGCAGGAGGCCGAGCAGCACCGCTCCCCATATGGCGCCTTGTACGGTATGGTAGCCCGCGATCTCATTCTCTGCGTGTCATGCCTTCCCGATGCTCTCGAATACTGCGAGATCGCTGCGGAGAGCATGAAAACGCTACCTGAATAGCCACTTATCACGAACACCCTGCGCCCCACGACTATCCCAGGCGCAGATCCTATAGCGAGAACCGGACGGAGAGAGCCATGCCGCGCCGCCCCCAGCTTCTTCCAATGTTCCTGATCATCACCGCCCTAGCCTGCAAGAACCACGAGGGCGACGATCCGGGGGAGTGCTCTGACGAGGCCGACAACGACCGCGACGGGCTCTTCGACTGCTCGGATCC
>CAYVQL010000609.1:0-3251 GCA_964454135.1 uncultured Enterobacterales bacterium | reverse complement strand
CTCGACGAGGCGCTGGGCGAAGCGCTGCCCGAGGAGCTCCTGGGCTGGTTGGCGAGCATGGCCTGGGATTCGAGTCAGCCCGTCTCCATCAAGCCCCCGCGGCGGATCGATGGTGATGCCGCCTTGGCCCATCTGGGCTGGTACAGGCCCCTGAAGCCGCCACGGGAGATCGCCGCCCGCCAGTTGCGCGCCGAACGGGCACTCGCCGAGACGGAAGACGGTGAGCTCATCCTGGAAGCCCTCCAGATGCTCGTGCAGGACCGCTGGATGCCCGGCAAAGCGCTTGAGATCTGCCGCGCTGCCTGGCGGACGAGGCCGGCGTTCGCCGGGAGATGCTGGATCCTGGCCTCTGACGAAGAGGCGCGCAAGCGGCTGACGCATGACGTGCTCATGGAGGGATCCCTGCCAGAGGCGGCCCTCGTGCCCTGGGCCCATCGAGCCTGGAAGCTGGGAGTGGACGTACAGAGAGTGCTCCCGAAGGTCAGGGGGAGCGCCGCCCGCGCTATCGGGCTGCCCTGGGTGGAGGAGGCCAGGGAGCCGGACACGAAGCTCCAGCGCGCGCTGCTCCTCCACGCATCCTCCCCGTGGCCCGAGCCCCTCTGGCCGGCGCTGCAGCACTGGGCGTTGGAGGAACCCGATCCTTTCGGGGTGAGCGACAAACCCAGAGCCTGGATCAGGGAGTCGGTGGCAGCGCAGGCGCTGGGGCTGCTGGACCAGGTGGAGGACAAAGAGCGGGCAACGGTGCGGCGGCAGGGGCTCGAGCGGCTGTGGCGGCTGGCCCTTGAGCTCCCTGCACAGCGGAACACGGCGAAGGATGGATATCGATACAGGCTGACATGGACCATCCACCGCCCCATCCACGAGCTGGCCCGCATGCTGGCGGAGCACGGGCTCTCCGACCTGCTCCTGGAGACCTGGCGCCACCCCCCGGAGCCACGCAGGGGCGACGAAGTCTGGGGTGAGGAGCATCGCCACTCCAGGCCGACGGGCGTGAGGGCTCTGCTCGGCCCCTTCGTGATGCTGCTGCTCTCCACCGAGGAGCTACATGGGCTGCGCGACGGCCCCCATGGGGCAGCTGCCGCACGGAAGCTCATCGAGCTGTGCGACTTGAGGCTCATCGACGAAGTCCAGCGCAGCCTCGCCTCCAACGCGGAGTTCTCCACCTCGTGGACAGATGGTCCGGTGCTGGCGCCCGACCTTCAGCTCACCTGGTACGAAGCGCTCGATCTCCTCTGCTTGGCCCGCCCAGGCCAGCTGCAGGAGCTCTTCACCGGCTGGCTGCGTCGCTTCCCGGACCAGCGCGTGCGCCTCCTTCGCGCCCTGGCCGGCTGGGCGGATCCAGATCAGCCCGTCGTGGGAGCCCGTGAGCTTCTTGAGGCCGAGCTGGACGTTCTCTTCGTAGCCCCGGAAGCGTCCTCAAGTGATTAGAAATAATCGCCATTTCGTTAATATGGCCCATGCGCGAGTATCGACTGATCCACCCACAACGCACCAGGAAAGCACACAACCCGATCCCGCGCAGGATTGGCACGGACGGTGCATTCGTAGTCGGCAACCACACCAGGGAGGCACCATGGACAACCCGCCGTCCTTCACCATCAGCGCCCACGCCCGCAACCGGATGGCAGCGCGCAGCATCTCCAGGCGCGACCTGGCCCTGGTGTTCCGCTACGCCAGGGTGGCCCACGTCCGTGGCGCCCGCATCCACGCCGTGGGGCGCCGCGAGGTGGCCCACTGGCGCCGCCATGGGATCGACCTCTCCAGGCTCGAGGGGCTGCAGGTGGTCTGCTCCCCACGGCAACGGCTGGTCATCACAGTCTACCGCAACCACAGCTTCCGAGGGCTCCGCCCCAGGCGCCGGTCGCGCCCGCGGAGATCCGCGCGTGGGATGTCCGTCACCGGCCCCCGTAGACGTCCAAAGGCCTCGAAGGGCAGATCCCGCTCCCACCGGCGCCCGCAGCGCTGGAGGCGCTGAATCCCGATGCTCGAGCCCAGGTTCGCCGGCACCCCACTGCTGCGCCTGCTCCGCTGGGAGCAGGAGGTCGCCTCGGCAGGCTTCGACGCCGAAGCCTGCGCGCTCCTCGCTCACCGCTGCAGGTCCCTCCCACAACGGGACTCGCACCCTCGCTTCCTCGTAGCAGTGGTCACCACGGATCGGCCGGCGGGGCTGGGCGGGCTCGTTCACAGCCTCGCCCTGGCCCGGGAGCGCTTCGGCTACCGCCGCGACGGCGTGGCGTTGCTGGTGCTCGACAACAGCGCACTCCCCGGGAGCCGCGCGGCCAACAGGGCTATGACTGCCGAGGCGCGCAGACAGGGTATCCCCGCGGAAAAGGTCGAGATCCCCAGCCTCCACGGCTGGCTCGAGCGGGTCCGCGAGCAGGATCTCATCCCGCCCTTCGAAGCAGCGCCAGCCCCCATCGGCACGGCGCGCATGGCCCTGACGGCCGCGCTCTGGGGCTGGGCGAAGCGCGGGCGGTACCCTGACCTGCCCCACGAGTCCGATGGACGCGGTCCAGTGGCCGTATGGATGGTGGACGACGACATGGCCTTGGAGCAGCTCGTAGTGGTCCAGGGCCGCCGCTTCGTCACCCCTGCCACCAGCCTGCTCCACCGCCTAGCCCTGTTGCGGCAGCTGCATCCCGGGATCGACGTGCTCATAGGGGGGAACACCGGCGACCCACCCATCCCAGCGGCGGACTGCCTGCAAAACCAGCTCCACGACGTGCTGGCGAACCTGGCCGACATGCGCGGCATGGCCCTCGACGACCGCTGGCGTCCGCTAGCCAACGACCGCAGCTGCGCCGACTTCTACTACGACCTCACGCGTGGCAGGAGCCCGCTGGAGCAGACCTTCCGCTGGGAGTCCCCATCGCCTCGACCGACGGTGAGCCAAGCTGCACTGGAGCTGCTGCGCTCCGCCCCCGGGCTGCTCTACGGCCGCCAGGTCACGCGCCCGCTGCTCTGGACAGCCACTGGAGAAGCAGGTGCCGCTCCCAGCCTCGAGCGGGGCGGAAACGCGGTGTTCTTCAACCTCGATGCGCTCTTCCAGTCGGCCTACCCTTGCTGCCAGGTGGGGCCGGGCGTGGTCACGCGCCGCGCGGACAACCTCTGGGCCCTCACCGGTCGCCGCCAGGGCATGGTGCTGGAGGCGGCCCCCTTCCCCCTGTTGCACGGTCGCTGGTCGTCGGACGGCTCGTCCCCCATGGCAGGCAGCGCGCGAGCATCCGGGGGGGCGGTCCAGCGTCAGCTCG
>CAYVQL010000608.1:0-3269 GCA_964454135.1 uncultured Enterobacterales bacterium | reverse complement strand
CCAGACGAGGAATTCTACCATTATTACGCGGTGAAATCTTGCGACAGGGGACTAGAGGTACGTGGCGATTGTACACGACGTCGATTTCCGCAAGGAGGCACCTTGGTAGACCTGTACCGCTTCGAACTCTTCGTGGACATGTCCGTAACCGAGGCCATGGCCGATCTCTCCACCAGGGTACGTCAAGATCCGTCCCGCGCGACCGCGGGTATCCCATCTAAAGCAGCGGGTCATGCTATCCCCCATCTGGCGTTCGCGCTGGGCCTCAACGTGCTCCGAAAGGCCTACGGGTTACCGGGGCCGTATCCGTTAACCCCTCCTCCGTACGAGCAGTTGCATGAGCGAAGAGAGGGCGCCGGCATGACTCGCGCTCAAGTCGCGGGAGTCGTCGGGCTTTCGGTTGCCGACTACACCGCAATCGAATCCGGCTCCCGCCCTCCCACACATGAAGAAGCGTTGGCGATCCAGGAGGGTACGAGTATGCCAACGGGCCTGTGGCCCTACTAGAGGTAGCGTCCGTAGCTGTGTGGCATGGACGGGACGGATATCGAGGGGCACCGTGTTGGCAACCCGGCGGCGCCATGCCCTGTTCGCCATCCGGATGGTCTGAGGAAGCGCCTCTCCTAGGAGACGCCCTTACCAGACCACACCCTCCAGCCCGCTAGCCCGACGGACGGTCTCGTTCAGGCTGTCGGTGAGCACCTTGCGGTCACACAGCACGGTCACTCGCTCTCTGGCGCGGGTGACGCCGGTGTAGATCAGCTCGCGGGTGAGAATCTGGCTGGGATTTGAGGGTGTGACAACTAGGACGTCGTCGAATTCGGAGCCCTGGCTCTTGTGGATGGTCATGGCGAACACGGTGGCGTGTTCGGGGAGGCGGTTGGGTTCGACGTACTCGACGATCTTGCGGTCGCGGTAGTGCTCCTCGGCGAGCGCCGGTGGCTGGCCGGGGCCGCCGGTGGCGGGGAGACCGTCGACGCCGGGGAAGACCACGGCGCGGTGGCGAACGCCGTCCTGAACGCGGTGCACGAGCAGGCCGATGTCGCCGTTGAACAGGCCGCGGCCGCCGCCGGAGCGGCGGACGGTGTAGTCGTTGCGGAGCACGAGGATCGGCCGGCCGGTCCACCAGGTGCCGCTGGGCCGGATGAGCTCGGCCTTGCGGAGCAGAGCCTGGGTGAGCTCGTTCAATCCGCGCACCCCCGTGCGCCCCCGGCGGTGGGCGCATAGCACGCGGAAGCGGTCGAAGGCCTGTAGTACTCGCCGGTGGAAGACCTCGAGAGTGGGGTGTTCGGCGGTCGGCTCTCTCCAGCCCCGCTTCAGTAACGACAGGTACGGACGGTACCCGTCCACAAGTAGCTTTGCGAGATCGGCTGGCAGCGCGCCCTCCTTGCCGTACTCCAGCAGCGCCGTCTCGCCCCGGTCGCGACGTGAGCCGCTAGCCGCGAGGCCGTCGACTACGGCTTGCGCGCTGAAGCGCTCCTCCGGCAACAGGCAGGCCGCCGCGAACGCGCCAATGCCGCCGCTCTCGTCAAACCGGAAGGTCCGGTTGAACTGGACCACGGCGTCGTGGGCGGCCGGGCCGTCCACTGCCACAACGCGCGTGCGCTTGCCTCCGTCCTGGCGGGTCTCCAGCCCCGCGAGGGACTCGAAGCGCTCGAGCTCGGCGAGCGCCGCCGGGGTGAAGCGCAGCTCGTCGGCCCGAGTGGGTCCGCACAGGTCGGCCAGCACCGTGCCGGCCTCGACGCTGGCGAGCTGGTGGCGGTCGCCGAGCAAGATCAGCCGGGTGGGTTCGCCCGCCGGTCCCTGGTCGCCAATGGCGTCGGCGAGCTTGGCCATCAGCGGGAAGTCCACCATGCTGGCCTCGTCGACGATGACGGCGTCGTAGGGCAGCGGATTGCGGCGGTCGTGGCGGAAGCGGCTGGGTGAGTCATGACGATAGCCCAGCAGCCGATGCAGCGTGCGCGCCTCCAGGTCCTGGACAAATGTTCCGAGTTCCTCCACCCGATCCTGCGGGAGGAAGCGCTCGAGGGCCGGGAGGAACTCCAGGGTCATGCGGTCTCTGAGCGCCTCACGCATGCGGGCAGCGGCTTTGCCCGTCGGCGCCGCCAGCGCCACGCTGAGCTGCGCGCTGTCGGTCTCTCCCCGGGCGATGCGCCGCTGGTGGCGAATCCACAACAGGGCAAGCAAGTTGCGCACGGTCCAGGTCTTGCCCATACCCGGCCCGCCGGTGATCACTGCGTAGCGGCGGGTCAGCGCCAGCGCGCCTGCGACCCGCTGCAGGTTCAGGGTGCCGGGCTCGTCGTCCTCGATCTGCGGCGGCCGGAAGAGCTCCCTGAGCCCTTCGTCCAGCGCCCCTACATCGTCGGCTGCGACGGACAGCAGGCCGTCCCCCCCGCTCCACCTACGCACCTGGGCACCGAGCTCGCCCTGGTAGCTCCAGTATCGGTCGGTGTAGAGAGTCGAGCCGTCGAGAACGAAAGGCGTGAGCCGCTCAACATCAGCCGCGTCCCGCACCAGCGCGTCCGCCCGGCGGACTCGATCCGCCCAGCCCGACTCCGGGAGGTTGGGGGGCGCCGGGGCATCATCCGCCGCGCCGTCGACGGCCGCCGGAAGCAGCTCCCCGATCGTCAGCGCATCGAGATCGACGCAAATGTGGCCAAAGCGGGGCGCGCGCACCGCAAGGGCGGCCGCCAACAGCACGTCCGGATCTAACATCCCCACGCGACGCCCCAGCAGAGCGGCCACGTGTAGGTCTAGGCTGGCCAGTACGCCCGCGCGGACGAACGGGCCCAGCACGTCGAGGGCCGCCTGCTCTTCCGAGTTCGGCTCGACAGGACGCGGGGCAAACACGGGCGGGATGAGGCGAAGAGCGCTCATGCCACACCTCCTTCGCAGCCGGAGGCCGCGCGGAACAGCGCGTCGAGCCGATCAACCACCGCCATGTCGGGCCGCAGGAAGTACACGCCGTAGGGGTGGTCATTGTCCGGCGGCCGCTCCGCGCCCACCATCCCGCGGATGAACAGGTACAGCGCGCCACCCAGGTGGTCGTCCGGGTGGTAGTCGCCCAGGCGCTGCTGCAGGAAACGGTGCAGTGCGAGGCTATAGAGGTACGCCTGAACCACGTAATCGTGATGCTGCATCTCGTGGCGCATCCACGTCGGGCAGAAGTGGCCGCGGGTGGTTTTGCGCTCCCGCAGAAGGTCCAGACGATTGCTTGAGGGGCACCCGATTTCCTTGGACACCTGATAAGCCTCTATCCTGGAGGCAGG
>CAYVQL010000607.1:0-3278 GCA_964454135.1 uncultured Enterobacterales bacterium | reverse complement strand
GAGAGCAGTTCGAGCAGGGTGCGCTGGAGGGCGGGGAGAGAACGGAGATCGTTCAGTTCTGGCATGGAGGGCTCGAAGTACGCATGAGGGGGAGACCGACTTGTACCTGAATGAGCTGCGCTGGGCTATGCCGTTCCCGGCAGGAAGAAGCCCCTGCACCTGACCAGCGCGTTGGGCATTCACGATCCGAGTGGGAGAAGCTGTCCAACCCGGTACGCACGCGGACCGAGACGTGCCGGTCGAAATCCGGCAGGGGCAGGGCCATGGAGAGCCCCCTAAAGGTTGCGCAGGACGGGGGCCGACGAAGGAGCGTGGAGGCTGGTGAGGGTGGCCTCGTTGCCACCGGTAGGCACCCCCGCGGGCGCGCTGCCCAAGGCATTCGCCAGATCGAAGACCATGGCTCTTGCGAAGGTAGCGTGTGTCGGATTCTGCAGCAGAGCACCCCAGTCGAGGTTGACCAGAGCACGACGACCCTGTTTGGTCTCGCTGTAGGCGGTGCAGTTGCCAGGACAGGGCTGGCGGGCCAACCATGCAAGGTAGGCCTTGGGGTGCTCCTGGCGCGACGAGGTAGCGATCCATGGGGGGCACGCATCGTGAGTACCCCGGCGTCTGCCACGGGAAACCCAAGTCGTACAGCTGCTCCCGTTGTCCGTGTCGTAGGCCGGGACCGAGACGTGGAACTGCTCGCAATCGCCAGGAGGAAGGACGACGCTCTGCAGACGACGCTTGGGAATGCCAGTCCGTGGCAGCACGCTCGGCGCCCCGAAGAACCAGGCTTCTGGCATCGGCACAGCGAGGTGGTAGGAAACGCGGTCGCGCAGGAGCCGCGCGACTCGCAAGCCCAACGCCCTGTTGCTGCGCATCACATGGTTGGTGTGGTGGATGGCGGTCCTGCTGACCACGCTGCAGAGCGTTGATGCGTTTCCCTGGTTCACCAACTCCAGATCTTCAAGGATGAAGGCGTAGTCAGCTGCCGGTGCGCCTGCTACTTCGGGGATCAGGGCGCCCACAGCAGCCTGGATGAGTCTATGGAGGCTCGACGGCATCTGGCCTGTTGGGAACATGGCGGCGCGAGCATGGGTGTAGCCGGGGAAGGGCTCACCAGGTCGGTACTGCTCGGCGATGAATTCGTGACCCTGGAACAGCTGCTGCAGGGAACCTGGCAAGCCGAGAAGCTCCATCCGGCCCGTGGTGATGAGCGCGACGCGCATCGCTACTCCTCGTCAACGGGCTCGTCTGCGCTGTGAAGGTCAATTGGCTGAGGCAGGGCGGGTGCTGCGAACTTGAGCCGGTCGTACAAGTCACCAAGGGCGAACTGCGCCAACCAGTCGGGGTTCTTCAGGTCTCCGAGCCTGGCTGGACGAACACCGTCGTGGACCTCGCTAGTGAAGAACCGTTCCAGATCCTGCTGGAACTCGTTCATCACGAGGGGAGAGTGCGTGGTGACCAATACGGTCAGCCCCTTCTTCTGCGCCCATTCGCGCAAGGATGAGAGGATGGAGCGGATGGCGTGGGGATGCAGGTGGTTCTCGAGTTCGTCGATGGCGACGACGGATCCTGGCTCGGCGCCCGCCACGGCGGTCAAGTGCAGCAGGCCCTGCAGCAGGCCATCAGCGGCGAGGTACATGGGCAGGCTCTGGCTCGAGTCGCTGACTCCACAGTGGTAGAAGTTGCCCTGAACGGCCCGCCCGAGGGAGCTGAAGTCGATCTCTGAGACCAACTCCGGGAATGCTCTCGCGGCAGCCTCCAGGACCCACTGGAAGCGGTCGTCGAAGCGCCGGGGAGCCTGCTTCCACTCGCGCAGCACGCGCCAGATGTTTGTGCCCTGATTGTTGAGGAAGGCCTCGGATTCGGAGCCTCGCTGCAACTCCCGCACGGCGTCGGGCCACCAGGAAGGGTAGGCGCGGAGCGACTCCAGGAAGAAAACCAGGGGTTCGAGGTGCTTGGGACGGTCTTGATCCCACAGAACGCGAAGACAACAGCGAGCGTCTCTGTTCTTGGCTTCGTTCCCCATGTCCCATGCGTTCTGGTACATCGTGGCCCGCGCAACCACCTCGGAACCGTGGACGATGGTCTCTCCATGGTAGGCGTGGACACCCTCCCCCTCGATGGGCAGCTCGACCTGCCACGCAACATCTCCCACCTCGAGCTTGAAGCGGACCGGGGTCCGGTCCAGGACTCCCAGCCGTCGGATAGCTGCACCACCACCCGACAGGCGGATGGCATCCGGGATGTTGTGCTTGAAGGCGGTGGCCAGGAAACGAAGGGCGCTCAGGATGGTGGTCTTGCCCGCGCCGTTGGGGCCCGCCAGGATCGACACGCCCGACGGAGGGCTCCAGCGGATCTGGTCGAGCGTGCGGAAGTCGTTGACGTGGAGGGTCCAGGGAGAGGGAGTCTTCATGATGAACCTCATCCTTCAACACTATCGGGCGAGCGCTGGCTGGGGAAGACCCGTCTACGCCTTGCGCTCCCATACTCCGTTGTAAGGACGCGCAAAGCCCCCCGCAAGAGGCTCTGGCGGTGTCGACCGCCTCCATATGCGCGGCAAGACCATCTTCAGCGCGGCGTTGAGGGACCATTCCGGAGCGGCGGCGATTTGGGCTCTGCCCAGCACAGATTGATGGAGCCCAGCCTACTCCTCACCCCCACCTCCCCCATTCCGCACCCCGTCCTGTGCCAAAATATCGACGAAGTGGTCAGGCCCTGCTCCGCGAGCCCGGCGCCTGCCTTGCCGGGCTGTTGGAGGAGGCTCTCAATGCCGAGTGGGCGGGACGACCGCAGGCAGTATGGAAAAGCGAGGAGTGGGCGCTCCACCCTGCCGAGGACGCAAGACTGCGGCCGTCTTTCGAGAAGAGCTGCGGCCAGCGTTTCGGTCCGATCCGGTCCGGAGCGGTGCGCCCTGTTTCGTCTTCAGGCGGCCTCACGGTAATAGTACTTCAGGAGCCCCCCCATTCTCTCCCGGCAGGCTACGCGACCCTCGGTGCGGCCAGCGCTCTCATCCGGGGCGATCAGCTCTCCGCCCAGCCCCTGGTGGGGCCGCTCACCGTGATAATGGCGGATATATTCGCCTATCGCTTGGCGCAGGTGCTCCTCCCCAAGCGGCACGATCCGATTCAGACACTCGGATTTGATAGAGAGTACGAATCGCTCGGCATGCGCGTTCAGGTTCGGGCTCCGAGCCGGAAGGCGCAGAGGATGCACGCCGCTGTCCTTCAAGAACTTTCGGAATGCGCCGGTGTAGAGCGGATCCCGATCGAGCACCAGGTAGCGGACTCCCA
>CAYVQL010000606.1:0-3293 GCA_964454135.1 uncultured Enterobacterales bacterium | reverse complement strand
TCTTCACCCAGCCAGGCGATGAGCAGCTGGAGGGTGAGGATGGAGTCGAGGGTCTGGGGGGTGAGGGTGGGCATGGGCACGCTCAAGCCGAGGAGGGATTGGGGGGGCGGCCTTGTCGCGTCCCCCGTTCAGGAGCGTAACCTGTCGAAGGGGGCATTCATGCTGGCGGGGCGCATGGGGAGGGTGGGCGCGCCGCGAGGTGTCGTCGCCTCCACCGTGCGCGCGCCAGCGCCGCCCCGAGCGCCGCGTCCTCCCTTCGCCGCTTTGCTCCCATAGTGGTATTCTTCCCTCGGCCTCGATGCGCCTCGCAAGCGTAATGAATGATGCACCGATGACTACTCTTGAAGGCCCAGTCCCCACTTCCATCATGGATGCCATCCCGCGCTGGGTGGATCACGTGGACGATGGATGCGCTCGCGCCATGCTGGAGTACTTCCACGCCGAGCTGGCGCTTGAGCGAGCAAAGGGCACCGACGAGGAGCCGCAGGGTCGTAGCTACCTGGCGCAGGCGCTGGAGCAGGTCCCCGGCGAGGAGCGCGCGCTGGCGGCCGGCGAGGATGATTGGGATTCCATCTGCGACGACATCAGGCGCGCGAACCGGCTGCTCTCCCGTGCCGCGTCCTGTGGGAGGCGAGCTGCGCGCGGCGTTGCCGGGCGCTAACTCCTCGCCAGAGCCACCCCGAGCGCAACGTCGGTCCACCGCCGTTGGTTCTCTGCTCGCGCGAGCGCGTCCTTGTGGTCGTCGCGCAGTATCAGCAGGCCAGGCAACTCCGTAGCGGCCCATGTTGCCAGCTGTTGGCGTGCGGTAGCTTCGTCCGCGGGATCTGCATGCAGTAGCAGCTCGTCCGCTACGGCCTCCTCGGGCGTCACGGCCAGCGCGCTGCGTAGCTGGGCCACGGCATCACCGCCACCCTCGACGAGACGCGCCAAGGCGCCCGCCAAGCGCAGCCAGCCAGCATACGGCCACAGCGCCATGGTCTCCGCCTGCAGGCGCCCCAGCGCTTCCTGCGCCGCCAGAGTTTGCTGCTCTGCGAAACGCGCATCCGCCTTGATCCGGCTGGTCAGCAGTTCCTGCTCCTCGATGGTGGGCAGGTGGCGCAGCGCCTCTACCGCCTCCCCGAATTCCATCTTGCGCGTGCGCACCAGTCTCAACAGCGACAAGGCGTCCTCGCTGGTGAAGCCGGCATCTGCGTACATCTCCCTGGCCGCTACGACCTGCGCGTAGGCGGCCAGCACGTCGCCGCAGGTCCAGCCTACGGCCTGAAGCTGCAGCAGCAGCGCGCTTGCATCCCGCAGCAGGTTGGCCTCCAGCCCCGCCGCCCGCGCTGTCTTCCAGGATTCGAAATAGCTCATGGCCTGGGCGGGTTCGATCTCCATCGCCGCGACCAGATCCGCAGGGCCTGAGCCGCCGTCGAGCAGCCGGAAGGCCTCGGCTGCCAGGGCCCCGGCCGCCGGAGCTGTAGGCGGAGCAGGTAGGGCCGGCGCCGGTGCGGGCTCCTCTGGCTCTACGGGCCCTGTCTTGCTCGCCGGCTTCCCGGTCGGCCCTTCCGCATCCCGGTCAACGCGCAGCGCCTCCAGGTCCGCTCGCTCGAAATGGTGGACGCCTCGCCCGTCCTTCTCGGCGCGCAGCTTGCCCGCCTGGACCAGGCGCCGGACCTGGGACGCGGAGCAGCCGGCCACCTGCGCGGCACGCTTCCAGCCCTTGATGTTGTCGCTATTTTTCATCGCACACCTCTATGATTGATATACGATGCCATGGGTGCCGGCAGGCAGCAAGTACTACGGCACCCCTCCGGGGAGGGCCCAGGGCGGGGCGCAACAGGGGGTGCTGCACCTGGCTGGCATCCCCCCGCCGCGCCCTGAGTGCACCCACGAGCCCCCCCGGGCGGCACCCAGGACTGCACCCTGCGGCGCGCGCCCGATTCGGGCCGGGCTACGCGACCCTGGCCGCACTGTCGTCCATCAGTTCAGGGAGGGCGGAGTGCTGGTCCACAGTCGGACGCGAGCTCGCCCAGGCGTACCGCGCCGTGAACGGACCGCGGTGGTCGGGCTCGGTGGAGCCTATGGCCACGGCTCGATGACGCCCTTCCTCTGCCCGTTGCCCGGATCTGACATGCTGGCGCATCCCGGATCTTGGGAAAAACCCCGGTGACCGTGCTATAACGGCCATGCCACTCTCACATCGAAGCCTACTACGGCCGCCGACTGGCACTTCTTGTGCTCGTCGGGGGCGGGACGTAGTAGGCGTGAGAGTGGCATCCCACCCCGAAATACCCGCCTTCCGGCGGGCACTCTGTGGAGGTGCCATGCTCAAGACACACTGCGCGCTGCAGGTACTGCTATTCGCGGGCTGCCTCGATCCCCTGCCGGGCGGTCCCAGGGACAGCGGCGCTACGGGCGGCCAGGATACCGACACCGACAGTGGCGACGATACCGACGGCGAGGAAGACAGTGGAGGGGACAGCTCCGTGGAGGACACCGACGACAGCGGCGGTGGCAACCAGGATACTGACGACAGCGGCGACAGCGGTACGGACACCGACGATAGCGGTGTCGACACGGGACTGCCCCCCAAGACCTGGCTCGACGTCAGCGGGGGTGGCGGGCACTCCTGCGCCATCGACTCCACCGGCGCCGTGACCTGCTGGGGCTGGGACAGCCAGGGACAGGCCAGCCCGCCGAAGGGCTCCTTCTCCAAGGTCGCGGCGGGCAGCACGCACAGCTGCGCCATCAGGTCGGACGCATCGGTTGCGTGCTGGGGCAGCAACACCTACGGGGAGTCAACACCCCCGACTGATCAGTTCCAGGCGATCAGCGCCGGCAGCTACTTCACCTGCGGGATCATGACCGACTCGACGCTCTCCTGTTGGGGGTCGGACCGGTACGGGGAGACCTCGCCGCCCCCAGGGTTCTTCTCCCAAGTGGACGCCGGGCTCTACCATGCTTGCGCCCTCGACACCGCCGGCAACGTCCAGTGCTGGGGTGGAGGGCAATGGGACTATGGCCAGACGGAGGAGCCGTTGGGGCAGCATCTCATCGTCGGCGCGAGCTACTACGCCTCCTGCGCGCTGGCGGTGGGAGGCGATCTGGGGTGTTGGGGATACGCGGAGTACCTCTCGAACCCGCCGAAAGGAGCCTTCGCGGACTTCACCATCGGGGCCACCCACGGCTGCGCGCTTGATGCCAAAGGGACGATCACCTGCTGGGGCCAGAAGGACCATGGCGAGTGCTCTCCGCCATCGAGCGCCTACTCGAAGATCAGCGCGGGCGCCAATGCGTACCACACCTGCGGG
>CAYVQL010000605.1:0-3300 GCA_964454135.1 uncultured Enterobacterales bacterium | reverse complement strand
AGACAACTCATCGCCACTACTGGACCACGAGGTGCCCCCGCCCACAAAAGTTGAAAACACCGACTGCAATGACGCATCATCCGGCGTCACGGAGGCGTCGTAGGAGATGTTTGGTAATCGGCGTGTAAAATGGGCCCACCTCGGCACGTAATTCGGACCCACCAGGTTCACAGTATAAGCCGCCTGGTAAGGCGGCGTAAAGGGTCATGTCGGGTTCGTTGTGTCTCGTGCCCTCCTGGGCCCGTCAAGCCTGCGGAGCGGAGGGAGGCCGAGCGCAGCGAGGACTCCCGCAGCGGAGCAGGTTTGACGAGCGGCGATCGCCGAGGGTGCTCCGGGCCCGGCCGCCACAGGGCTATTTCCATTGAGACACGTCATGCTCACGCCTTCTGCGATGAGGCGGCCTTGCCTTCCGTTGCGGCGGACGTTGCTCTGGTCCGCTTGCCGGCCTTGACCGACTCCCGGAATCGATAGCTCTCCCCGTTCATCTCGAAGATGTGGCATCGGTGCGTCAGCCGATCCAGCAGGGCCGCCGTCATCCGCTCGCCCTGGAAGACCTGCCCCCAGTCGCCGAAGGCCAGGTTGCTGGTAATCAGCAGGCTGGCCCGCTCGTAACGCTCGGCGAAGACCTGGAACAGCAGCTCCGCCCCGGCCCGGCTGAAGGACAGGTAGCCAAGCTCGTCCACGACCAGCAAGTCCGCCTTGTCCAAGTGGCCCAGCAGTCGGTCCAGGCGATATTCCTTCTGGGCCTCCTCCAGCAACGTCACCAGGGCCGCGGCCGTGAAGAACCGCACCCGTTTTCCCAGTCGGCAGGCGGCCAGGCCCAGGGCGATGGCCAAGTGGGTCTTTCCGGTGCCCGCGTTGCCGATCAGGCAACAGTTGAAGTGCTGATCGATCCACTCCCCGCGGGCCAGTTCCAGGATCTTCGGCTTGCTGAGGCTCGGCAGCAGGCGGAAGTCGTAGGTGTCCAGATCCTTGATCACCGGAAAGCCCGCCCGTTTGATCCGGGCCTTGATCGCGTTGGCCGACCGGGCGGCCACCTCCAGTTCCGTCAGCCGAAGCAGGTACTGCTCGTAGCCTTCGTTGGCGGCCGAGGCCTCACGGGCCAGCTTGGCGAACTCCGCGCCCATCGTGGGCAGGCGCAGGTGCTTGAGATTGCTCTTGAGCAGCATGGTCTGGGGTTCAGCCATGGACAGGTTCTCCTATCGAAAGAAGTTGGTTGAATCGGCTCAGGTCCGCACGCGGGACCTGGATCTGATGAATCGATGCCGGCGATAACTCATCCGCGATGGCAGGCTTTTGGCGCAGGGCCAGACGCTCGGCCTGGCCGCGGATCAACTCGGAGTCCAGCAGGCCCCGGATGCGACAGAAGTCGATCGCCTGCTGGAGGCGCCCCTGGGGATGCTCGGCCAGCAGTTGCAGCACACGGATGTACTGCCGGCTGCCGGCGTGGACGCCATGACGATCTTCCAGAGCTGTTCGCAACTCTGTGAAGGCCTCTGGCAACTGCCAGTTGCGATACACGCCACTGTGGTCCAGCGCCCCGGGCCGTCGGCCCAGCGTCACCAGGTAGTGCATGGGGTCCAGTATCTGCTGGCTGCGGCCGTAGCATCGCTGGTGCCGGGCCACAACCTGGTGGTTGGCGATGATCTCGATGCGCTCGACGTAGGCCTTGACGGTCACGGCCTGGAAGGCCCATCGCCTGGGCACGCTGTAGCGGTTGGAGTCGAAGGCGACCGTCTGGAACTTGTCCACCTTCTTGGGATCGCGGACGCAGGGGTCGAATGCGTGGAGCGGCAGTGGCAGGGCCGCGGCCTTGTCCATCGCGAACCGCTGGCCGATCGTCTGGGTCTGGCCGGCACAGGTTCTGTTCAGGTCGGCCAGGCAGCAGCGGCGCAGATATGCGTTGAGCTCATCGTGGTTCTGAACCTTGGGCACCGGGGTGCACCAGCGACGCTGGAGGCCATAGACCCTGTGCTCGACGGCGGGCTTCTCCGTGGCCGTCCTGGGCATGCAGAACAGCGGCTCGAAGCCATAGTGGCTGGCCAGGGCGGCGTAGCGGACGTTCATCCGACGCTCCCGGCCCCGCAGAATGCCCGTGGCCACGGTACGAGGATTGTCCCACCAACCCTCCTGCGCCACGCATCCGAAGAACTCAAACGCCGCCACCATACCCGCCAGGATCGCCTCGATCCGCTCGGTCGGCAGGCTGATGGCGAAGGCATAGTTCGAGAAGCTCCAGGTCGGGATCAGCACCGGCACCTGACGCCGGCCGTCGGGGAAGTCGGCGTAGATGTGGCCGAAGTCCAGCTCCAGCCGCTGGCCCGGATCATGACAGAGCGGAATGAACGTCACCTCGTGCCGCTGGCGATGGCCGGAGATATACCTGCGGACCTGATCGTAGCCGCCTGGGTAATGCTGCTCGTCCCGCAGTCGTCGGAACACCTGCATGGCGGTGTGCCGCTGCTTGGGCGGGGCCTGCTCGTCATCAGCGAGGATCTGGTCGATAACCGGCTTGAACGGCCCCAGCTTGGGCGCCTCCCGCTGCTTGGTGCGGGTGTACGGCTGAGGCTCGGGACTGGCCAAGGCGTCGCGGACCTTCCGCCGGGAATGACGAAACTTCCTGGCGATGGCCCGAATACTCATGCCATCGCGATGGGCTCTCCGGATAACTCCGTAATCTTCCACCGTCAGCATCCTTGCCTCCTTGGCCGTCGAGCCGTCTTGGGCTTGCTGCCCAGGACGGTATCCGATCAGCCTGGAGGCTGCTGGGGTGGGTCCAGATTACGCGCCGATTGTCCCCCCGAGGTGGGCCCGTTTTACGCGCCGATTACCAACCGTGCTGGCAGAAGCCATCGTCATGTCCCCGATCAGGTCAGTCGTTCGAGTCAATCTGCCGGCCATTCCTGGGGAGTCCTGACAACATCCATGGCACGTTTTGACAAAGCGTCGAACTAAGACTAATAAACCTAGAGCGAAAATTCCGACAATACAGAAGAGACTGCCGAGTCAACTTCCCTTCGTATGGAGACAACGATGCGTAACGGAATCATGGCTGTCGGCGTGTTGGCGTGGTTGTCAGTATGGGCACCGGCGGTATTGGCCAATGAGGCATCCGCCCCGGCCAAGCCGGCAGAGGACAAGGCCGCTGCCGCGGCTCCCACTCCCCCCAAGTACAACTTGCTTCGCTACCAGGAGGACTACTCCGTCCTGGGCGATCAGCCGCGGAGTAACTGGCTCGACTGCGTCAAGCACATCCCCGTCGCCAAAGATCTCCGCGCCACGTTCGGCGGGCAGGCGCGC
>CAYVQL010000604.1:0-3311 GCA_964454135.1 uncultured Enterobacterales bacterium | reverse complement strand
CCTCCTGTCCAGTTGGCATCGGCTCGCAGCTTGACGGTCAACTCGACCGGTTGCGGGACCTGTGCGCGCGCGGGAAGCAGGCTCTGGCCAGAGCCTACGGCGACGACGTTCGACGCTACGACGCTGAGGGCGCGCAGCACACCAGGTTGCGCGAGTACAGCAACGGCTCAGGGCTGGAACATGCCGAACTGCGGCTCTCGATCGAACTGCATCTGGGCAGGCAGCTGCCGTCGAGGCTGATCGAGGATGCGTGCGAGGCGAAGTCTGTCGCCGTGGCGGAGCTCTCGGCCGAAGCGAAGCCGGAGCTGGCCCTTCGGCTGGGTCAACTGCTTGCCTTGGCCTGCTGCGGTCAGGACGCAATGTGGCGCATGGCAGCACGAATGCTTGCCCAGGCGGCGGAAGGCGGTGACGACGCACTGCTGAAGCGTGGCTCAAGGCATCCGCTCGCCAGCGCTTTCCTTGATGGCTACGACGAGCTGGAGGACTGGCGATCGCAAATGGCGCATATGGAAAAGCGTCCGTCATGTGCAGCGGATCGCAGGCGCGCCGACGACGCGCGCGGTGCAGCCCGTCAGCGTCTGGAGCGCGAGCTGCGGGGCGTGCGCGTGGAGCGCCACATGGGCTTGCGCGCGGCCTCCACCCTCTCGCCCATGCTGCAGGTCGCCGTCTCCGACCGGGATTCGGCACTGTTGGCCAAGCTCGGCAAGCGCCTTCTGAAGCGCAAGCGGCCGGTCTCGGGGCTCCAGGAGCTGAAGACCGTGCTGGAGGGCCTGGGCGAGCACGAGGCACCCGAGCCCGAAGGCGCAGCACCCGAGGTGGAGGAGCCAGGGGAGTTGCCGCCAGATCTGGCGCAGGCCATGGATCAGCTGCGGCTGGGCTGCCAGAGGACGGGCTGGCGGGCGCGCGTAACGCTGTTCCCGCCCGGCGAGGTGGAAGAGCGGGCCGTGGTCGTCACTGTAGGGGCGGTCGAGGTCGCGACGAACGAGAGTGAGGGCGAAGTGCGCCCGGCGTCGGAGCCGGAGGAGGCTGCTATTGCACCCTCAACGTCCGAGTTGTCTGGCGGACGGAGCGATGGCTTTCGCGCGTCCCCCGGCGGACCAGCCGCGCGCGCTACAGACGAGTTGCGGGGAGGGAGCAGGCATCGGCCGCGGGTACCCGCCACCGTACCGGGGGAAACCAAGCTACCCTGAACGCGGGGCCGGGCCGCGCCCGGTCCCGAAAAGGAGAAGGATGATGAGATGGCGAGATGGTAGACGGCCCGCAAACGCTGCTCGAAGATGGATCTGCGTCGCCGGCTGCGCGCTGCTGGCCTGCGACAAGGACGAAGACACGGCGGCGCCGCCTTGTCCGGATGGGGACGCTATGCTGTCCCTGGCAACTTCGGATGCCAAGTTCGGGGGGAATGGCGATGATTATGGATCCATAGGGGACATGCTGAGTGGAGCGGGCGATGTGGATGGAGATGGCTACGACGACATCGTCTTTTACTCACCGGACGGATTCGAGGTGCGGCAAGGGCCGCTGTCAGGCGAATACCTTGAGAGAGGAGCGACGGTGGCTGTGGATGATGCGGGGGCGTACATCACCAGTTTCGACGCCGGCACGGACATGAACGGCGATGGTCATCCCGACATGGCTTTCGGCGACATCTATGACGATGAGGCCGGGTTCAACGCAGGAGCTGTCCACTTGCTCTACGGGCCCATCTCGGGGACGATGAACCTGCTGGAATCGGGGGCCAAACTGCTGGGAGAGGAGGGGTATCTCAGAACCGGCCGATCGGTCAGCATGTTTCCTGGGGGAGAAGGACACTTGGGAGGCGTGGTCATCGGGTCTGGCGATTCCGCCTACCCCTATGGCTGGTGGGGTGCCGCCTATATCCACTACGGCACCGCCAGCGGTGTCACCAGCTTGTCTGAGGCCACAGCGATTTTGCTCGGGGAGGACGGGGGATACACGATCGGGAACGACGCGGCGGCTGTGGGCGATCTCGATGGAGATGGCCAAGTGGATTTCCTTGTCGGAGCCGAGGACACAGACGAAGCTGACGACGGCAGGGGAACGGCCTATCTCGTGGCTGGACCTTGCAGCGGCGCGGTCTCGATGGCGGGGGCGGACGCCAAGCTGGTCGGCGACATTGCGGATTCCTTTGCCGGCCACCGCGTTGCGGCAGCGGGAGATGTCAACGCGGACGGCTTCGACGATATTCTGGTAGGTGCCTATGCATTGTTCTACCTGCTGCATGGACCTGTAAACGGGACTAAGAGCCTGGCGGAAGCGGATGCGAGGTTTCCGCTTGGGACCGTGTACGACCTGGACGCCGCCGCCTTGGGCGACACCAACGGCGATGGCTTCGGCGATATCCTGATCGGCGATCCCTACAACGACACCTGCGAAGAGAACGACGGAGCGGCTTACCTGCACCTGGGCCCGGTCAGCGGCACCGTGCAGTCCGGCGCCATGACTTTCGTGGGCGAGGAGGAACAGCACTTGGCTGGTTGGGACGTCGCCGGCGCAGGCGACACCGATGGGGACGGCCTGGCGGATATGCTGATCGGCTCGCAGCCCGTCTATCAATGCGCCAAAGATGGTTTTGACTGCGCGCCGATCTTCTGGGGGGCCGTCTACCTGGTGCTGGGACGCAGCGGCTGGTAGGGGACTCAGGTGCAGTGCGTGGCGACCTGCGTCTTTGTGGCGTCGGTCAAGATGCAGAGCGGCGCGGGATTGTCAGGGCTGGCGCGGGGGACCTCGATCTCGATGAGGGTGCCGACCTGGCTGACCGTGGCATCGCAGAAGAGCCCCGCCTGCCAGCTCACCGTCTCGATATCGGGGTAGCCGTTCACGTCCGTAGCGGTGCTCCCGGTGGCCCAGCCTACCTCCGGCACCATAGGAAGCCGCCGGTAGCCTTTCTGGGCCTCGTCCTTCAGATAGAACCGGAAGAAGTCGTTGGCGCTGGCATCCTCGTCGAGGGGTTGTTCATCCATCCAGAGGATATAGGCATAGGCGTAGCGTACACGGAAACGCCCAGATTGCACGGGCGCACCCTCGAAATCCCCGACGTCAACCGGCAGGCTGAAGCTCCCTATCAGCCGAACGATATAGGTATGGTCATCCTCACCTTCGTGGTAGATCTCGGCGGCGTCCGCGCATTCCAGCAGCCACGCCACGCGGCGCAGCGTGTACCAGGATGGGCGCCGGTGCGCATGTGCGTGCCAAGAGAACGTCGTCACACCATCGCGGACCTCCGCTACGCCTTGAGAAGGCGACGGAACGCCATGGGGTAGCATGAAGGTGGACAACCAGCGCCGACA
>CAYVQL010000603.1:0-3330 GCA_964454135.1 uncultured Enterobacterales bacterium | reverse complement strand
CCGCGTTGCACCTGATGCAGACCGACGTCCAGGAGATGCTGGAGGAGGGCGAACGCCGGCGGGAAGAGCTCTCCCGGGCCTGGGAGGCGGCCGAAGCCGCGTCCCGCGCCAAGAGCGAGTTCCTGGGTGTGATCAGCCACGAGCTGCGCACGCCGCTGAACGGCATCCTGGGGTTGGCGGACCTGCTGGCGGATTCCGCCCTGGACCAGGAACAGCGGCGACACGCGGAGGGCATCGACCAGGCCGCGCGGCGCCTGATGCGGCTGGTGGACGACGTGCTGGACTTCGGTCGCATGGAGGCCGGCGCGCTGACCATTCGCAAGCGGGCTTTCCCCTTGCGCTCCGTTCTCGAGGAGACCCTGGACGGATTCCAGGCGGCCGCCGAAGCCAAGGGTCTGCGGCTGGGTGTGAGCCTGGAACCCGGCTTGCCTGTGCGGGTCGAGGGCGACCAGGAGCGCCTGGGCCAGGTGCTGGCCAACCTGCTCGACAACGCCGTCAAGTTCACGCCCGCAGGCTTTGTCACCCTGGAAGCGGGCCTCGCGGAGCCAGAGGTGCTGCGCTTCGTCGTGGCGGACAGCGGCTGCGGTATCCCCGAAGACAAGCTCGAGGCCGTCTTCGAGCGCTTCGAGCGCTGCCCGACCCCCCAGATCGGGCCCCAACCGGGCACAGGCCTGGGCCTGGCCGTCTGCAAGTACCTGGTCCAGGGCATGGGGGGCGAGATCCGGGCGCAGAGCCAGCCGGGGCAGGGCACGCGCGTCACGTTTCTCCTTCCTCTGCCGGCGTGTCCCGCATCCCCGTGGAGCGGCCCAGGCGAGAAGCCTCGGCGCCTGTTCCCGCAGGCGCGCGTGCTGGTGGTGGAGGACGATCCCGTCTCGCAGTACGTGACGCGCAAGATGCTGGAGCGCCGCGGCGTGCGGGCCGTGCTGGCCAACGACGGGCGAGAGGCCCTGCAGCGGCTGGGCGAGGCCAGCTTCGACCTGGTGCTGATGGACTGCCAGCTCCCCGAGCTGGATGGCTACCAGACCACGCGCGAGCTGCGCCGGCGAGGACTGCGCGTGCCGGTGGTGGCGCTGACCGCCTTCGCCATGGACGTCGACCGGGAGCGGGCGCAGGCCGCGGGCATGGATGGGCACGTGGCCAAGCCGGTCTCGGACAGGCAGCTGGGGGAAGTCCTGGCGCGCTTTCTACCGGGTGGGCCGTCATCCGAGCTGAATTGAAACCTGCTACCCTGCCCGTGGAGCCCAGCAGGAGGAACACCCCATGCCGGAGTTCGTCGCCGATCCCGGGGCCATCGCTTTCTGCGGCCTGTACTGCGGCGCCTGCAAGCGCTATCTGCGCGGCAAGTGCCCGGGCTGCGCGGGCAATGAGAAGGCCAGCTGGTGCAAGATCCGCAGCTGTTGCTTGGAGGCCGAGCTGCGCAGCTGCGCGGACTGCCGTCAGGTGAGCGAGCTGGCGCAGTGCAAGAAGCTGAACAACCTGATGGGCAAGATCTTCGCCTTGATATTCCGCTCCAACCGCCAGGCCTGCCTGGAGCTCATCCGGGAGCGGGGCTACGAGGAGTATGCGGCCTATATGGCCAGGGAGGGGCGGCAGTCTTTGCCGCGGTGAGGGGGCTGCGCCATCGTATGATGGGCCATCGTCACTGTACGAAGCTGATGTCCAGGATCAGGTAGGCGGCGCCGGCGTTGGGTCCGCCCCCGTTTTCGCCGTAGGCCCCCACCAACAGGTCGTCGTATCCGTCAGCATTCACATCGCCCGCACCAGCCAGGACGCGGCCGGCGCAGTCGCCGCTGCTCTCGCCTGTGAACATCAGGTCGGCATCGCTCAGGTCGCTCTCACCGCTGACAGGTCCCGTCACCAGGTAGGCGGCCCCTCCGGAGCTGGCTTGGCGGTCTTCTCCGGAGGCGCCTACCAACAGATCGTCGTGGCCGTCGCCGTCCACGTCGCCGGCACCTGCCACTGCGTAGCCAGCGTAGTCGTAGCTGCTGCTGCTCGTGAGCTTGGCGTCTGCTGCGGCCAACGACATGCTGCCCGTCACCGGCGACAATACCAGGTAGGCTGCCCCGGTCCCGGCACCGATGCCCCCCGTGCGATCATCGTAGGCGCCTATCAGCAGATCGGGGCGGCCATCGCCGTCCACGTCACCGGCGCCGGCCACCGCCACACCGGCATTGTCGTACCTGCGCTCGCCCAGGAGTTCGGCGTCCGCGGCGACGGCCACGCTGCCGATCCCCGTCCAAGTCAACACCAGGTAGGCGGCTCCGGCATCGGTGGCCGCGTAGTCGTGTTTCGGTGCGCCGATCAGCTGATCGTCGAGACCATCGCCATCCGCATCCCCGATACCGGCCAGCGAGCTGCCACACGATTCATCGCGGGAGGCACCCATGTACTTGGCCTCGGAAGCGGCGCCCAGAACCTGGGTGCCGCTTGTGGTCCCCGCTACCAGGTATGCGGCCCCCGCGTTGTTGCCCCCGCCATCCTCTTGGTTCGCCCCCACGAGCAGGTCGTCCAGGCCATCCCCGTCCACATCGCCAGCGCTGCTCACCGCGTAGCCGGCCTGGTCGCTGGCGTTCTCTCCGTACAGGGCTGCGTCGGCCTGCTGCAGGTCGACCTGGCCGCTGAGGGGCCCGTGCAGCAGGTAGGCGGCTCCCAGTTCGACGCCTTGGTGGTCGGCTCCGGGGGCGCCCACCAGCACATCGCCGTAGCCATCGCCATCCGTGTCGCCGGCGCCCGCCAGCGCCCAGCCGGCATTGCTGTTCTGCCCCCCAATCATGACAGCGGCGCTCGATGCAAGCCCGAAGCTGGCGCCTGAGGCGATGCTGCTGGCGCCTAGCACCAGGTAGGCCGCTCCGGCGGCCGCTCCGCCTGCGTAGTTGGCGGGGGCACCTACCAGCAGGTCGGCGTAGCCGTCACCGTTCACGTCGCCGCCCGCAGAGACCGCGTACCCGGCGTTGTCATTGCCGGCCTCGCCGGTCAGCTTCAGGTCCGCCTGGGACAAGCTGTCGACGCAGGCCAGCAAGCCATTGCAGTCGTCGTCTGTGGCATCGCCGCAGATCTCCACGGCCGCTGGGTTGATGGCGGCGTCGCCGTCGTCGCAGTCCTCTCCGTTGTCCGCCAGTCCCTCGGGGCGGCTGCAATTGACGGTGGCGACGCCCGCATCGCCGTAGCCATCCCCGTCCAGATCGGCGTACCAGGTGGGCGCGTCCACGGCGTCGTCGTCCACGCCGCCGTCGCAGTCGTTGTCGATGCCGTCGCAGCCCTCCGCCGCGCCCGCAAAGGCCCCAGTCTCGAAGTCGTCGCAGTCGACGGCGTTGTCCACATCGGAATAGG
>CAYVQL010000602.1:0-3362 GCA_964454135.1 uncultured Enterobacterales bacterium | reverse complement strand
GTCAACTTCGTCGGCTCGATTCTGGCTCGGCGCTTGCTGTCGGCATCGTAGGGCCTCCCGGCCCTTCCCACCCGTTGCCCTCCCCACCCCCCCGCGGCTATGGAACTGTGAGAGATCCCATGCCCCAGAAACCCCCAGCCTCCGAGACCCAGCCCCTGGACGGCGCCTTCACGCTGGAGCCAGAGGAAAGGGAGAACGGCCCCTCTCCCCCGGCCGATCCCACCTGGACCGGGGAGCCGGGACCCGCCACCACGCAGCCCGTCGCACCGGCGCCCGGCTTCGGTGCCACCTCCACCACCGACCCGCGCCTGACCGTGCTTCCTGCCACTGCCAGCGAGAAACAGGACCCCAAACCCCGCTTCCAGCTGCTGCGCAAGCTGGGGAAGGGCGGCATGGGCGAGGTGGAGGCCTGCCAGGATCTGGACATCGGCCGCACCGTGGCGCTGAAGCGCTTGCACCCGGGTATCGCCGACCGCGACGGCCTGCTGCGCTTCGCCGACGAGGTGCGCACCATCGGGCAGCTGGAGCACCCCAACATCACGCCCGTGCACGACGTGGGCGTCGACGAGCTGGGTCGCCTGTTCTTCATCATGAAGCACGTCGATGGCGAAGACCTGTCCAGCGTCGTCAAGCGCCTGCAGGCTGGGGAGGCCGAGGCCCACGAGCGCTTCGGCTTCGAGGAGCGCGTGCGCATCTTCCGCGGGGTGCTGGAAGCCGTGGACTTCGCCCATGGCCGCGGTGTGCTGCATCGCGATCTGAAACCCGCCAACATCATGGTGGGCCAGCACGGCGAGGTGCTGGTGATCGACTGGGGCCTGGCGCGGCCGCTGGAGGGTTCCCAGCAAGAAGAGCGCGCAGGCGGCAGCGTAGGGCCTCGCAGCAGCGGCCGCTCCGTCGAGACCCGCCATGGCTCGGTGGTGGGCACGCCGGCCTATATGTCTCCCGAGCAGGTGCGGGGAGAAGCCCTGGACGAGCGCAGCGACGTCTACGCGCTGTGCGTCATCTTCTACGAGCTGCTGGGGCTACGGCACTACCTGCAGGGCTGCGACAGCACCGAGGAGCTCCTGCAAGGCGTGCAGGAGCTCGAGCCGCCCATGCTGCGGCTGCCCAAACATCTGGCCCAGCCCAACGTGCCCATGGACCTGCTCTGGTTCCTGAGGCGGGGGCTGCGCAAGGACAAGGTGGAGCGCTACCCCTCGGTGCGCGCCATGCTGGACCGGCTGGACGACAGAGCCATGGGGCGTATCCCCATCCAGTGCCCCGTCACCCTCACCATGCGCGGCGGCAACGAGATCTCGCGCTTGGCTTCGGGACATCCGCTGCTGGCCGTAGGGGGCTACCTGGCGGCGCTGCTGGGCTTTGTCTTGCTGGCCGTCATCCTGCTGGGCTGAGGAGAAAGACCATGGAGCTGGATCGTCGTGGATTTCTGGCGGGCATGGGCGCCTGCGCGGGCCTGGCCTGGCTTCAGGGCTGCCGCAAGCCCGCGGCCCTGGTTCCTGTCGTCGAGAGTGCCGCCGAGCCCTTCCGCATGATCGAGGTGGGGGGCTCGCATCGCGAGCTGGGCAGGCAGCTGGGCGAGGCGCTGCGGGGGGAAATCCAGGCCGTGCTGGAGCTAGCCGGCGAGGACTACGCGCATATCCTGGCTGCCGCCCGTGGCGAGCAGTCGGCGAACATGGCCGCCTTCCAGCAGTCGGTGGAGGCCCGCGTGCCGGGCCTGCTGGAGGAACTGCAGGGCATGGCCGAGGGCTGCAACCGGCCCTGGGCCGACCTCTTCGCCTGGAACTGCCGCTCAGAGCTGGACGTGCTCAGCCCGCAGGACGAGGAGTGCTCCACGGTGGGTCTGGGATCCGAGGGGGCTTTCCTGCTGGCTCACAATGAGGACGGCTCGGCCTCGTACCGGGACCGCATGTGCGTAGTGCGGGTCAGCCCTCCGTCCGGGGTGCGCTTCGCCAGCCTGGTCTACCCGGGCACCCTGCCCGGCAACGGCCCTGGGCTGAACGCCCGCGGCGTGCTGCAGTGCACCAACTTCATCGCACCGCAGGCCGTGGCGGACGGCATCCCGCGCTACTTCATAGGACGCAGCATCTGCGAGGCCGGCAGCCTGGACGAGGCCGTCGCCATAGCCACGGAACAGGGGCGCGCCTTCCCCTGGCACCACAACCTGGGTTCGCTGAGCGAGGGCCGGCTGGTGTCGCTGGAGACCTGGCCAGGCCGGCGCAGCCTGCAGGAGATCCGGGGCCTGCACCTGCACACCAACCACCTGGTGCACCAGGACATGTTGGACCTGCTCGAGGACCGCAGCTACTACGCGCGCTCCTCCGGACCCCGCTGGGAGGCCTTGCAGCGCGGCGTGGCCCAGGGGGCGCCCCAGAGCCGCGAGGACATGCTGGCGCTGCTGGCCGATCGCTCGGGGCAGCCCTGCCGGCTCTGCCGCCATCCGGGCGACGAGGTGCCTGGCGTCACCTTGGCGACCGCCTTCTTCCACTCGCCCGAGCTGCAGATGGAGCTGCTGGAGGCGGCGCCCTGCTTTGGCCGCAGTCAGATCGTGCGGATCTGAGGGCGCATGGCGCCTGCTTGGTGTCTACGCCACAGAATCCGCGCTTGGAGAGCTTTTCTCCCCCCCTGGTAGTGCCTCCGTCTGGGAAGGACACCTGCGGCTGTCGATGTACGGTCTCGGTGCCATCTTTGTGCCTGTCACAAGGAGCGCACCATGTCACCGCATCTGCACGACATCGTCAAGCCCGAGCCCGACGCCTTCAACAGCGCGCCCTTCAACCCGCAGATGCAGAGCAAGGAGATCCTGCAGCCCCTCTTCTTCGCGGAGGGCAGCGCGGCCCTTGGCTCGGTGGCCCGTGAGCGTCTGTGTGACTACGCGGCCGTGCTGGCCTGGATCGAGCCCATGCGCATCGTGGAGGTGCGGGGCCACGCCGATGGGGAGGGGAGCTGGATCGAGAACCAGCGGCTCTCCCTGCGACGCGCACTGACCGTAGTCAGTGAGTTGGAGTCGCTGGGCGTGCGCCAGGGCTTGCTGCAGGCGCGCGGCCTGGGGAGCTCAAGGCCCGCCAGCACAGGGGCTGCGGCTGCACTGCGGGCCATCAATCGACGGGCGGACTTCCGGGTAGGTGTGCATGCGATGCAGCTCCAGGACGCCTGCTCGGTGGAGGCGGCCAGCCAGGGTCATCGTTGCTCGCCGGGCTGCGCCTGCACTGGGGTTTGATGGAGCCAGCAGGTTCGGCGGACCATGGCATCGTGGGCGCGGGTTCGCCGGGATGGCGGACAGGGCTGCGGCTGGCCGGATCGCGCAGCGTAACCAGACGCCAGTTCGCCGGTTCAGGCATGTTAGCCCCCTGGCCTCTGTCCGG
>CAYVQL010000601.1:0-3366 GCA_964454135.1 uncultured Enterobacterales bacterium | reverse complement strand
AGCTGAGATCTCCTTCGCGCAGCAGGCTGATGGGCAGGTAGGCGCTGCCCTTGGCATCGGCGGTGGGCAGGAAGTCGCCGTTGGCCACGTAGATGCCGGACAGCAGGGCGAAGAGCAGGGTGCTGGTGCTGAGGAGAGCGAGGCGACGGGGCGCTGATGGTGCCTGGTCCCGACTTTGGTGCGGGCCCATCACCAGTGGCACTCGGCAGCGGTTGCGGCCCTGGTCACGGTCGCGGCCGTGGCGCTGGACTCCCCCGGACGCCGATCGGCTCTTGGCACGCGGGCAGGCCTCCCTGTAGGGCCGCGAGCAGCGGGACGGGCGTAGCGTGGTGGGGCCCCGCAGTGGAGGGGGATCCCCGCGCGGAAGGCCCGTAGGGAAAGTCGGAAGGACCGTGCCGTGGCCGAAGGCGCGACCGAGGCCGCGGTGGGGCCCCGGTCATCAACGCGGCCGCCGGGATCTTGCGGTGCTGCCGCCTCAAGGGATGGGCGTCCGGCTACCGACTGCAGGCTTCCGGCCCTGCTACCCGGGGGCCTTCGCGGATGTCGCCGGTCCAGGTGGCATGACAGGCTTTCACATCCGGATCCGGTAGCCGGTGGCCGGGTGCCGGAAGCCCATCTCCCGCGCCAAGGTCTCGCTCGGTGTTTGTCGAGGCGGCCGAAACGATGACCAAGGCCCGCGGTGGGGGCCCTGGTCATCAGCGCGGTCCCAAGGAATATCACGGCGCTGCTGCACCAGTGAGGGCGTCCGGCTTCCGACTGCCGGCTTCCGATCCACTACTCAGAGGGCCAACCGGATGTTGTCGGTCCAGGTCGCATCTCTGGTCGTCATGTTCGAGGTCGGTAGCCGGCAGCCTGCTGCCGGCAGCCCTCCGCCTGCGCCATGGTCGCGCCCGATGTTCCTCAATACGGCCAAAACGATGACCAAGGCCCGCGGTGGGGTGCTCGTTCGCATGCTCGGTTTCGCCGTTTCGGTGTGGAATCCTGCGCTTTCCCAGCAGGATTGCGGGGCGGCCATGCCGTTCGGTACGGCGAAAGCTGTCCCGCCCTGTTGCGAGGAGCGGGACGTGCGCAGCGAGGAGGGTGCGCCCTGCAGAGAGGTCCCAAGGGGCGATGCACGCGGAGCAGGCAGTACGATGGGCCACGGTCATCGTTCGGATCGGCCGTTCGGCGTGTTCTGGCCCCGCCAGGTTGGGGTTCATGGGATCATCGGCAAGAGAAGCCCCTCATTCCCGGGCCAGCACCAGCACGCTCACCTCGTAGCTGCCCAGCAGCACGCTCTGGTCGCCGTAGACCTGCAGCGTCATGGTGAAGAGCTGGTCCTCGTCAGCCGCCGCCACCACACCGCGCAGGGTCATGTCGAAGCTCAGCTCGGCCTGGCCTTCGCTCCAGTCCAGGTCTTTCAGGACGGTGGGGGAGATGTCGATGACGAAGCCCTGCTCGTCGCCGCTGAGCACCAGCTCGGCCTGGTCGAACCAGAGGGAGTCGGCGGCGTCGACGACGGCGCTGACGATGGTGCTGCGCAGGTCGGCGTCCTTTCCCTCCCAGGTGAAGACCAGCGGGTCGTCGGCCAGGCCGTCGCCGTTGAGGTCGGCGTAGCTGCCCGTGCGCTCGGCCAGGTCCTCCATCTGGGGCACGGCGCTGTCGCCGTCCACGGAGATGCCTATGAGGCTGCCCCCCAGGTCGGCCAGGGCGTCCACGACATAGCTGGCGCCGGCGTCGACGGGGCAGCCGTGGGGTGATTGGTACTTTTGCACCGAGTGCTTGTCCTGCACCTCGGGATCGCGCAGCTCGGCGTCGGTGGCGTAGACCAGGAAGGCCCAGGCCGTGTCGCGGAATCCGAAGCCGCCGCGCTGGCCGCCGCCGGGGGTGGAGGCGTCGTAGCTCTCGCCGGCCGTGCCGCCGAAGGGGTCGTCCTTGGAGGCCAAGAAGGGCAGCACGTCCTGCAGGCCGTAGTAGACGCCGTCGCAGTCCTGGTCGTAGCCCGCGCCCTTGATGCCCTGGTAGAGGGCTTCCATGGTCGATTCGGGCCAGTCCTCGCCGAAGTGGTTGCGGGTCTCGTCCAGGGCGGCCTGCACCAGGGAGCTGTCGGTGGTGACCTGCTGGCGCAGCTCGAAGGGCTTGTCCAGGCCCGAGCCCAGCGTGCCGTATTGGTCGGTGTCGTAGTTGTAATCGTCGAAGGTGGCGAAGCCGAAGGCCAGGTTGGGAATGGCTTGGTCCAGCTCGGAGACCAGCGTGCCGAACTCGGCGACCAGGGCGTCCAGGGTGGGTCCCATGGACTGGGTGGTGTCCAGCAGGATGACCACGTCGGCCACGGAGACGCTGGCCTGCAGCGCGATGCTGCGCGTGACGTCCCGGCGCGCAGGGACCACGATGAGGATGCCCTGGTAGCGGCTGTTGGCGTCTAGGGGATCGCTGCCGAGCTCCGTCTCGGCGCGGTCGCCCTGGCCGTCGCCGTCGGTGTCGGCAGCGAGGGGATCGGTGCCCAGGGCCAGCTCCTCGGCGTCGGCCAGCCCGTCGTCGTCCGAGTCGGCGTCGCGGAAATCGTAGCTGCCGTCGCCATCCGTGTCGCGCGGCTCGGCGCCCTCTTGCTCGACGCCGCCTTCTTCCAGGTCGCTCAGGCCGTCGTCGTCGGAGTCCTCGTCCTGGAAGTCGGGCGTGCCGTCGTCGTCGCTGTCCACGGGGGTGGGCGCGAAGTCGACCGCGCCGCCCTCCCAGAAATCCGTGATGGCGTCGCCGTCGGACTCCGTGTCCAGGTGGTCGTCCTGGCCGTCGCCGTCCGTGTCCAGGGGATCCTGGGGATCGTCGCCCAGCTCGTCGGCGTCGGCGATGCCGTCGCCGTCGTTGTCGGGGTCGCGGTAGTCGGCCCATCCGTCGCCGTCGCTGTCGCGCGGATGGCCGTCCAGGGGGCGCGCCTCGTCCTGGTCGGGCAGGCCGTTGTCGTCGCTGTCCGCGTCCAGGAAATCGGGCAGGTGGTCGCTGTCGGAGTCCACGGGCCAGGTCATAGGATCGTCGTCGCCGGCCTCGTCGGCGTCGGAGATGCCGTCGTCGTCCGCGTCGAGATCCAGGTGGTTGGGGTTGCCGTCGCCGTCGGCGTCATCCCAGCTCTCGCCTTCCTGGCAGTCCAGGATGCTGTCGCCGTCGCTGTCGATGGCGCTGGAAGGCGCGGCGCTGTCGCGCGGCTCCTGCTGGCAGGCAGCGGCCAGCAGGAGCGCGCAGAGTAGCAGGGTGCTTGCTTGCACGCGCATCACCCCAGCTCGTCCTCGTTCACCAGGCAGGGCCGTTGCCCCTGGTGGCGGTAGACCAGCATCCTGGGGATGCCGTTTTCGCGGGGGTAGACCTGGGGCGCTGCGTAGCAGCGCTGCAGGT
>CAYVQL010000600.1:0-3395 GCA_964454135.1 uncultured Enterobacterales bacterium | reverse complement strand
ATCAGTGAATTTGAACTCGGGATGCTTCGCGCCCGTCTCAACGAGGCCATGTGGGCAAAAGCCCGCCGTGGTGAGCTGCGCATCGCAGTTCCCATCGGGTTCGTCTGGGAACGCAACGCTCCTGTGGCCTTCGATCCCGATCTGCGCCTCCAAGAGGTCATCCGGCTCATTTTCCGCAAGTTCAAAGAACTCGGCAGCGCGCGGCAGGTGCACCTGTGGATGCGCCAGGAACAGGTTCACTTCCCACGGCCATCCGACGGAAAACGGATGACCTCGTTCGAGTGGCAGCTCGCGCGGTACCGCAACGTCATATCAGTGCTCAAAAATCCCTTCTACGCTGGCATGTACGCCTACGGGAAGAGCGAGCACCGCACCAAAGTGGTCGATGGACGGCCTCGGAAGAGCTACGGGCACCCCAAGTCCATGGAAGAATGGGACGTCACCATCAAACAACACCATGAGGGCTACATCACGTGGGCCGAGTACGAGCGGAACCAGGAGCAGATCGGACGCAACACCTTCTGCAGAAAGGGAGGGGCATCGAAATCCGGCCGGGGTGGGCGTGCACTGCTCGCTGGTCTGTTGCGATGCCGCCGTTGTGGGCACCGGCTTCACGTCGCCTACCGGGGACGAGCTCCTGGCGCGCCTATCTACCGCTGCGCCCAGCGGCATGTGACCCACGGTACCGGGAGATGCATCTGTTTCGGGGTATACACCGTCGACCGGGCTGTGGCACGAGAGCTGCTCAGGGCGGTACAGCCCCTATCGCTGGAGGCGGCTGTGCAGGCTGAGCGCACCCTTGTCCTGGAGCGGGAGGAGCGGAGACGCATCCACGAGCTGGAGCTGGAGCAGGCCCGCTACGACGCCAAACTGGCTGAGAGACGCTACGCTGCCTGCGACCCTGACAATCGCCTCATCGCTGCCCAGCTTGAGTCAAGCTGGGAGGAGTCACTGCAACGCGTGGCCGCCTGCGAAAAGACGCTGTGCACCGTCGACGCGGAGCCCGCTCCCGCCCCGGCAGCTCATGATCTGGACTGTCTTGCCGCGGACCTTGAGGCTGTCTGGGACGCTCCATCGGTGACGATGCGCACCCGGCAAAGCCTGGTCCGCTCCCTCATCAACGAGATCGTTGTGGACATTGACGATGAAGCATCCGAGGTAATCCTTGTCATCCACTGGAAGGGAGGACAGCATTCGGAGACGAGGGCCCGTAAGCCACGTACTGGCGAGACCCGTTTGTGGAACTCAGAAGAGGCCGTCGAGCTGGTACGCAGCATGGCGGGCCGGTGGCCGGATGACCAGATCGCGGCGACTATGAACCGGCTCGGGCTGCGCACTGGGAAGGGCAACACGTGGAACGCGACCCGGGTACAATCTCTCCGGAAGAAGCGCCGTATACCAGCCTACAAGTCGGCAAACAAAGACGGCACATGGCTTACAATGTCAGAGGCCGCCCGGAAGCTCGGTCTGAGCAACCATGCAATCCGCCAGATGATCAAGTCCGGCGTCTTGCCCGCAGAACAGGTTGTACCCCGTGCCCCGTACCAGATCCGGACCACCGACCTGGATACCGAAGCGGTCCGGAGAGTGCTGGCCTCACGGGGCCGCCCGTGTCAGGGTAAGGCCGAGAACCAAACCCCCCTGTTTTCAAACACTTACCAAGGAGGTGCATAATGATCCAGTCATCACCACGCTCCGGATCACCCGCTCCGCGAGGCCGTTGTCCAGCGGGACCCTGGCGTCCGCGAGAAATCGTGTGAGCTGAATCCAGCCGTTTTTGACCCACCGGACCGCATCGTCGAGCGGCAACCCGGGGATCGTGACCACCTCGTCCAGCCAGAGCCGGAAACGCTCGATCACAGGGCCGGATTTCTCCTGGCGCAGCGCTCTGTGGGCTTTGAGCAGGGCCTGGGCTCGTTCGTCCCGGTCCTCGATACCCTCTACCTGAGCCGTGGCCTCGGCCTCGATGGCGTACAACTCGGCGATGAAATCCAATGCAACCTCGGCTTGCTCGTCTCCGTGGCGAGCCCCCGCGCCGCCGACGCCCCCTACGACCCCGACCTAGACGACGGCGTGATGATCAACTCCGCCGCCCTCTGGCCCCTGCTGCAGCCACAGTGGAAGGACCCTAAGAAGTGGTGGAAGCAGCTGGCCACTGCCAAAGGCCGCAAGGACTACGACTGGTCCCACCTTGCGCGGCGCTACTTCCCCGAGCGCGTCGAAGAGAAGTGCACGCGGGATCCCTCCCTGGGCGTGGCCCACGGCTGCTTCTGGAAGTACCACCCTGCCCGCGCCTGGGCCTGGGAGCTGCGCCTGGGCCGGGAGATCGAGCCCTGGTTCACCATCGACGAGCAGGGCTCCGACGTCTACCGCGAGACCTTCCTGGAGGAGAACGCCGAGGACGCCGTGAAGCTGCTGGAGAAAGAAGTGCTGCGCCGCAACCGCAAGGACAAGGACGCGGCCGACATCGAGGTTTGCCTGCCCGTGGCCGGCGTCTGGGAGATCCTGGGACCGGACCTCATCGAGCATGAGCGCGAGCTGTCGCTGAAAAAGAACATCAGGAAGATTGTCACCTTCCCCGAGCCCGGCCAGGGTCGCCAGGCCTTCTTCCGTGCGCACCCCAAGAAGGCCAAGAGGCACGCCAAGACCATGAGCACCGTGACCGGCGGACAAACGGAGATGTTCTGAACCCATGAACGACACCCCCGTCTCCCAGCTCCTCGAAGCCCAGCTCCACGAGCGGATCCGCGACAAGGGCATCGTCGTCTGGCTCGACCGCCATGGCCTCTATGACCGCTTCGCCGACGACCTGGAGCGACGCTGGCGCGCGGACGATCTGCCCTACGCCGTCCTCTGCTGGCGCGGAAGCCACATGGCCCTGGTGGCGGAACTGGAGCGCTTGACGCGCGGTCGCAACACTCCGCGGCTGCTGCTGCACCTGCCCGGCTTCACCGAAGAGGACGTGCACCGTTCGCCCATGCTGGCGCTCTGGAAGGCGGGAACTCGATTCCGCCGTTCCCTGGAGCGCCTGATCCGCGAGGCCGCCCTGGGCAAGGTGCCCCCCGCCGACGTGCTGGCCTTCCTGGACACGGACCCCGCCTCCCTGGAGCAGGCCGACGCCTGGCTGGCCGAGCAGCTGCGCCCCGGCACGCCCATGCCCGAGGTCTGGGCCGAGCTGCCCTTGACCACGCTGGTGGAAGATCTGCTCGCCAAGGGCCCGCTGTCCAGCACGCGGCCTGACGCCCTCTGGGAGCTGCTACGGCGTCGCGTCGGGCTGGAGAGGGATTGGCTCTCCGAAGTGGTGGGCCTGCGTGAGGACGATCTGCCGGACCGCACCGAGCAGCTGGTCTACGCCCTCACCAGCTGGGCCATGTGCGTCGAGTTCGTGCACGACC
>CAYVQL010000599.1:0-3404 GCA_964454135.1 uncultured Enterobacterales bacterium | reverse complement strand
CCGCGCGGCAGAGGGGGCCGAAGCTGGCGACCTGATCGAAGGCCGGACCGGCGCGTCTCACTCACGCACCCCAGCCCGCTGCTCAGCGTCTGCGCTCCACCCCCCGAGCTGACGCCCCACCGAGTCCAGCTCCCTCGCCAGGTGCTCATAGCCGCGGGTGTCCAGCAAGCGGCGCTGGTGGGACAGCCGCAGCAGCACCCGCAGCCGCGCCAGGCACAGGTCCGCCTCGCGCAGATGCTCAGCCTTGCGGGCAGGCGGCGCCCAGCGAGCCTGGACCAGGTGCTCCAGCAGGTCGAGGCCCAGGTTGTCGATGCGGGAGGCGAAGGTGAAGCGCGCGGCCTTGGGGAAGCGCTGGGTGCGGTCCAGCAGTTCGCCGAGCACACGCTCCCACAGCACCAGGATCACGGGGGCGTCAGGAGGCATGATCCACCCGCGGCGGCTGGGCCTCGAGCAGCGCGATCAGCTCGGCCCCGAAGTCGCCGGCCTTGCCGTCGCCTATGCCCTGGATCCGCATCAGCTCTGCAAGGCTGGCCGGGCGCTGCCGGGTGACATCCACGAGCTGAGCGTTGGTCAGGTAGATGTAGGCGGGCCGCCCGTCGCGCTTGGCGCGCTCGTTGCGCCAGCGGCGCAGGGCGTCGTAGACGGGGCGCTCGTCGTCGGCGAGGTCGGCGGCGGGATCGCGGCGTGGCTTTGTGTGCTCGGCATCGGTGGCACGGGGTACCGGGAGCGGGCGCCAGGTGAGGAGCAGCGCGAGGGTGGGACGGCCCTCGTGGACGTAGAAGTGCTCCGAGACGGAGAGCAGCTCTCGCTCCTCGAGGAACTCCTGCAGCTCGCTGTCATCGAAGCGACCGGTGTCGGGATTGGGGTGGAGGGTGAATACCTTGACGTTCACGGATGCACCTCCTTGGGTGTCGGGGGGCGCGGCAGATACCCCGACGCCGAGTGGCCCGGACAGGGCTCCCCCCAACCGCTCGGCCGGGGCCTACGAGGACAGAGGGAGCGGGGTGTCTTCGTCGGCGCAGCCGAGGCTACGCACGAGCGGGCTCGGGGAGATGGTCAAGACCCTGGCGCGGCGATGAAAACCGTAGTCGCCATCGTTCTGGCCGATATCCTTCGTGGTCGAGGTGGTCGTGAGCTCGCGAGACGGAAGCCGATGTTGCTGTTGCGGTTGCCGGGGTCGTTCCTGTTGCGGTTGGCGACCCGGACGTTCCTGGCGGTGTTATTCCAGGAGCCGCCCCGGTTGACGCGGTTGGAGCCGCCGCCGGCACGCCGGGCAGCACTCGGGATGGCTTCTCGCTCCCGTCGCCACGGGCTGTCTCACACGGCACGGGCTGGGGGGCAAGCCGCCGCGCAGGCCGGGCACCAGGCCCGCCCTGCGCGGTCGCTGCCCCGAGGGAGCGATGCCATGCCAAGGTGCCGCGCCGGGCTCCGCTTCGAGCTTCCGCGTGGGCAAGGGCGGGGGCCTGGCTGCGCTGGCCCCCTGCCCGCGCTGCGCGCGCCCCCCGCGGGCTCTCCGCTCTGCCTCGGCGCGAATCATTCAAGGGCCAAGGGACCAATTGTTCGAGGACCAAGGGCCCAGCGGTCTACCTCGCGAGACGGAAGCCGATGCTGCCGCTGCGGCGGCCGGGGTCGTACCTGAGGCGGTTGGCGACCCGGACGTTCCTGGCGGTGTGATTCCAGGAGCCGCCCCGGTAGACGCGGTAGGAGCCTTCTGAAGTCGAAGTCCACTCCCACACGTTCCCGCTCATGTCGCACAGACCGTAGCCGTTCTCCTTCTTGCCGCAGACATCGTGGGTTCGCCCGCTGCTGTTCTCCGAGTACCAGGCCACCTCGTTCACGTCGGCAGAGCCCGCATACTCAAAGCCCTGCCCTCCCTTGGCGGCGTACTCCCACTCGGCCTCGGTGGGTAGGCGACCCCCAGCCCAGTCTGCAAAGGTGGTGGCTTGGTGCCAGTCGACACAAACAACAGGCTGTCCCACACCCTGGAAGCTCGACGGCAGCCGGCCGTCTTTCCACTGCCCACCGAGTTTGACCCGACACTTGCCATCCTCAACGGAGGGCGCGGTGCAGACGCCAGCATCGACGCAGGCCTGGTACTGCCCGAAGGTCACCTCGCTCCGCGACAGCTCGAAGTCTCGACCCGGGATGGCCACCCAGTCGATCTCCACGCCGCCCACCGGGCCCGTGTCCCCCCGGTACGACCCCAGCCACGCCTGCGCCTTGGCCACCTCGGGCGAACGCACCGCCCGCTCGTAGCGACCCGTCTGGTCCTCGACCCAGACCTCCGCGCTGCCGTACTCCCCCACGAACAGCTCCACCGCCTGCTTGGCCTCGGGGCCGCCTGCCTCCACGATGGGCGCTATGCGCGCCCACATGCTGGCAGCGTCGCGCACCACCTCACGCTCCGCCGCGTCCAGCTTCTCGCTCCGCTCGGCCTCGAGCCGCGCCAGCAGCTCCCGCTCCTTGCGCTGAATCTCGGCCTGCTGGGCTTCCAGCACTTCCCGCTGCTGACGCGCCAGCTCCAGCTGCGCCAGCTTGTCCACGAAATCACCTGAGCCGCTGCTGCCCCCTACCTCCAGGCCGCCCTCGCCGCTTTCTCCCACTCGCAGCAGCTCGCCCACGGGCGTCGTCCTGTACGCTACCGCCACCGGCTCCAGGCTATGCTGCGCGCATGCCATCGACAGCTCGGCGTCGGCCTGCCCCAATATCGCGAAGGCACCATGTGCATCTACGCGGCCGCAGGTCTGCTCCGCGATCTGCGCGGTGAGCACCTCCTTGACTACATAGGTCTTCGCCAGAGCCAGACGGCCTGCTTGCCCGGCCTCGATGAGGGCCGCCTTACACGTCTCGCTCGGGTTCAGCTTGAGGGTAGGGATTGCCGCGTGTACAGGCGTGCTGAACTTGATCTTCTTCACCAGGCCGCCCGACGCCCCGAACGAACCTGCGCCCACCTTGATGCTTACTCCGGCCTGCAGGTTGGTGACGATCTCGGTGGCCGTGTAGGTGCTCTCCGTAGGCGCCGTCTCGAAGCAGTCGTCCAGCGCGATCTGGTGGCCCAACGTCGTCTCGGTGAAGATGCCGCCGGCCTTAAAGGCGCCTGACAGCTCTGGCGTGGGCTCCCAGCCAGCGCGGCGCAGCAGATCGTCGAGAGCGGGGATGTCGCTGGCGCTGGCAGCCGGGCCGCGCTGCGTCTCCTCCTCGATCTTCTGCCTGTCGCGACGCCTTGCGTGAGCGGGTATCGAGGCCAGCACGACGAGTAAGAGCAGCGAGACTCTGCTGGACGGCGACATCGTGGACTCCCAAGACGCGAGGGATCATTCTTGATCATCGAACCCAGGAATGGAAGAGGTGACCCTGATCGTCGGGCCACCGCCCGCCGCGTCCGTCGACACCGGGCGTCGACA
>CAYVQL010000598.1:0-3411 GCA_964454135.1 uncultured Enterobacterales bacterium | reverse complement strand
TAGCGCAGCACGCGCTCCATGGTGCGCTGGGTGTCGGCGTCCAGCGCGGTGTGCTGCACCTCGTAGACCTGGTCCAGGGTGACCAGCTGCCCCACCTCGCCCTCGGCCAGACGGCGCTCGCGGAACAGCTCGCCTAGCAGCTGCAGCAGGCCGCGGATGGCCTGGTCGTCGCCACGGGCGCGGGTGGAGCGCGTGCGCATGGCGGAGGTGATGCGCATCAAAAGGCCTATATGGCCGGGCATGAGAGGATAGGTCTCCACGAAGTCGTCCACGCGCAGCTCCTGGCCGCGCTCGCGGTAGGCGTACAGCTCCAGGGAAGCTCCGTGACGGGACCACTCCTCGCGCAGGCGGGTTTCTCCCGCGGGCGACTTGGCCAGCAGGCGCTGGTGCACCACGTCGCGGATGTTGGCCGGGCTCAGGTGCACGCGCAGCGGCTTGGGGAAGCGGCCCTTCATCTTGCCCAGCACGTCCTGGTCGCTGGCCTCTTCCAGCTTCTGCTGCCCCAAGGCCAGCAGCCAGGCCCGTCCCTTGAGGCGGCTGCCCAGCTCGCTGGCGAAGGACTGCAGCTTCAGCATGCGCTGCGGGTCCTGGTAGATGTACTGGGACACCTCGTCCACCACCAGGAAGAGCGTGGCGTCGCCGCCGCGCAGCTGCAGCATGGCGTCGATGTCCTTGACCGCGCTGGTGACGGACATGCCCTTGCCGCGACCGGCGTGCGCGCGGAACCAGGCCGTGGTGCTGTCGAAGCGCTCGGGGAAGAGGGCGTGCATCAGCTGGGAGAAATCGTCGGCCGCGAAGTCGTCCTCTTTGGCCTGGCTCCAGGGCATGCCCAGCTTCCGCTCGGCCTCTTCCAGGAACTGGTGGTACTGCCCGCTGCGCTCCAGCCCCAGCTCGTAGGACGCCACGGCCGGATCCGCCGTGCAGTAGCCCAGTCGCCGCTGGACCTGGCGCAGCACCGCGGAGTGCACGTGCTCGTTGTCGCGCGAGTCGCCGCCGATGTCGAAGACCACGGCGATGGAGCCCGAGAGCCGGCTCCGGAGTGCGTTCCAGGCGTTGCGCAGCTCGCGCGCCTTGGGGGAGGTGTCCTGGGCCAGCCAAGCCTCCGCCAGGGGGCGCCCATCGGGCAGCGTGCGGTTGTCGAGGGACAGCCCCAGCAGCTTGGCGAAGGCCGACTTGCCGCTGCCGTAGAAGCCCGAGAGCCAGCAATTGGGCAGCGACGGGCCGCCGGGCTGGCCCAGGGCGCGCTCCATGCCGGTGAGCAGCGAGACGTACTGCTCGTGGATCCAGTCGCCCTCGCTGCGCCACTTGGGGTGCCCCTTGGGCCAGCCGCCGGTGACGATGTACTCGCCCACCTCCATGGCCAGCTTGTCGGCGGCCTGCTCGTGGAAGTAGATGACGGGGGCGATGGGACGGGTCACGTCCTTGGCGAACAGCTCGCTGATCTTCACGATGCCTCCTGCTTCAGGAGTAGATGCGGGGGCGGTAGTCGCGGTCGGGCTCCAGCTCCCCCAGGAAGGAGAGGCCCGCCTTGCCTCGGCGCTCGCCGGGGTAGAGCAGCACCGCGGGCACGCCGCGGGTGTGGCCGTCCAGGTGCTTGAGCAGCGCCGATGAGCGGAAGAAAGGGTAGAGGGCGCCGACGCGGCCGATGAGCACCAGGCTGCGCTCGGCCTGCTCGGGCTTCACCAGGCGGCCGATCTCGCGCGACACGTCCCGTGCGATGCCCTCCGGCCCTTCCAGCTGCTTGCCCAGCATGGAGCCCAGCCAGTCGAGGGCGTGGTCGCGGTCGTCTTCGGCCAGCATCTTTTCGCGGGCCACCAGGCGCTCGACGAAGCCCGGCCGCTGCGCGTCGAGGCGCTCAAGGAAGAGCCGGTAGATATCGAGCGTGTGAACCACCCAGCCGGCCTGCGCCAGCTCGTGGGTGAGGGCCGCGACGTGCTCGCGCAGCTCGAACTCGCGCTCGGGCGGGTAGACCAGGATGGCCAGCTGCTGGTTGCGGATGGTGCCGATCTGGGGCCCCTCCGGGGTGACCAGATCGCGATGGAGAGCCTTGAAGACCGCCCCCATGCCGGTGGGTGAAAAGAGGTCGCTCACGGGTTGCCTCCATGGGTGCGCAGCACCCAGTCGAGCAGCGTGGGGAAGGCCCAGTCGAAGCTGACCAGGTCGCCGGTGCGGCGGTAGCCCAGGGCCGGGATGCGGCTCAGGCGCGCGTGCAGCGACGAGCCTTGCAGGCCGACGCCGGCCAGGTAGGGGTTGTCGTCGAGGGCGCCGGCGAACTCGACGCCGCGCAGCAGGTAGAGCAGGTAGAGGACGGCGTCGTCGGGGACGGCGGGCACCGTGAGGGGCCGCGGGTCCTTCGCGCCCTGCACGAGACCGGCGACGCGCGCGCAGCCCAGCAGCTTGCTGGCGAACTGCTTGCGGCTGTTCAGCGCCCAGCGGCCTGGGGCCATGGAGTCCACCCAGTCCACCACGGTCTCGCGGCGCACGTCCGGCAGGCCGCGCTGACGGCGGGCGAGCAGGAAGCCGCCGGTGAAGGCGCGGTAGAGCGGGTCGGCGAGCTGCAGGTGCCAGTGGCAGATCAGCACCCGCACGGGCGGGGGCATGGAACGCCAGGCGTGCAGCGCTTCCAGGCTGCAGGGGAAGGCCTCGAAGCGCACCTTGAGATTGGCGGCCAGCAGGGCCACGCGCGCCTCGCTCTTGGCGCCGAACCACTGTTTTTCGAAGATCAGGCTGTTGGCGGGAGGCTCGTCGCCGTCGCGCCGTTCCCACCAGGCGCGGCACTCGGCCACGGCCAGGTCGCAGCGCATGATGCGCGTGTGCAGGGTGGTCTCTTCGGATGCCCTCACGTCCTCGGCTCCCAGAGGCCAGCGCGGTAGGGCAGCGGGTAGGGGCCGGGCTCCAGGGGCAGGTGGGCCCGCGCGAGCTGCTGAGCGCAGGCCACGGGCTCCGGCATGGGGCCCCGCAGGCGGCGGCCCACGGTGGTGCGCTCGACGGAGCCTTGAGGCAGGGCGTGCAGGTGGTCTTCGGGGGCCTGGGGGCTCCAGGAGGGCGCGTAGGGGTGGGCGCCCAGAAGGTCCGCGAGCAGGGGCAGGGCCTCCGTGGGGAGCTTGCCGGAGCGCCGCAGCTCGGCCATGCGGTCGTCGAGCTGCTCGTCCAGCTCGACGCCCCAGTGCAGCAGGCTGGTCAAGCCGGCGGCGTCTGGGTGCTCGGCGCGCAGGCGGGCATCCACCCGGCGGGCGGCCTCGCGGGCGGCGCGCCATGCGGCCCACTCGGGCTGGGACAGCCCCAGGTCGTAGGTCATCACGTCGATGCCCATCTCTTCGTCGAGGAGCTGGGTGCGCCACCAGCCCAGGCGGCGCTCTTCACCCAGCCAGGCGATGAGCAGCTGGAGGGTGAGGATGGAGTCGAGGGTCT
>CAYVQL010000597.1:0-3448 GCA_964454135.1 uncultured Enterobacterales bacterium | reverse complement strand
AGTCCTCCAGCTCGATGACGTCGAAGCGGCTCTTGTGGTGGGCGATGGTCTCCTTCACCAGGGCCTGCACGGCGCCCGTGGCGCGCTCGCCCACCAGCTCGGACAGGTCGCGCTGGCGGGCGATGTAGGCCACGATGGGCACGTCGCGGCGCTCGTCGCGGGCTTCTTTGAGCTTCACCAGCTTGGTCAGCTCGCGCTGCACGAAGGCCAGGTCGGCGGAGCGGCTGGCCAGCCAGAGGATCAGCTCGTCCAGGTGCAGGACGATGGCGTCGTAGCCCAGGCCGGCGGCGTGGCGCGCCATCTCGCCCAGGCCCTCGTCCACGGCCACGAAGCGGTCGGTCTGGGCGGCGAAGGCCGGCAGCAGGGTCTTGACCAGGTCGGAGAAGAGGTCGCGGCGCTGCTTGGCGTCGGTGGACCGCAGGGTGGCCTCGAAGCGCTCGGCGGTCCAGCGGGCGGCGGCGCCCAGGCGGCCGAAGCCGGCCACGGCCTGCTTGCCCTGGTTGAGGGCCTGAAAGAAGGCCTCGTCGCCCAGAGTGCTACGCAGGGAGCTGGCGTTGTCGAAGACCTCCTGGTCGCGGAAGAGGCCGGGCAGGGCGGCGTCGGGGTGGGCCTGGCGCACGGCGTCCAGGTAGCCCTTGAACACCTGGCCCTCGAAGGACTCGGCGCCCAGCATGTGGAAGTGCAGCTGCAGGAGGTTCTTGCCCTCCAGCGGGGCGTAGGCTGCGCGCACGGCGTGCAGCTCGGGCTTGCGCCAGGGGGCGGAGTGGCCCTGGAGCATCAGGTGCAGCATGGCCATGAAGTGGCTCTTGCCGGAGCCGAAGGAGCCGTGCAGGAAGACCGGCTGGCTGCGGTTGGAGGACAGGGCGGCGCCCACCACGCGCAGGGCCTGGCGGAAGTTCTCGGCCAGGGCGCCGGTGACGGCGTAGGTGGCCACCGTGCCCTCGGGATCGCGCAGGCTGTCGGCCAGGGATTGGATGAAGTCGCCGCGGCTGACGTGGTCGGGCAGATCGAGCAGGTCGCGGACCAGGACGGGCATCATGCGTCTCCGGGTGCGTAGGTGATGGGCCGCTGCTTGACGAGCTTCCAGGTGCCGTCGTCCAGGAGGGGCTGGGCGGCCTTGCCGGCCATGGGCTGGGAGCAGCCCAGGTGGGCGGCCAGATCCTTGCGGGTGACCCCCGCGGCGGAATCCTGGAGCAGGGCTTCGAGGGCGGCGACCAGGGCGGCGCGGGCGGGCGGCGGCTTGCGGGGCTTGCCGGGCTTGCGCCCGCGGGCCCGGGTCTTGCGGGGCGGCTGCCAGCCCTCGATCTCGTCCATGGACAGGCCCGCGGACAGGCGCAGGCCCTCCAGGTGGCCGGCCCACAGCTCGCCCAGGGGCGTGCCGTAGCGCATGTCGTCGCCGTGCCACTGCTGCACCCAGGGCAGCAGCTCGTACATGCCGGCCAGCAGGGGCTTGAGGCGCTCGGGGTCGCCGCCGTGGCGCTCGGTGAGCTGGCCCAGGGCGGCCATGCGGTCGGCGTGGTCCCAGCCGGCCCAGCCCAGGACGGGGCAGGCGTCGTCGGCGTCGGCCAGACCCGGGTAGGAGATGAAGCGCTCCTTGGGCACGTCGAGCTTGCCGCGCTTGCGCCAGTAGGTGGGCTTGAGGAAGTCGGACGACTTGTACTGGGGGGGCCGGGGGCCCGGGGGCCGCGGGCCGCGAGTGGCGGGGTCGGCGGCCTCCCAGAAGTCTTCTCGCCGTTGGGTGTCCCAGGTGTGCTGCCAGGCGCGGTGCTTCTTCAGGCCGGGGGGCTTGTAGCGCAGCGGGGCCACGAAGGGGACGGCGTCGGAGGCGACCAGGTCGGTGAAGAGGGACTCCAGGTCGGGGTCGACGGAGTCTGTGCAGACCTCGGCCACGGCGCGCAGCTTGGGATCGTGCTGCAGGTCGCGGGCGAGTTGGCGGGTGGTGCGCGGGGTGGGATCGGAGGAGGTCGAGATGGTGGACTCGATGCGGTCGAGGAGCCAGATGCGGAGGACTTTCTTGGCGTCGGTGGGCCGGAAGGACTCCCGGAAGGTACGCTTGAACTCGGGCTGCTCCAGAAGCGACAGTTTCCTGCTGCTCTCGATGGCCTCAGCCCTTCTCGCGGCTATGCCGTCGAGTTCGATGCCAGCGACCTCTTCGGGAGGAGGCAACCGGCACAGCTCGAAGAAGCGACGGCCTACGTCGCCGTTGAGGACGCGCTTTGCGAAGCGGATGTCCGAGGGGCGGTAGCCTGGCCGCAGACGGGGGAGGTGTGGTGGGACTACTGCGGTGGCCAGGGATGCTTCGCAAAGGCCCCAAACTGCGTAGACGGCCCAGTCCAGTTCCTCCTGCAGCCAGCGGATCTTTTCCTCAAGCACGAGCTTCTGCTCGTCTTGCGCAACCAGGCCTGCGGACAAAGCCCTCCGGGATGGTGCGTCGGAGAGGATCCTGTCGATGGAGCTGCTGTCGAACTGGTGGGCGGCCCACTTTCGACCCAGAGCATCAAGCCTTGCCGAAAAAAGGACCGGTGGCCGTGATCTCCATTCCTGTGGGAGGGGGAACTGCTTGATCTTTGTTCCGTCGTGCTCGTAGAACCGTTCCCAGGCTTCCGATGTTGTTCCGCCCCCTTCACCCCGATTCCCTTTGTCGAAGAACACCTGCTTCATCCAGAAGCACGCCGTGGAGCTGTTCAAGTAGCCGAGCAGGGCGAGGAGGTCCTCCTCGGTGGCCTCGGGCGGGAGCTTGATGATGGGGGCGGAGCGGTTGAATACCTTGCCGCCGCGGTCGAGGACGAAGTGGTTGTGGGTGGCGACGAAGGCGAAGGCGATGGAGAGCGGAATCGACATGCGCTCAACGGGAATCTGCCCGTACTCCCACCATGGTTTCCCAGCGTCCCTGTAGGTCTTCCCTCCGAACACCTTGCGCTCTTCAAGTACTCTTCGCCAGAGGAAGAGGTACTTCTGGAGTGTTGGTGTTGCCTGTGGGAGAAGGGTTCGGATCGCTTCATCGTATGGGAAGATGCAGTGCAATTCACCACATACCGCCCAGTCTCGAAGATCCTGTCCGATGACGAACGGGCGGAGGTGAGAAGTCGAAACCCCCCCTCGGGAAAATGCGGCAGCGGGCGCAGAAAAGACCTCATCCTGCTTCGTGATGCACATGAAGCCAATGGAGGAGGCATGTTGGCCTATCTGCGTGTCTGCAGCGCTCTCAATGGCTCTTTTCAGGGTGCTGGCCCCACCCCCACGAAGTGACCAGGGGTGTGAGAGCAGGGCCTCTCTCCGCAAGCTCTCAATGGACACGTAGTCGTCATCGTACCCGATATCGTCGTAGTGATCGCGGATGCTGTTCCATACTCGCCCCTTTGCTGGATCAGCCGGCGTGGTCGGTTCGCCCCTCTTGCCCATCACCGCCAGCAGTTTTTCGTTGGGAATGGTGATCAGCGAGTCAACG
>CAYVQL010000596.1:0-3455 GCA_964454135.1 uncultured Enterobacterales bacterium | reverse complement strand
CGTAGCCGTCGTCGCAGGCCTCGCTGGCCCTGCTCCAGCCAAACTCGGCCTTGGCGGAGCGATCCGCCACGTTGGCCACCTCGCGGAGCCGCGACTCCTCCTCCGTACCGGGCCAGCGCGAGTGCGCATCCGCGCGGGCCGCGTACTCCCACTCGGCCTCGGTGGGCAGGCGGTAGCCGTCGGCGGCGTGGTCCCAGCTCACGTCTTCCCCGGAGAAGCTGTAGGCCGGCTGCAAGCCCTCCCGCTCGCTCATGGCGTTGGCGAAACGCGCGGCTTCGACCCAGGTCACGCATTGCACGGGCAGCGTATCGCCCAGCAGCGACACGCCCTCGTACTCCTCGCAGGAGGTGCCCTCGCCCATCACGGCCTGGTACTGGCCCTGGGTCACCTCGGTGGCGCCCAACCAGAAGGCCGACAGCGTCACATCGTGCAGGTCCTCGTCTCCTTGGTGCCCCTCCTCGCTCGCAGGGCTGCCCATCTCGAAGCTGCCGGCCCGGATCGGAAGCATGCGCAGCGGCTGGGCGCTGCCGGCCAGGGCTTCGTAGGCTGCGAAGATGAAGGGCGGGTCGTCCGGGGTGGCGGATGCCTGTTGGACCTCCGGCTCATCCTGGCGAGCCGCCATCCACGCGGCGCCACCTCCCAGCAGCGCCGCGCCCACCACCAGCGCGGCTACCAGCAGCGCCACACCCCCGATCAGCAGGGGCGCCCTGGAGCGCGGGCGGGTCAGGGATCCCTCGGCCGTCTGCTGGGGGCGGGGTGTGGGCGCAGGGGAAGCGCGCACCGTAGGCTCCGGGCTGGTGGGCTGGCGTGGCGGCGCCGCCGCACCCACGGGGCCCGGCGCCGAGCGGCTGACTCTGGAAGGGGCGTCCGTTGCGGCAGCGCGTTCGCCGCCCGCGTCCTCTTTCCACGCGTTCGCCTCGGGCGCTGGGGGCCGAACCCAGCCCGGTGGCACCGAGCTCGCAAGCCCGGGCTCGCCCTGCAGGGGCGCCGAGGGCGCGCGCTGCGGGCCGCTCTGCTGGGGCTCGGACCGTGCGGGCGTCGGGGGCGCCGAGGGAGCGCGCTGCGGACCGGACCGCACGGGCGGTTGGGGCGCGTGCCGCGGCTCTGTCGACCGGGGCGCCTCCCGCGCCAGCGAGAGCGCATCCCTGCTCAGCTCCACCGTGCCCGGCGGCCGCGCCCGCCCCACGGCCCCTGTGATGCCGGCTTCCTGCGGCAGCTCCCCCCGCAGCTCCTCCAGCAGCGCCAGCGCCTGTCCCGCGTCCCGCGGCCGCCGCTGCGGGTCCTTCTCGCTCAACCTGCCCACCAGCTCGGCCAGCCAACCCGGGCAATCCGGCCGCGCGCCGCGCACATCCGGCGCGCCCACCCCCATATGCCAGCCGACCTTGGCCCCCAGCGGCCCCGGGGGACAGGCCGCGCGCCCCGTCAACATCTCCCAGGCCAGCAGGCCGGCGGCGTAGACATCGGCCTGCGGGCCGGCGCGCTGGCCCGCCGCCACCTCGGGCGCCAGGTAGTCCAGGGTGCCCTGAATCTGCCCGGTCTGGGTGGCCTGGCCGCCTTCCGCGGCACGGGCGATGCCGAAATCGGCCAGCTTGACGGTGCCATCCTCGCAGATGAACACGTTGCTCGGCTTGACGTCCCGATGCACCACTCCTTTGCCATGGGCGAAGGCCAGCGCGTCCAGCAAGGCCGCCAGGATCCTGACGGTCTCCGCCATGGGCAGGTCTCCAGCCGCGATCCGCGTGTGCAGATCCTGGCCCCGCAGCAGCTCCATCACAATAGCGGGCGCGCCCCGACCAGGCACAAGTTCGCGAAAACCCACGATGTTGGGGTGCTGCAGGCGGGCCAGGTGGCGGCACTCGCTCCGCAGGGCCTGCAGGAAGGCCTCGTCGTGGGCCAGCCCGGGCCGCATGACCTTGATCGCCGCCTGCAGCTCCGCGTCGAGCACGTGCACGCCCCGGTACACCACGCCGTAGGTTCCCTCGCCGAGCTTCTCTTCCAGACGGTAGTGGCTGATCTGCTGTCCACGCATGTTCGACGGCCTCCGAAGCGCGGTATTATGCCACAAAGACGCGCTGCGCTGCTGCGTTGGCGCTGCAGCCTGATCGTCGGCTGCGCCGACGGGCTACCGCATTCGGGCTAGGGACTGCGGGTCGGCAGAATCGATGTTCTCGTCGATCCGTCCTCGCACGTCCCGCGCACCGGCTGCTGAGCCGCAGGCGGCCGCAAGCGGCAGCCCAACGTCCCCCGCGTTCACGCGCAACACACGCCTGCGAGCGAAAAAAGCGCCCGCGCTGAGCCAGACACGTCCCCGGAGATGTCGGCAGCTGTCCGCCTTCAGCGTCACCAGCGTGTGCCCGACATCTTGATGCTCAGGCATCATCGTGCTATATCTATGGTATGCGAACGACTTTGACGCTTGAGCCCGAACTGGCCGCGGAGCTGCGGCTGCGCGCGCAGCGCGATGGTATCAGCTGGAAGCAGGTCGTCAACGACGCGATCCGGCTGGGCCTGGCTGCCGGGCCTGCCCAGGGGCCGCAGGCCCCATACCGTACGCCCATCCACGATCCTGGCCCTGTCGCCCTGCCCGGCGTGCATAGCGTCCACGATCTGCTCGTTTATGGAGAGGGTGAGGACTGCAGGTGATCCTGGTCGACGCGAACCTGCTGTTGTACGCACGCCTGTCGTCTTTCGACCAGCATGTGGCAGCCCATCGTTGGCTGGATGATCGGCTCAACGGCCGCGCCAGCGTCGGCCTCGCCTGGCCCTCCCTGCTCGCCTTCGTGCGCATCTGTGCCAATCCAAGGATCTTCCCTCATCCTCTCTCCGTGGATCAGGCCTGGCTCCAGGTACGCGAGTGGCTCGCCCTGCCCTCTACCTGGTGTCCAGGCCCGACAGAGCTCCACGAGCAGTGCCTGGCAGGCCTGATCGAAGGCCAAAACCTCTCGCCGAAGCTCGTCATGGACGCCCACCTGGCGGCGTTGGCCATTGAGCACGGCCTCATCCTCTGCTCCGCCGACCGCGATTTCCAGCGCTTTGAGGGACTGCGCTGCGAGGATCCCATCAGCGGCTGAAGCGCACACCGCGCGCGGCGGCTCCGTAGGCGCCCTGAACGCTTCCAGCGTCCCTGCTGCTGAGCCCCGCAACGCCGGTCTGTGTCGGCCGTCAACCGCCTCCCGCGGGAATGAACCGCCGCCCGCGGCAGCCTCCATGCCGACCGCGGCATGCGCGAGCCGCCCGCGGCAGCAGCCGCCGCCCCGCGAGGGAAGCGCGGCAGCTTTCGGGAGGCGCGCGACCCTCCCGTCGACCGCAGACCTGCCGCAGGCTGCCACGAGCGGCAGCCCGCCCCCTCCGGCGTTCACGCGCAAAACCAGCCTACGAGCGTGCGAGCGCCCGCATTGCGCCAGGCCCGCCCCCGGGCTGCTGGCAGCTATCCGCCTTCAGCGGCTGCCGCTGCC
>CAYVQL010000595.1:0-3513 GCA_964454135.1 uncultured Enterobacterales bacterium | reverse complement strand
CCAGGGTATCGTGGGGTCCGAGGAGGCCCCGTGCAGAGGCGTGAGCAGCTGGTTCCCCTTTCTCTTGTGGCGCTCTGGGTGGGATTCGGGCTGGTCTGCCTGGGGGTGGCGCTGTGGCCCCGCAGCGGGCGGCTGCTGCGAGGGAAGCTGAGGCTTGGTGGGCTGCTCATCGGGCTGTCCATCGCGGGTTGCGGGGCCAGGGACACGGGAGACTGCGTCTCATGCTACGAGACAGACACTGACACAGACACCGACGCCGACACGGATACGGACGCGGATGCGGATGCAGATGCGGATGCGGATACGGATGCGGACGCAGACGGCGACGCGGATGCGGACGCCGACACCGATACGGACACAGATCCCGTACCAGGTGCGACGCCATGATCATACGCGAGCTGGCCGCGCCCCTCATCGCCCTCTCCCTTTGGTTCCTCTTTGGCCTGGCATGCCTGGCGGTCGTCTTCTTGCCGCGCAACACCCGCTTGCTGCGCTCCAAGCTGCGGCTTGGGGGCCTGCTCCTCGGACTCTCCACCCTTGCATCGGGCTGCGAGGTCGCTGATGATATATCGTGCTACAAGTCGCACTTTCGGGACACGGGAGAAACAGGGGAAGCGGACGTCGACACGGATGCAGACGCGGATTCGGATACTGACACCGACAGCGATAGCGACGCCGACACAGACGGGGACTCGGACGGAGACACCGACGGTGACACGGATGCCGACACGGATGCCGACACGGACGCCGACACGAACACCGACGCGGACACAGATCCCGGGGCCGGCGTGACGCCATGATTGCGCGCGAGCTCACCGCCCCCTTCATCGCCCTCTCCTTGTGGGCAAGCTTCTGCCTGGTCTGCTTGGCTGTCTACTTCTTCCCCCGCCGCACGCACCTGCTGCGCTCCAAGCTGCGCCTTGGAGGGCTGCTGCTCGGTATGTCCGCCCTGGCTGCAGCCTGCGAGACAGGGGAGGAAGAGCAATACATGAGCTGCTACGACCAGGGTCCGACCACCTGGGAGACGGGCGAGGCGGATACCGACACGGACGTGGACGCGGGCTCCGATGCGGACGCGGACGCGGACGCGGACGCCGACGGCGACACGGATTCCGACGCAGACGCCGACCTGCTTCAGCTTGGGGCCAAGCCATGATCTCGCGGGAGCTGACGGCGCCCCTGGTGGTGCTCTCCCTCTGGGCCGTCTTTGGGGTCGTTTGCCTTGCTGTCGTCGTCCTCCCGCGCAACGGCCGCTTGCAGCGCGCCAAGCTGCGCCTCGGAGGCCTGCTGCTGGGGCTTTCCTTCGCGGCCAGCGGCTGCGGCGACGTCCAGGACTCGGCTTGGTCCGAGTGCTACGCCGCGCCCTACGAGACGGGCGAAGCGGACACGGATACAGATAGCGACGCGGACAGCGACACAGATGTTGACGCGGATGCGGACGCGGACGCCGATAACGACATCGATTCTGGCGGCGATACAGACCAGCCCACGAGGACAGACCCATGAGCGAGACGAAGGCCTGGGGCCCTGCCCTTCGCAGTTTGGATGGCCTGTTGGAACTTGCCACGACGGCTAGCGGGGGCCACCCCAGGCTCTCGAGCGCACGCCTGCGTCTGGGCGTTTTGCTGATCGGACTGGGGGGCGCCGTCGCGCCCACAGGCTGCATCCGCACCTGCTACAAGCCCGCCCCTCCCCCGGAAGTGGAACCCAGCGCCGGGCAGGAGAAAGAGGCGGCGGCCCCGCCCGCTGAAGAACAAGCTGAGGAGAAGGAGAAGGAGAAGGAGAAGGAGAAGAGCGCGGAAGACGCCACTCCGGCTGAAGCCGAAGCCGAGCCTGAGCAGGAGTGAGCGCGTGCCCATGCTCTTCCGTCGGCAGCCCAAGGCCCAGCTCCGCTCCGTGGTCTTTGAGCTGACTCCCCAGTGCAACCTGCGTTGCCGACACTGCTACAACACTTGGCGCCGCCCCGGTGAAGTGCATCCCGAACCCGCCCGCTACCGCCAGAACGCCAAGACACTGAAGCGCCTCTTCAAGCAGGCCGACCTGCAGCAAGTAACGCTCTCTGGCGGCGAGCCCCTGCTGGCCGAGCGCTTCCTGGAGCTGGTGCTGCTGGTGCGCCTGAAGGGCAAGGCGGTCACCCTGATCAGCAACGGCACCCGTGGTGACCAGGCCATCTGGAAGCAGCTGACAGAGTTGGGCGTAGGCCTCTTCGAGCTGCCCGTGTTGGGCCCCGACGCCGCCCTGCACGAGCGCATCACCCAGGTGCCCGGCTCCTGGGCGCGCACCATGGCGTCCATCCGGCAGCTCAAGGCCCTGGATGCGCGGGTCTGCGCCGTAGTGGTCATCTCGCGCCTCAACCTGCAGGCCTTGCCGTCCATCCTGGAGCGCGTCGCCTCCCTGGGCGTGGACAGCGTGCTGCTGAACCGCATGAACATCGGCGGCAGCGGCTTTGCTCATTGCAACGCGCTCTGGCTGAAAGCGGACGAGGTGGATGACCTGCTGGTGGCCGCCGACAAGGCCTCGCAGCGGCACGGCCTGCGCATCAGCTCCGGCGTCTGCACGCCGCTGTGCATCGTGGATCCTGCGCGCCACCCCAACCTGCGCACGCCCACCTGCTCCCCCGAGGCCGCTCGCCGCCCACTGACACTGGACGGCCGCGGCGACCTGCGCTCCTGCAACCACTCCCCTGTGGTGCTGGGCAACATCTACGAGCGACACATCCGTGACATCATTGCCGGCCCCGAGCTGGCACGCTGGAAAGACACCATCCCCGACTACTGCGCGGACTGCCTGCGCTGGGATGACTGCCTGGGGGGCTGTCGGGCGGCCAGCGAGCAACTGGGGGCCGGCTTGGAGGCCGTGGATCCGCTACTCTGGCCGGAGGAGGAGCTGCGGCGCAGCCTCGCGCGCTGCGGCATTCGCTCCGCTCAAAACAGGGTCTTCGGGATCCCCGTGGGAGGGCAACGGGTGAGTTGAGCAGACCGTAGGGAGCAGGGCTGCGATCAGGCACCCGGGGAGACATGCTCCGTGTCCTACCCGTTCCGGTTCCATCATCCGCAGTTTCCAACGCATGAATCACGTGGCGATGTGTCACCGAGCATGGCTCTGAGGGTGGCGCCTGCAGCGAGTTCGATGCGGACCTTGCTCCCCGGTGGCAGCTGGTAGCGAGCCCGGTTCTGTTCCCAGGTCAGCCGTCTCCTCTGGCGATCCGCAGCGCTGTTGGCGATGAGCACTGGCCCCGGGGGCTCTGTTGGGCCCAACTCGACGTCGACGTGCAGGGTGGCGCCGCGGAAAGTACGCTGGAAGGCCTGGCGCGCCGCAGCAGGAAGGAAGAGGGATTCGGTGCACGCGAGAGGCCCGGGCTCCGCGATGGGTGGTTTCGAAGCCCGATTGCGGCTGGAGGCCTGTTCGCGTACGAGTCGCAGGCGTTCGCGGAGCCTATGGGCGATCTCCGTGGGTATCAGGAACTCGGAGTGCTTCGATGCCTGTTGCCTGCCTGAGCGGAGGCAGTCCGGA
>CAYVQL010000594.1:0-3546 GCA_964454135.1 uncultured Enterobacterales bacterium | reverse complement strand
GCCGGCCACCACGTCCTCGCCCTGGGCGTTGATCAGGTACTCGCCGTAGAAGCGGCGCTCGCCCGTGGCGGGGTCGCGGGTGAAGGCCACGCCCGTGGCGCAGTCCTCGCCCATGTTGCCGAAGACCATGGTCTGCACGTTGACGGCCGTGCCCATGTTGGGGTCGATGTTGTTCAGCTCGCGGTACTTGAGGGCCCGCGGGATGTTCCAGGAGTCGAAGACCGCCCGGATGGCGCCCCAGAGCTGCTCGTGGGGATCCTGGGGGAAGGGCCGGCCGACGCTCTTCTCGATGACGGCCTTGAAGCCCGCCACCACTTCCTGCAGGTCGGCGGCCGAGAGCTGGTTGTCGAACTCGACGCCGCACTCGTGCTTCTTGCGCTCCAGGATGGCGTCAAAGGGATTTTCCTCGTCCTTGCCGGCCTTGACGCCCATCACCACGTCGCCGTACATGGCCAGCAGCCGGCGGTATGCGTCCCAGGCGAAGCGCGCGTTTTCGGAGCGCTCGGCCAGGATCACGACGGTCTGGTCGTTCAGCCCCAGGTTGAGCACGGTGTCCATCATGCCCGGCATGGAGATGGGGGCGCCGCTGCGCACCGAGAGCAGCAGCGGATCCTGGGAGTCGCGGAAGCGGCGGCCCATGGCCTTTTCGACCAAGGCCAGGTTGGCGGCCACCTCGTCCTCCAGGCCCTCGGGCAGCTGCCCGCCGGCATTGAAGTAGGCGTTGCAGGTGTCGCAGGAGATGGTGAAGCCCGGAGGCACGGGCACGCCCATCAGCGTCATCTCGGCCAGGTTGGCGCCCTTGCCTCCCAGGTTCGCCTTCTGGGAGCCGTCGCCATCCGCGCGGCCTTCGCCAAAGAAATAGACCATCTTGTCCATGTTCACGTCCTTGTTTTCCTGGGGTAGTCGGTTTGCGACCCCGTATTAACGCGCCTCGCACCGAGGTCGGGCGCGCGAAGCGAGCGTTCAGTTCTCGGCGGCCAGCTGTGTGAAGTCGGCTACGGTGCGGAAGAGATCTGCCACGGCGCGCAGCAGGCCCAACCTGTTGTCGCGCAGGGCGCGGTCTTCGCACATCACCAGCACCTCGTCGAAGAGCTGGTCCACGGGTTCCTTGAGGTGCGCCATGGCCGCCAGAGCGGCCGCGTAGTCCAGCGCCTGCACCTTGGCCTGTGCCTGCCCGCGCCGCTGCAGCAGGGCGGCGTGCAGCGCCCGCTCGGCGGGCTCGGCCAGGACCTGGGGATCGTAGGCGCTGTCGGGGTGGTCCTTGGAGAGGCCCATCACGCGCCGGAAGGCCGTGCGCAGGGGCCCGAACTCGGCCCCGGAGGCCATGTCCGACAGGGCCTGGGCGCGCAGGCCCAGGCGCAGCGGATCGTCGCCGCCAGCGGCGAGCACGGCGTCCGCCACGGCGGTGGGGATGGCCTCGTCCAGCAGCTGTGCGCGCAGACGCGCCAGCGCGAAGTCGACCAGCTCCTGGCGCGCCTGGTCCAGCGGCCGCTTGGCCTGGGCCTCGAAGGCCTGCAGCGCATCGTCGAAGAGCGCGGCCAGCGAGACGCTGACGCCAGCCTTGCGCAGGATGGCCAGCGCGCCGTTGGCGGCCCGGCGCAGGCCCTGGGGATCGTTGCCCTTGGGCACCAGGCCGATGGCGAAGCAGCCGCCCAGGCTGTCCAGCCGATCGGCCAGGGCCAGGCTGCGCCCGGCCGGAGTGGAGGGCAGATCGTCTTCGGCGAAGCGCGGCAGGTAGTGCTCTTCGATGGCCAGCGCCACCTGGGCCCGTTCGCCCTGGTGCTGGGCGTAGAGCCGGCCCACGTGGCCCTGCAGCTCGGGGAACTCGCCCACCATATGGGTGGCCAGATCGGCCTTGCAGAGCTGGGCCGCACGGTCCACGGCGTCGGGATCGGCGCCGAAGAGGCCGGCCAGCTGCCGCCCCAGCCCGCCCAGCCGCGTCGCCTTGTCGGCCACGGTGCCCAGGCCGCGCACCCAGCGCATGCGCTGCAGCTCGGCCGCGTGTTCATCCAGGGCCAGCTTGCGGTCCTCGTCGTAGAAGAAGCGCGCGTCCTCGAAGCGCGCCGTCAGCACGCGGGTGTTGCCGGCCGAGATGATCTCGCTGTCGCCATGGGGATTGTTGCTGACCGTCAAGAAGACGGGAGACAGCTCGCCCTCGGCGCTGAGCGTGTCGAAGATGCGCTGGTGCACGCGCATGCTCTCCACCAGCAGACGCGAGGGCAGGTGCATCAGGTGCTCGGGCAGACGCCCGGCCACCACGACCGGCCACTCCACCAGGTCGTTGACCTCGTCCAACAGCTCGGGATCGGGCTCGATGCGCACGCCCTGCTCGGCCGCGGCCGCGTGCAGGCCGGACAGGATGCCAGCCTTGCGCTCGTCGTGATCGGCTTGCACGAAGCGCTCCAGCAGCGCCAGCAGCCACTGTTGGGCGCCTTCGACGGCAAAGGTCCCCGGCGCGCGACGGTGGCCGCGGCTGTGCGTGACCGTGTCCAGCCCCGCCACGCGGGCCGGGACGCGCTGCCCGCCCAGCAGCGCGCAGACGCCGTGGATGGGCCGAGCCCAGCGGGCGGAACCGCTGCCCCAGCGCAGGGTCTTTGGGAAGGGAATGGCCAGGATGGCGGCCTCGAGCCCGGCCCCCAGCACCTCGACCGTGTGCTCGCCGCCCTCTGTCAGGCGCAGGCCCACCACGGGGCCCTTCTTGCCCTGGCACTTCTCCAGGTCGGACACGGTCTTGCCGCGCCCCCGGGCGAAGCCCATGGCGGCCTTGGTGAACTGCCCATCCCGGAAGGCCACGGCCCAGGGGGGGCCGGTGACCAGGCGCTCCTCGACGGGCCGGGCCAGGTCAACATCCTGGATGCGCACGGCCAGCCTACGCGGCGTGCGCCAGCCCCGGGCCGCGCCGTGGGGCACGCCCTCCAAGAGCTTCTCGAGCTTGCCGATGAAAGCGCTCAGCGCAGGCGCCCCCCAGCCGGCGGGAAGCTCCTCGCAGAGGATCTCGATGAAGAGCTCTCCGCGCTCCATCAGCTCACCTCCTGGCCCAGCCAGGCGGCCGCGCAGCCGCAGGCCAGCTCACGGATGCGGTGGATGTACTGCGCCCGCTCGGCCACGCTGATGGCCCCGCGGGCGTCCAGCAGGTTGAAGATGTGGCTGCACTTGATGCACTGGTCGTAGGCCGGCAGGGCCAGCCCTTCCCGGCAGAGCGTGCCGCACTCGCCGAAGGCCGCGTCGAACATCTTCAGCAGCACCTCGGTATCGGCTATTTCAAAGTTGTACTTGCTCTGCTCCACCTCGTTGCGGTGGAAGACATCGCCGTAGGTCACGCCCTGCACCCAGGTCAGGTCGTAGACCTTGTCGATGCCCTGCAGGTACATGGCCAGGCGCTCCAGGCCGTAGGTCAGCTCCACCGTGATGGGATCCAGGTCGAAGCCGCCGCATTGCTGGAAGTAGGTGAACTGCGTGATCTCCATGCCGTCCAGCCAGACCTCCCAGCCAAGGCCCCAGGCGCCGAGGGTGGGCGACTCCCAGTCGTCCTCCACGAAGCGGATG
>CAYVQL010000593.1:0-3552 GCA_964454135.1 uncultured Enterobacterales bacterium | reverse complement strand
CCTCAGGGCGGTCACAACTCGGGCAGTGGACCGCCACTGGCGCAGTTATGACCGGAATTGCACGCAACTGGAGCCCCCAAGCGCCTCAGGGCGGTCACAACTCGGGCAGTGGACCGCCACTGGCGCAGTTATGACCGGCTCCGGCGAAAGGTGCACCTCAAGCGCATGGTACGCGTCGGCGAACGGGACGGATTCCGGACACTACGAACCGCCACCTGACTCCAAGCCCGGATCTGGGACAGGTGGGTATTTTCTTTGGGGGGGAGGCACAGGGCTGCGCCTGCCCTGCGGGCACCGCGGCTGCCGCCGCTGGCTTGCCCCTCAAAGGTCCACAGGACCTTTGAGCCCCGCGCCTTATGGGCGCGCCGGGGCATCCGAGATGCCACTGCGTACGCCCGGCAATTCAATCGGCATTCAGCCCTGGCGATGTATCGGTTGGCCGCAAGGATGACCGAGCCCCGCCGCGGCACTTGGGGCCACGACTCATCGTCCACGGAGACCTGGCCAACATAGCTCGCTGGTACGCCGGGCTTTGCTTGCGGCGCTCCGCGCCGGGGTTACCTGGCCCCTGGAGAGCGCCATGGCCATTTTGTCCCTCATCACCGTCCCCGATCCGCGCCTTTCGCAGAAGTGCCGGCCCGTGCGCAATGGCGAACTGGGGCCGGAGCTCGAGCGGGTCATCAACGACATGGCCGAGACCATGTACGCCGCGCCCGGCGTGGGCCTGGCCGCGCCCCAGGTCGGGGATCTGCGGCGCTTCCTGGTGGCGGATCCCGGCGGGCAGGAAGATAGCGACGGCACGCGCCGGGGCGAGTCCTTCGTGGTGATGATCAACCCCAGCATCGTCCAGGCCTCCAAGGTAAAGTACAAGGCCGAGGAGGGCTGTCTCTCCGTGCCCGACCTCTGGGAGAAGTTCGTACGTCCGCAGCGCGTCCTGATCCGCTGGCTCGATCGCCAGGGCCAGGCCCAGGAGCGCTGGTTCCAGGACTACGCTGGCGTGGTGATCCAGCACGAGATGGACCACCTGGACGGGGTCACCATCCTCGACCGCGTCTCGCGCTTCAAGCGCTCGCGCTACCTGCGCGCGCAGCGCAAAGCCAAGGCGCGCAAGTAGGAATCGCTCCATGCGCGTCGTGTTCATGGGGACCCCGGCCTACGCCCTGCCATCGCTGCTGGCGTTGATCGAGAGCCGGCACGAGCTGCTGGCCGTGGTGGCCCAGCCGGACCGGCGCGGCGGGCGCGGGCGCAAGCTCCTCTCACCTCCTACCGTGACCTTGGCCCGCCAGCATGGCATCCCCGTCTTTCAGCCGCGCGCCGTCAAGCGCGGGCCCTTTCCCGAAGCCTTCTGCGCCCTGGGGGCCGACGTGGCCGTGGTGGTGGCCTACGGCCGCATCCTGACGCCCAGGTTGCTGGGGGGGCCGCGCCTGGGCTGCGTCAACGCCCACGCCAGCTTGCTGCCCAAGTACCGCGGCGCCGGGCCCATCCAGTGGGCCGTGGCGCGCGGCGAGCGACAGACCGGTGTCACCACCATGCTGATGGACGAGGGCTTGGACACCGGCCCCATGCTGATGAAGCGTGCCATCCCCATCGGGCCCGACGAGAACGCTGGCGACCTGGCGCTGCGCCTGGCCGACCTAAGCGCCGAGCTGCTGCTCGAGACCCTGGATGTCCTGACCGAGATCGAGCCCCAGCCCCAGGACCACGCCGCCTGCACGCTGGCCCCGCCGCTGCGCAAGAGCGACGGCCACATCGACTGGGTCCAGCCAGCGCAGCGCATCCACGAGCTGGTGCGCGGCATGATCCCCTGGCCCTGCGCCAGCGCCGTCTTCCGCGGCGAGCGCATGCGGGTCGTGCAGACCCGTCCCCTGGAGTGGGACGTGGCGGCCTGCGAGCCCGGCGTGGTGGTGCAGGCCCGCAAGCGCCTGGTGGTGGCCGCCGCCGACGGCGCCCTGCAGATCCTCCAGGCCCAGCCGGCATCGCGTCGTTGCCAGCCGGGCCACGCCCTGATCAACGGCCTGCGTATCCAGGTCGGAGAGGTGTTCCAATGAGCAAGCCCCTGGTCGCGCCATCCATCCTTTCGGCCGACTTCGGCCGCCTGGCCGCCGAGATCGCCGATGTGGAGGCCAAGGGCGCCGACTGGATCCACGTCGACGTCATGGACGGGCGCTTCGTGCCCAACATCACCATCGGTCCCCTGTTGGCCGAGGCCGCCAAGCGCGCCTGCGCCCTACCCATCGACGTGCACCTGATGATCGAGGAGCCCGACCGCTACCTGGCCGAGTTCGCCGAGGCCGGCGCCGACTACCTGACCGTGCACGCCGAAGCCTGCCCCCACCTGCACCGCTCGGTGCAGCGCATCCACGAGCTGGGCGTCAAGGCCGGCGTGGCCCTCAACCCCCACACGCCCGAGTCCGTGCTCGACTACCTGCTGCCCGACCTGCAGATCGTGCTGGTCATGAGCGTCAATCCGGGCTTCGGCGGCCAGCGCTTCATCCGCTCGGCGCTGGACAAGATCCGGCGCTTGCGGCAGCGCATCGACGATGCGGGCCTGGGCACCCTGATCGTGGTCGATGGGGGCGTCAAGACGGACAACGCCGCCGAGGTGGCCGCGGCCGGCGCGCACGTGCTGGTGGCGGGCAGCGCCGTGTTCGGCGCCAAAGACCGGGCGGCGGCCATCCGCGACATCGGTTGCCGCCAGGACGACGATCCGGTTCACGAAGACTGACCCCGGGGCCATGCCTAAGCTCTTCGCCATCAGCGACCTGCACCTTTCGGGGGCTCGGCCCAAGCCCATGAGCCTCTTCGGGGAGAGCTGGCGCGACCACCACCTGCGCATCGGCCAGGCCTGGCGCGAGTTGGTGGGCCAGGACGACATCGTGCTGCTGGCCGGCGATCATTCCTGGGCCATGCGCCTGCCCGAGGCCCTGGTCGACCTGCAGTGGATCGCGGATCTGCCCGGACAGAAGGTGCTTGTGAAGGGCAACCACGACTACTGGTGGGGGGGCATCGGCAAGCTGCGGGCCGCGGCGCCCGCGGGTCTGCACTTCGTGCGCAACGACGTGGTGCGGCTGGGCGGACTGGCTGTGGGCGGCGCGCGGCTGTGGGACTATCCTGAGTGCGCCTGGCCCCAGGAGTACATCGCCTGGCCCGAGCGGCCCGAGCCCAAGAAGCCCAGCAAGGGCCCCGACGCCGAGAAGCTGCGGGCGCGCGAGCTGCTGCGCCTGGAGCTGAGCCTCTCGAAGCTGCCCGACGACGCGAAGCTACGCGTGGCCATGGTCCACTTCCCGCCCCTGGGTTCCGACGGCCAGCCCACGCCCATCACCGAGCGCATGAGCGAGCACCGCATCGACCTGTGCGTCTACGGCCATATGCACTCGCTGGGCGACCAGGAGCGACCCGGGGCCGACTGCGTCATCGACGGCACGCGCTATATTCTTACATCCTGCGATTGGCTCGATTTCCAGCCCCTTTGCCTGGGGGAGCTCTGAAGCCGCCTCGTATCCGTTCAGCCGGCGAGTTGGATGAGCTGAACGCTGGAACGCCGATTTCCGC
>CAYVQL010000592.1:0-3562 GCA_964454135.1 uncultured Enterobacterales bacterium | reverse complement strand
AAATGCCGCCTTTGCGGCTATACTTCGAATATCCTGCTAATCCCCCCTATCCCCTCCCCTCCCCTCCCCCTCGCCCGGCACACACTCGGCCCCCAGCAGCTTCAGGCGGCCCTCCAGCGGCTCGATGCGCGGCGCCGGCGGCAGGAGCGGCGGGGGCTGGATGGAGAAGGGCCGCGGCTCGGACCGCACCGGGACTGGCAGGGCCCTCGGCCCGGGTAGGCCGGGCTGCATGAACGCCGCCTCGTCGCCCCCTACCGGCTCTGCGAGACTCAGATAGAGCATGAACTCGTCTGCGCAGGTGGCGTAGTCGTAGGCCGGGCAGAGCTGCGCGGTGCCGATGGCCTCGTTCTCGTAGCCGTCCGGCGCTGTGGCGCAGTCCGAGCCTTGCACCACCAGGTCCACGGCGTTGTCGACGTAGCTGTTGCTGGACAGGGTGGCCGTGGCGTCGTCCAGGAACACGCCAGCTCCCAGGCCATCCAGGATCTCGTTGCTCTCCAGCAGCAGGCCCGAGCTTCCGTCCCAAGCCGTCACACCGCCTCGCGCGTAGACCGCGTCGCCGCACTTGCTCAGCCCTTCTCGCGTCCAGCCTTCTCCGCCATGGATACTGTTGCGCGAGAGCGAGTAGCTGCCCTGCTCGGTGAGCCAGACGCCGGCAATGGCGTTGTCCTGGATGGTGCTGTCGGTGATGGTGAGGCTCGGATGACCGCCCTGCCGGGGATCGGCGTAGATGCCGACACCGCCGCCCAGGTTCTCCTGCTCGGCAGTGCCTTCGATGAGGCTCTCGACGAGCACGAGGGATGCGCGGTCCGCTACGATCGCCCCGGCGAACTGGTTGTCTCGGCTCACGCAACCGGAGCAGGCGAGGTAGGTGTCTTCCAAGACCGCGTAGAAGCCCGGGCCCTCGTTCGAAGAGGCCTCGATGTCCGTCGCCACGACAGACGCGGACAGCTGGGCAACGAGGCCAAGGCCGACCGTGTAGATCTCTCCGGGCATGGTGGCGGCAATCTTCGTATCGCTGAGGATGGCCGAGGTGCCCTGTTCGCTGGCGACCACGCCCGTGCCCGTATTCCCCCGGATCTCGCAGCCCCGCGCGTCCAGGCTCGCGCCGCCCCGGATCTCGATGCCGGCCCCGTGGCCCCCGCTCTTCAGGGGCAGCGTGTCCTCGACGCTCGTATCCCGGAGGGTGACCGAGGTGCCCGAGTGTTGCGCGAACACGCCCTCACCGCTGTTCCCTCTGATCACGCAGGCCTCCGCGTACAGGCTCGCGCTCTCGTAGACCTCGATGCCGTACCCGCCCAGCCCGTTCTCCATGGGCTCGGTGGCCTCGATGGTGGTCTCCCGCAGGCTGACCGAGGTGCCGGCGTCGTTCGCGATCAGGCCCAGGGCGGTGTTCCCCCTCACCTCGCAGGCCTCCGCGTCCAGGCTCGCGCCGTCCTGGACCGAGATGCCGTACCCGAAGTCGATTCTCTCGTTGGGCTGGGTGCCCTCGATGGCCGTCTCACGGAGGGTGACCGAGGTGCCGCGTTCGAGCGCGCTCAAGCCCACGCCGGTGTTCCCTTGGATGCTGCAGGCCTCGGCGGTCAGGCTCGCGCCGTCTTGGACCGTGATGCCGTACCCGTAGCCATCCTCGTCGGCCAGGGTGTCTTCGATGTTCGTATCCAAGAGGGTGACGACGCTGCCGGAATGGTACGCGGCCAAGCCCATCCTGGCGTTCCCTGTCACCTCGCAGCATTCCGCGTGCAGGCTCGCTCCCTCCGTGACCTGGGCGCCCAGCCCGTATCGCCCGTCCTCGTTGGGCTGGGTGTCCTCGATGCTCGACTCCCGGAGGGTGACCGAGGTGCCGGCGTCCGCGGCAGACACGCCCACGGCGACGTTCCTGCGGATCTGGCAAGTCACCGCTTCCAGGCTCCCGCCGCTGTGGGCCTGGATGCCGTAACCGAGCTCCCCGTTCTCCCAGGGCTGGGTGTCTTCGATGGCGGACTCCCGAAGGGTGACCGAAGTGCCGGACTCGATGGCGAGTACGCCCAGGCCGACGTTGTCCCGGACCAGGCAAGCCTCGGCGTCCAGGCTCGCGCCGTCGCTGACCTCGATGCCGTGCCCGTTCTCCGCGCTCTCGTCGGGTTGGGTGCCCTCGATGGTCGTCTCTCGGAGGGCGACCGCGGTGCCCGCTCCGTTCGCGGCGACGCCGATGCCGGTGTTCCCCCCGATCTCGCAGCCCTCCATCATGAGCGCCAGCGCGTTGATCCCTGTCTGGTAGGCCCAGACGCCGAACAATCCGCTTCCGACCACCGCGGAATCTCGGAGCGTCATGGTGCCCGACCTGACCAGCACTCCGGCATAGTGCGATCCGCTCACCGTCACGCCAGAGACCTCCGCCTCCGATGTCATGAGATCCGCGTCGATCCCGGCCGAGGTCTCGTCCCCTGCGCTCGCGTCGATGACGACCAGCTCCCTGCAGCGACCCGCCAGGCGGACGTCGTCGTGCTGCCGCCACAGCTCCAGGGTCTCCGGGTAGCTCCCTGCCGCAACCGCCACCAAGCCGCCATCCGCGTCCCCCGCCGCGTCCAATCCCTCCTGGATGGACGTGAAGGGCGCGGCCTCGCTGCCGTCGCCGCCCTCCGCGGCGGCGATGTCCACGTACACCGTGCTCTCGTCCAGCTCCAGGTCGCCCCAGGTGCCGGTGCCGCAGGCGGCGGGCACGCAGTCGCCGTCGTCGTCGAGGTAGCCGGTGTCGCATCCCGGCTCGGTGTCGGAGACGGGGCCGGTGTCGTGGCTAGGCGCGCTGTCATCGGTCGACGGCTTCCTGCGCTTGCCCTTGTCGCAGGCGAGGACGAGGAACGGAACAGCGAGTGCGAGAAAGGGGCGCGAGTTCATGACCTCGAAGGTGGGCTGCAGGAGGAGCCTTTCGAAGTATGGCAAGAAATGGGAGTCCACGTCGAGCCCTGCGAGCAGCCTGCCCGAGACGCGCGAGGAATCACCGCCCACGTCGCGCTCCCTGCACATCGCGCTTGCGGGATCTGAACCCTGTCCGGGGGGGCTGGTCGCCCGGCTCGTGGCCCAGGTCGCGGCCACCATCGAGCGACTCCATCCGCATGGATGCCGAGAAAGGTGAGGTAGGTGACGAACCTGCGAGTAAGAGGCGTAGTTGCCATTGTTGCAGTGATGTTCACCCAGCATGCTGATGGCGACCTCAAACGGAACGCAGCCCCCGGGCGCGACGCAAGCACGGACCGCAGGAGCGGAGATGAGAAGAACCAGCGCGAACATCCTGTTCGGAATCACCCTGATCCTCGTTCCCAGCTGCAGCTCGGACGAAGTCGAGAATGAAGAAGAGAAGACAGACAGCGGGGCTGGAACGGAGCCCGTGGACACGGGTGAGGCCGACAGCGAACCCCCGCCAAACGAACCCCCCACCGTCAGCGCCTCCATCTCCGACGACTCACCCACCAGCGCGGATGACCTGACGGTGAGCGCCGAGGCGGAGGATCCCGATGGCGACGAGGTGGTGCTTAGGGCTCGCGCAAGAATAACTACCTGATCGCCGCCGGGATCAGCGTGTAGT
>CAYVQL010000591.1:0-3569 GCA_964454135.1 uncultured Enterobacterales bacterium | reverse complement strand
CGGGTACGGCATCCAACTCGCGGAGGGTGCGAGCCTGGACGCGGAGGCCTGCGAGCTCAGGGAGAACGCCTCCGTGGGCGTGCTCGTGGGCCACTCCGGCACCTCAGCCACCTTCCGGGAGACTGCCATCGAGGACACCCAGCCCAAGGAGAACGGAGAGGGCGGATTCGGCATCGAGGCCTACAGCGGCGCGAGCATGGACGCGGAGGCCTGCGAAGTCAGGGGGAACACCAGCGTGGGCGTACTCGCGCTCGACTCCAGCACCTCGGTCACCCTCCGGGACACAAGGATCGCCACCACGATGCGCGGAGATGTCTTCACCATCGGCATTGGCGTTGGTGCGGTGGATTCCGCATCTGTCGTGGCGACAGGCATCGAGGTCTCCTCGAACGAAGGGCCTGGGCTCTATTCTGTCGGTGAAGGTGCTTCCCTCGCCTGCTCAGGATGCACGCTTCAGGACAACCAGTACGCCGGGGCGATCGTAGTCGTCGATGGCTCCCTCGTACTCGATGACTCCACCATAGAGGGCACCACCGAGCAGGAGAACATCGGCGGCGGTATCGGCATCTACGCTGCGCCCTGGCTTGCCGGTCCTCCGAACCTGTCGGTCACCGACACCATCATCCAGGACAACGCCATCGCTGGCGTCTGGCTCTCCGGCGAGGGCTGCCCTCCGGACACGCCCGCCACAGGCCCTCACAGCCGCCTGGACGCCTTCTCTGGCCCTGCCCCACCCCTAAAAGCTCCCAACCACCCCAGGACCCATCCGGACGCCCAGCAGGAGGCCAAAAAACCGCATGTTAAAGGATCTAAACCCATAATGCAGGATGAACACCATGGACGGCCCCCTGACCTGCCTCTCCGACGAGGACCTGCTCGCCCAGCTCAAGCTGCTGCTGACCCAGGTCAACCAGAGCACCGCGCAGCTCTTGCTGCACCTGGGCGAGGTGGATGCCCGCAAGCCGTGAACGGAGACGGCCTACATGACATCCTGGTAGGCTCTACCTTTCATGAAGACTCCGCAGGAGCCGTTTACCTCGTCCACAGCCCCGTTTCAGGCCCCACCTCCCTATTCGACGCGGACGCCAAGCTCACGGGGAACGCTTCTGGGGACGCCGCTGGCAGGACTGCGGCTGTTGACGACTTCGACGGCGATGGTTTCGGAGACGTCCTCATCGGGGCGTGTGGAAACGACGAAGGGGGTGAAGACGCCGGAGCGGCATACCTCTTTCTCGGCCCTCTATCCGGTACGTGGTCTGTCGCGGAGGCCGACCTCAGCTTCCTTGGAGGGGGCCGTGCGTGGGCAGGATACCGGATCTCCGCTGGCGGAGACGTGAATGCGGACGGTTTCGGCGATTTCCTGCTCTACGCCGCGGGCAATTCTCCCCTTGGGGGAATCTACCACGTGGCAGGCGGGCAAGACTGGCAGTTTGGGAGTCGCTTTGGATTGGCAGTCGCGACCTCCAGTTTCTCGGGCGAAGAAGAGTCCGACTCCGCTGGCATAGGCCTCGCGGCGGGAGACGTCGACGGGGACGGCTTCGACGACATCATGATTGGCGCAAAAGACGAGAGTTCGTTCCACTCCAATGCAGGGGCGGCGTACCTCGTGAAAGGGCCCGTTACGGGTCACCACTCCCTGGCGTCCGCTCACGCGAAACTGTACGGCAGCGAAGAGGGCGCGAGCGCTGGATCTCAAATCTCCTTGGCGGATGATGTGAACGGAGACGGCAGGGCTGACATGTTCATCGGGGCAACTTCTCTAGGCGTCGGAGGTGGGGCCTACCTGCAGCACGGACCGATCACCGGTGAGCACGATCTTGGCGCGGCCTCCGCCGTCCTATATGGGTATGGTGAGGGTTTTGACACGGGCACAGTGGCACTTGCCGGGGATATCGATCAGGATGGCTTCGGCGATCTCCTGGTGGGGGCCCAAAGTGACTCCTCAGGCGGACAAAGTGCAGGCGCCGCCTATCTGGTCTACGGCCCCGTTTGCGGCACCTTCGACCTCAGCAAGGCCGACGCACGGCTGATCGGAGAGGACTCGGGGGATCATGCGGGGATAAGTCTGTCGGGCAATGCGGATATTGACGGGGATGGAATCCCGGACATGCTCGTCGGCGCGAGAAGCGCCCACGGCGAGGAAGACGATGCCGGCGCCGTCTACCTCCTCCTGGGCGGCCTGGGTATATGATGTCCACTCGAAACCACAGCTTGCTCCGGCAGATCCCCTTCTGTCTCTGCCTCCTGGCCAGCGCCGGTTTCTTTGTCTGGCAGCACGCCGCCAACTTCCACAGCACCTGGTCCGACGAGAACGTGCACCTCTACGTGGCCCGCCGCGCAGCCGAGGGCGCCAGGCTCTACGACCAGCTGCACAGCGCCCGCCCCCCGCTGGCCATCCTGGCGCCCGCCGCCCTGATCGAGCTCGGCCTGCCTCCCCTGCTGGCCGGACGTTGCTTGGTCGTAGGCGCCACACTCCTCACCGCAGTCTTGCTTCTCACGACCGGCTGGCGCCTGCGCAGCCGCTGGGCCGGCCTGGCAGCGGCGGTCTGCTACCTGCTCGCCCCGACCATCGCCACCGTCTACGCCTTCACGGGCATACGCCTGGTGGCCCTGTGGACCACCCTCTGCGTGGCGGCCGCGCTGCTGGGCCGCTGGAGGCTGGCCGGCCTGGCGGCCGGCGCCTCTATGCTGACGGGCCAGCACGGCCTGGTGCTGATCGGCGCCTCGGCCCTGGTCATCGCCCGCCGCCAGCCCCGCGCCCTGCCCGGCTTCGCCCTGCTGGCGGGCGGCCTGCCCACGCTCGTCTGCGCAGGGCTCTGGCTATGCGGCAGCCACGGCATCTGGCAGGACCTGGTAGGCCACCATCTCTACCACCTCGACGCCGCGCCAACCGAGAGCGCCAAGCTCTCCTGGTGGCTGGGTATCATGGCCATGGAGAACGCCCACCTGCCGCTGCTCGCCATGGCGGCCGTGCTGCTGCTGCGCGCCAGGCCCGCCACCGGCAGGCTCGGCGCCCTGCGCTCCTGGTCCGACCAGCCCGAAGCGCTGCTGCTGGCCATGGCCGGCCTGCACATCGCCTCCATCCTGCTCATGCAGGGCGGCCTGAGCCTCTACGTAGGGCCGGCCATCCCCGTCTTGGCCCTGGCCGCCGGCCTGGGCGCTTGGCGCTTGGCACGAGAGCTGCGACGCCGCGAACCAGGCAACCTGACCTCGCGCCTGGCCGTCACCACCCTGCTGGCCATGGTCGCCACCGTGGTCGCGGGCTGGGCCGGCGCCCAGGCGCACCTCGAGAAGCGCGACAAGCGCGACGATTACTCTCTGCTGCCCTACCGTACCCACGCCCGCATGGGCCGCGTCTCCGAGCCTGTGGTATCGCAGCGCATCGCGGCGGACCTGGTGGCGCAGGGGCACGGAACCCTCTTCGGTCACGCCACCATCGTGGACCTGGTGGCCCTGCAGACAGGCGCCCGCATCTCCGCCGACCTGGCCGACATCGCCCCACGCTGGTTCCAGCTGGGCACGCTCTCGCGCCAGTCCGTGGTGGAGCAGGTGGAAGCCGACGGAGTGAC
>CAYVQL010000590.1:0-3569 GCA_964454135.1 uncultured Enterobacterales bacterium | reverse complement strand
GAGCGCCGAACAGCCCCAGGATCTGCCCACCGGCGACTCGTCCAGCCAAGCCGCTGATTCCGACCTGCCTACGGAGCAGCTGCCCGACAGCCAGATCGACGACGAGGGTTGTGAAGTGGTCTACACCCAGGAGCGCGTGGTCGTCTTCCACCTGGAGTTGGAAGACGCGTCCTGGAACGGCTTGCTCTCCAACTACGCCTCGGGGGTGAAGGACTACCACCCGGCGAGCTTCGCCTACGAGACCAGCACGGGCCAGCGCTACGAGGTGGAGGAAGCGGCCGTGCGCCTGCGGGGCAACCCGGGCTTCTCGTGGCTGGGCGAGAAGATGCAGTTCGTCATCTCCTTCAACGAGCAGGATCCCGATGGGCGCTTCCTGGGGCTGCGCAAGATCTCCCTGGACGCCTCCTGGTACGATCCCACGCTGCTGCGGGACCGCCTGGCCTACGCCTATATGCGCAGCCATGGCGTGCCCGCCCCGTGCGCCAACAGCGCCGAGCTGCACATCAACGGCCAGTACTACGGCCTCTACAAGAACGTGGAGTACATGGACCACGAGTTCCTGGAGCGTGTCTTCAGCGACGAGCTGGCCACGGGCGTGCTCTGGAAGTACGGCACCGAGGCCGTGGCCAACGAGGATCTCGTCCAGCCAAGCGCCATGTCCGAGTTCTGGAGCAACTACGACGTGGCCTGGCAGGAGCAGCACACCGACCTGGAGGGCAACCTGCGCGAGTGGGCGACCGAGGTCGTCATCCCCCACAACGACGGCTACTGGTGCTGCGCCCACAACTTCTACATCTACGAGCACCCCGAAAAGGGGCTGATGTTCCTGCCCTGGGATCTGGACTACGCCTTCGACGCCACACCCTACTGGGCGGATCCCTACACCTGGTATCGGGGAGGCGCCGCCAGCCATATGGACGCTGTTCTGGCGGACGCTCACTGGCGCACGCGCTTCTTGCAGATCCTGCGGGAAGCCGTGGACGACTACGAACCCGAGACCTGGGAGCAGCGGCTGACCGAGTGGGCGCCCCAGATCCACGACTCCTTCGTGGCCGATCCCCACACCAACTTCTCCCTGACGGAGCACGAGACCTCCATCGAGCGTCTCGGAACCTACCTGCACAGCCGGCACGCCTGGCTCTCCTCCTGGACGGACTGTCAGCTGGAGCAGCCCGTCGACCAGGACGGCGACGGATACGACAGCTGCCAGGACTGCGACGACGGCGATCCGTCCATCCACCCCGGGGCAGCGGAGCAGTGCAACCAGCGCGACGACGACTGCAACGGCTTCCTCGACGACGACCTGAGCTGCGACACCTGCGAGGAGCATGCCTTCGGCGACTCCAAGATGTTGATCTGCTGGAACAGCATGAGCTGGAGCGAGGCCCAGGCCGAGTGCCAAGCCCACGGCGGGCAGCTGGGCTTCCCCAAGAGCACCGAGGACTGGTACGTCTTCATGATCTACACCTACTGGCACTACACCTACTGGGCCGGCATCTACTACTGGTGGCTGGGGGCCAGCGACCAGGCCCAGGAGGGCGTCTGGGTCGATCCGGAAGGCGCCTCGGCTACGCCCTGGGCCTCCTGGGCCAGCGGCCAGCCCGACGGCGGGCCAGGCGCCAACTGCGCCGCCGGCTACCCCAACAGCTACGTCTGGTACGACATGGACTGTGAGGCGCGCCTGCCCTTCTTGTGCCGCTTGCCTTGAAAGCGTCCGCTCCGCCCCTGTCCCTCGACAGAGCCCTATCCACGACTATCGCAACTGCGGCTGGGCCCTCATCATGCCATCGGTCGAGCCGACTGCGCTGTGGCGGTCTCGACCCCCAGCTCCTGATCCCGGAAGCGATCCCAGAAGCTGGACCAGGCTTCGAAGCCAGGGGGCACGTAGCAGAGCCGCTCCAGCACGCGCGCGCCATCGGAGGAGCGCGCCGCGACGCCGCCCTCGCATCGCCTCAGCTCCGTCTCCACGCGGCACCAGGTCAGCAGCATGCGCCCGCGCCCCGGAACGCTGCCCACCATGCGAGCGTAGCTGAGCAGCAGGTCTATCTGCTGGCGCCAGCTGTTGGAGGGCGGCGGGCAGAAGAGGGACCAGCTGGCCCGCAGGCCCTTGATTCCCCGCAAAGCGCTGATGGCCATATGGCCAGGTACGGCGCGTATGCCCTCCGGTGACCGGCCCGAGCCAAGCCCTCGCGGGTCTTCGGGGCCGGTCTCCGCCCGCTCGCCGCCCGGCTCCCACTGCAAACCCAGCCCCTCCACGGCCACCAGCCCCAGCCCCAAGCAGGCGCTACGCCGCAGCTGCAATCCACACCCCAGGGCCGCCTGGCAGAGCGCCTGGGCGTGCTGCCAGCGCAGGTCGAAGCGCGTATCGGTGAAGCGGAACCGATGGGCGCCCGCCATCTCTCGCAGCCTGGCGGTCTCCTCCACCAGCTCGGCCTGCGGCCTGGAGTGCGGCGCCATGGCCACGCAGGTCAGCCCGTTGGGGAAGACCAGCTGATCGGAGATGCCCTGGGAGCCGAGGTAGGACTGAAAGAGATGAACGCGCATGGCCTTCTTCCTCGCCTGGTGTCAGGTAGATGCAAAGCAACGACCGTGCCGATGCATCCTGCGGGGGAACCCGCCGAGCCGAAGACGTGATAGAGCCCTTTGCAAGACGATTACGCGAACCCCCTTGGCTGGTGGGGCCCTATGGGCCGCCGCAACCCGTGTTCCGTGTCCCGCGCACCGTGTTCCATCTTCCCTCCTGGACTCCCCGGACCTCCCCGTCCACAATGGACCATCGGAGGTTCCATGCTCTCGACAGCCCTTCTCCTCTTGGCCGCCCACGCGCAGGCCGCAGACTACCTGCAGGTGGACGCCGGCGCCCCCGGCATGAGCGTGCTGGTGCACATCATGAGCGACGCCGGCGGCTACGCCGGCGCCGAGGTGGTCACCACCAGCTGCTCCGACATCCGCGTGGGGCCGGCCTGGCTGGAGGACGGCTACGGCGACCCGGACGCTCCGGTGCCCGGCGCCCTGCTGTCGGTCTTCTTCCACGTAGACGAAGGAGCCACTACGGGCGACTGCAGCGTCTACGTGGACGGCACGGAGCTGAGCGCCGCGTCGGGCACGGACAACCTCTTCTCCATCGTCACCCCCCAGCCCAGCCCCGTGGATGGCGGGACCGGGGACGACGACGGCACGGCGGACGGCGTGATCACCATCGCCGCCGCGGATCGCAGCGACGGCGGCGTGCTGGTGCTGGAGTCCCTGGACCTGCCCGCAGGCACCTGGCTGGTCTTTGGCAGCGACGATCCCGACACCTCCACCGACGGCAACGAAGCCTTCCTGCCCGCCGTCGTGCTGGTGGAGGGCGACGCCCTGGTGGAAGGCGTGATCGATCTCTCGGGCGTACCCGGGGGCGACTACGGCACCGGCAACAGCACGGGCGGCAACCTGAATGACGGCGGCGACGGCGGAGAGGGCGGCGCAGGCGGCGGCGGCGGGGGCGGGGGGGGGCCCCCCGGCCCCCCCCCCCCCGCCTCGGCGGGATTCTTCGCCCCGCCCATGACGGCCTGGAACTCCGGTCGGGC
>CAYVQL010000589.1:0-3582 GCA_964454135.1 uncultured Enterobacterales bacterium | reverse complement strand
AGCATCCACTGGCTGGGGCTGCACTTCCTGGCGGTGGTCTTGATCTCGCCCACCATGCCCACGGAGGCGAAGTCCAGGTAGCCCACCAGGGGGATGGGCAGCGCCTCGCCGGTGCGCGGGTCGTGCAGCTCGACCTCGAAGCGCTCGTCCACCGTCTCGGGCACGTCGTCCGCGAAGCGCTCGACGAAGAGACGCACGAGCGTCTCGCCCATGGCCCTCATCTCGTCGGGGTGCTTGCCACCCAGGTCCACGTCGCCGGCCGAGAGCTGGGCCGTCCAGTCGGCGCGGAAGACACGGCAGGCCTGCTCGTTGGTGGGCTCGGCGCCCTCGATGAGCTCGGACTGCCACCAGGAGATGGCGGAGTGCACGGCGCTTCCGAACGCCAGGGCGACGCTCTTGCTCTCTGGCTCCAGCTTGTCGAAGTACCTGTACTTGTACTTGCGGGGGCACATCAGGTAGGTGTTCACCTGCGAGACGGAGAGGTGGTCAGGCACCGGCCACCTCGCGCTTCCAGGCGTCGATGAGCTCGGACGCCCTGCTCTTCGTCACCTCGTTGATGGTGGCCACGCCCGCATTCTTGCAGAGCATGGCGGTGGCATCCTCGGCCTCGTAGCCAGCTTCGGACAGCAGCCGATACAGCAGGCGGCGCTGGGCCGGGGTCATCTGGCCGTTGCGCGGGGACGGGCGCTGGCGACCGCTGGGGCTCTTGCCGTTCCGGTTCCGGGGATGCAACGGCTGCACGTTGTCGTAGCGGCGCTCATCGGAGCCTCCGTCACGTTGGTTGTAGTTGTCGCCGGGGCCGTGGTCGTCGCTGCCGTTGAAGTCGTTATCGCCGCCCAGCTCCTCCATGGCCACCACGCCGATGTTCACGGCGTCGCGCAGGGCGCGGGCCTTGGCGCGGGTCTCGGCCATCCTGATAGAATGGGGCGCGATGCGCCGGTTGACGTTCTGGGGGCCCGCATCGCCGATGCCGACGAAGACGCCCCGCTCGGTCTCCACGCGGGCGGTCACGATGGCCAGGTGGCCGTTCTCCTCGCTGGGGACCTGGACGAGCTTGGTCTCGATGCCGCGCAAGCCCTCCTCGTGGGCTTGGGCCAGCAGGCCGGCGTAGGTGGCGACCTCCTTCTCATCGATGATGTTGCCGCGGCGGTCCCTGATGGGGATGCGCGTGGTCAGTGCTGCGGACATGAATCCTCCTCGCCTGGCGGGGCCAGGCTGCAGCGCGAGGCGCTAGGGGCCTCGACATTGAGCGAGGAGTCCAGGCGTCGTCCTGGAATGCCCCTCGAATCGCTTATGCGCGTCTTCCAGGGTCAATTCCCCGGGGAGGGGCGCCCGAGCGATTCTGAGGGTCGGAGGACGCGACTATGCGTGAGTTTCAGGACGCCCGCTTCATGGCCATGCCGTGCGCGCGTCTACGGCGCCGGATTCCGAACTCCTGAAGCGGAAGCCTGGAACAGCAGTAGCGCAGCCGAGGGGCTCCAGGGTGTCTACTGCTTGAAGCCTCCCCCACCGCGCCCAGGGACTGGCAGCGAGTGCCAGGACAGCTTCATCTCCTTTCCAAGGAGGGCGCTAGCTCGCCGTCGTCGAAGCGGCCCGTCTCCGCATCGAGGTGGAGCGTGATGACCTTGGCCTGCATGTTCAAGTCCACGCGGTGATTGACAGGCGCAGTTCTACCCCTCTTGCGAGCCCCACGCAGCCCGACGAGGGCCCCGCCCAACCGCTCGGCCGAGGCCTACGAGGACGGACAGGGCGGGGTGTCTTCGTCGGCCGAGCGGGGCGCCCGGCTCGAGCGGGCTCGGGGAGCAGAATGGTCAAGACCCTGGCGCGGAGGCAGAAACCGTAGTCGCTGTCTTTCTGGCCGTGTCGGAAGATGACATGGTCGTGAGCTCAGGAGGCGAAAGCCGAGGTTGTCGTTGCGGTTGCCGGGCGTGTTCCTGTTGCGGTTGGCGGCCCGGAGGTTCCCGGCGGTGTTGTTCCAGGAGCCGCCGCGGTTGACGCGGTTGGAGCCTCTCGCTCCTCTCGCCGCGCGCTCTCTCACATGGCGGCCGGAAACGCGCAACCGCCTGGGATGGCCCGCTCGAGCCATGAAGTCGCGACCAGGGGGCAAACCCCCTGGACCCCCAACCACTCCCACCCCGCTCACGGTCGCCTCGCGGGGCGCGGCTGCGCACGCGCCACGGCCTGCGGCCTCCGCGGGCTCCCTCACTTCCAGGTTCGAACCCGTGTCGAGGGAACAAGGGTTCGAGGATCAAGGGCGCGGCGTCTACCTCGCGAGACGGAAGCCGATGTTGCAGGAGCGGTAGCCGGGGACGTCCCTGAGGCGGGGGGCGACCCGGACGTACCAGGCGGTGAGACCCCAGGAGCCGCCCCGGTAGACGCGGTTGGAGCCTCCTGAGGTCCAGGGGGAGCCATCAGCTGGCGCCCCCGAATAGCTGCTGTGGTAGACGTCCTCCACCCACTCCCAGACGTTCCCCGCCATGTCGCACAGGCCTTGCTCCGTGTCGCCTGCCCTCTTGGAGCACACCGACCAGGTGCGATCCCGACCGCAGCCGTCGCCTCCATCATCCATCACCGCATAGCTGCAGCTCGCTGACTGGTCCCCCCAGGGGTACTTCACGCTCTTGCCCCCGCTGCGTGCGGCGTACTCCCATTCCGCCTCGCTCGGCAAGCGCCCTCCGGCCCAACGCGCGAACGCGCGGGCCTGCTCCCAATCCACGCAGACAACCGGCTGGTCCGCGCCCTGGAAGCCCTCCGAAAGCGTGCCCGTATACCAGCTTTTCCCCTTCTTCACAGAGCAGGTCCCATCCGAGACATGCGGCGCGCTGCAGGCACCGGCGTCCACGCAGGCCTGGTACTGCCCGAAGGTCACCTCCGTCTTCGACATCTCGAAGCTGCCCACGCGCACCGTATGCACCGGCTTCTCGTCCTTTCCACCGTCGTTCGAGCCCATCTCGAAGCTGCCACCGGGGATGCGAACCCACTCGATGCCGGCGACGCCGCCTCCCGTGTCCCCCGTGTCCCGGTAGGACCCCAGCCAGGCCTGCGCCTTGGACACCTCGGGCGCTCCCACCGCACGCTCATGCCGGCCGGTGCTGTCCTCCACCCAGACCTTCGCCGAGCCGTACTCCTTCGCGAAAAGCTCCACCGCCTGTTTGGCCTCGGGGCCCCCCTTCTCCACGATGGGCGCCATGCTGGCCCACATCCGCGCCACCTCACCCCTCTTCGCCGCCTGAGCTTCGTCCAGCTTGCCCTCGCGCTCGGACGCCAGTCGGGCCAGAAGCTCGCGCTCTTTGCGGGCCGCCTCGGCCGCTGCGGCATCGGCCGCTTCGCGTTGCTTCTGCGCCAGGGCGAGCTGGGCCAACTGGTCCGCAAGGCCGACGGAACCGCCGCTGCTGCCCACGGACAGGCCCCCCACCCGACCAGCGCCGGGGGACGAACCAGAGGTGCCCACCACGAACTGCGCCAGCTCCGGCGCTGCCTCCCGGCCTGACCCCAGCACCCAACCGTCGCCAGCTCCCTGCAGCTCTGGCTCCTGGGTGCGGTCGGTGACCACGGCCAGCATGACGTCGCGCACGTAGCGCG
>CAYVQL010000588.1:0-3592 GCA_964454135.1 uncultured Enterobacterales bacterium | reverse complement strand
GCGCCTCCACGCCCCCGGGTGCGCCGCCGCGGAAGGGGGCCACGTACCAGCGGTGGACCAGGGGCGGGCGGCGGTGGTTGGGCAGCAGCCCCGAGACGATGACCGCCGCTTCGTCTGTGTCGACCACATCGGTCAGCGCCAGCACCGGGGCCGTATGCCGTCCGAAGCCGGCCCGCATCCGGTCGCCGAGCCACTCCACCACCGGGTTGTTGGCCCACAGGTACTGGTGGCGCGGCCAGGACGACTCCTCCTTGCGCGCGTCCTTCATCGCCCGCTGCATCCGGTCGGGATCGGCGGTGAGCAGCACCACGCCGTCGTCGGGCCGGATCTCGGTGGGGAGCTTGTCGAAGCGCTGCTGCAGGTCGTCGGTCCAGGTCAGCTCGATCAGCTGCTCCTTGGGCCGGCTGCTGGAGCGGACGCCGTCGGCCTTGAGGTGCTGTAGCGCGGTGTGGGCGTAGTCGAAGTCCGAGGAGTACAGGGACGGACAGTCCACGGTGGGCGCGACGAACAGCTCGTCGTCGTCGGCCGCATCGTCCTGGCCGGGGCTACTGTCCCCCGCCGCTGCCGAGAGCATCGCAGCGAAGGGGTCGGACAGCGCCGCGTCCAGCTTCGCGTCGAACACCTCGGCCGTGGTGCCGGCCTCCATCTCCTGGGCGGTGATCTTCTCCTCCTCGGCCACGTCGAAGACGTTCATGAACGCCGACGGGTCGCCGATGTTCTTCGCGGCCTGCTCGTCCTTGACGATCAGCACCTCCAGGATGCGGGTGTCGCCCTTGATGGCGCTGTTGTGCGACTCGGTGAGCAGGTAGGTCAGCAGCGGCTGCCGCTCCTGGCCGTAGCGGTCGACGCGGCCGTTGCGTTGCTGGAACACCATCAGCGACCACGGCACGTCGAAGTGGATCAGCCGGTGGCAGAGGTAGTGCAGGTTGATCCCCTCGGACGCCACATCCGACGCCAGCAGCAGCCGGACCTTCGAGCCGGAGTTGCCGAACTCCTCGACGATGCGCTGTTGCTCGGTGTCTGCCAGCCCGCCGTGCAGCACCTCGATCTGGGCGTCCTTGAGCTTCAGGTCCCGCTGCAGGTTGTCGTGCAGGAACGTAAGTGTCGCCCGGCGCTCGGTGAAGATGACCAGGCGGTCCTCCTTGCCCTTGCGCGGGGTCCATTCCATCCGCTCGCGGATCACCCGCAGCAGCTCCTGGTACTTGCTGAAGTCCTCGACGCCGATCTCCTCGACGGCCTCGAGGAGGTGCCGTAGATCCGCGATGTCCTGCTCGAAGTCCTCGGCGTCGTCTCGCCGCTGCAAGCGGCCGATGCGCTCGTGGATCGTCTCGATGCACGCCGCCGGGCTGGAGAACAGCCCCTTCTCCAGCGTCGTCTTGAACAGCATCCCCGCGTGGGCCTTCTGGTCGATGCGGGTGAACGACAGCGCCGTCAGCCGGCTGAACGCCTCCTCCTCGGCCGCCGACGCCTGGGCCCGCGCCTTGTAGATCCGCCGCTCCGGGAACGCCTTGCCCATTTGGTCGGCCACGTCCGCCTTGAACCGCCGCTCGAACAGCCCCTTGATGTCGTCCGGCGTGTAGTGCTCCGGGTCGGCGATGGCCGTCGGGTCCAGCATGTTCATCAGCGAGGCGAAGCTGGCCGGCTTCCCGTCATGGGGCGTGGCCGACAGCAGGATCATGCTGTCGCAGTTGCGCGCCAGCACCTCGGCGATGCGCGCCCGCTGGCTCCTCCCGTGGCCCCGGGCCGCCACGTTGTGCGCCTCGTCCACCACGATCACGTCCCAGTGCGCCTGCTCCACGTGCGTGGCGAACGCGTTGTTCTGCTTGAGCGTGTCGATGGAGATGATGCACTTGTCGAAGTAGTAGAACGGGTTGTGGTGCGTCGGGATCTTCGCCCGGATCCGCTGAAGCCCCACCGAGTCCAGCCGCACCAGCGGGATCGAGAACCGGCACCACATCTCCTTCTGGAACTGGGTGAGCATGCTCTTGACCGTGGCCACCAGGATCCGCCGCCCCTTGCCCCTCCGGATCAACTCGGCCAGCAGCACCCCCGCCGACAGCGTCTTGCCCAGCCCCACCGCGTCGGCGATCAGCAACCGCTGCCGCGGCTTACACAGCGCCTTGTAGGCCGGCTCCAGCTGGAACGGCAGCTCGTCCATCGCCGCCCTGTGGCCCACCACCAGCTCTGGACCGGTCGGCGGCACGTCGCGCAGCAGGCTCTCGATGTACAGCAACCCGGCTCGGTGCTGGCTCGACGTGTCCCGCACCAGGGCGGTCTCGCGGGGGTCGAGGACGGTGACCTTGGGCTCGAGTTCTTCGAGGAACAGCGCCTCGCGGTCACGGACGATCTCGGACACGCCCACGCAGCGCCAGGCGGCTTTGCCCGTGGAGGTCTGGTCCACGCGCACGACGCGCCAGACCGCGTCGCGGAGTTCGATGTGGGCGCCTGGGGCGATCTGGGTCATGGCTTCCCCCGACCTGGGTGTGCGAAGACGGATCTTGTCGGCTCGCCGGGGGGGAAGTCCAGCCGCTTGGAGGGGCTGCACGTGCTGGCCCAGGACCGGATCGTGCCCAATGGGATCGATCCGCGATGGCCCCGAGCCCTGGGGATAGGGTGCGAACGATCCGCTCAGGCGCTGGTTGCCGCTAGACTGTTCGCCGGTACCCCGTCGATGGGGCCACAGCCCGCCACCACAGGTTGGCTGAGATGCTCCTCCTCTCCTCTCATCCAAGCGGACGGCGGAATCCAGGTTACGTTCCGACCGCCCGCAACGACAACGCCCCGTCGCGCTCTGTCGACATCCGGACCACGTGCACGGCGCTGATTTGGCGGTCCAGATCGGATCCGTTGGACCTCATCCACAGTAGTCTGGGGCACTGCCGCCGGCCATAGGTCGCGACTTGGTGAGCATGTTTGCGGATATGTACCCGGGTTGATTTGAGGATCGAGTTTCGTGCAGGCTCGGCATAGAGGACTTCTCCGCCGGACTGAGAGTGGATGGCCACAGCTGCCATCATGGCATTCAGGGATGTCCACCCGGGCACCCCGTCCACCTGTATAATCCGGCGGCATCGTCAGAAACGAGGAGGCGGACCTTGAAGCAGCAGAGCACCACTTTCCTGCTCTCGATTTTTCTGGGCGTGTACGGCATCGACCGCTTCTACCTGGGCTACACCGGGCTGGGTATTGCCAAGCTGCTGACCTGTGGTGGCCTCGGCGTTTGGGCGATCATCGACTGGATCCTGATCGGCATGGGCAACATGCGGGACGCTGGGGGAAACTCCTTACGCTGGCCGGACGAGTAGAAAAGACTTGAACGGACTGGGCCGCGCCGTCTGCGATGCCTTGTTCTGGGAGTAGTGACGCGGCGTGATTCTGAATGCTGCAGCGTCCATCAACATTCACCGCGGATTCGCCACTGGAATAGGTTTGCATGCCCCCTCCCCGAATCCCGGTCACGTGCCGGGGAAGGAAGGAGTGATTGGATGGTTGCGGGGCAAGGATAAGAAGGAGGTCGAAGAGCAACCGGAGGAGGCCGACGCGGTAGGAAATTGCTTTGGAGCCGTTCTGTTGGATCGCCTTCCCCGCCTAG
>CAYVQL010000587.1:0-3617 GCA_964454135.1 uncultured Enterobacterales bacterium | reverse complement strand
CCACTTGAGCTGCTCTTCGTTGAACTGCCGCCCCCGGTTCGCCTGCTGCGCCAACCAGACGTCGAAGCGGGCATGGACCTCCTCGGCGAAGGGCACCAGCTCCTGGTCGGGCCGCAGCGCATGCTTGGCCAGCGCCACGATGTCGGTCCAGAGCCGGTCCGCGCTGGCCCCTCGGACCCTTCCCGCCTCCACCTTCTCGTAGGCCGCCCAGAGGCCCTCGGGCGTCCACTGCCGCGGCGGCAGCTGGATGGCGTCGGCCAGCGCCCGTATCTTATCCCGGGTCAGCCGCTCGCCGTGCGGCCGGGCGTAGAGCACCTGCAGGGCGTCGATGTCGTCCTTGTTCTTCTCGATGAACGACCTGAACTCGTCCACCAGCTCCTTGGCGTAGTCCGCCTCCAGGTCGGCGGCACGGCCCGAACGGGTCACCTCGTCGGTTGTGTAGTCGTCGATGACCTGGTCGAGGTCCCTGCGCACTTCGAGCAGCACCTGGCGCAGCTCGGCGTCGTAGGCGATGGGTGCGGCCGCAGGCTCGCGCAGCTCGGTCTGTGCCGCCAGCACCTGCTCCTCGTCGGGCGTGGCATCGGGAGGCAGGTCGAACAGCTCGCGGGCCTTGTCGTCCTCGCGGTCGGGGTCCAAGGAGTCAATGAGGCCGGCGACGATGGCCTGCAGGGGGACGCCCTTCGATGCGGCCTCCACCTGCGCCCGTTGTGGCGGCGTCAGCTGGCGGTCCATTCTGTCCAGGCGCCCGGCCAGGGTCGAGAGCACCTCCTCCTCCCTGTTGCCCATGGCGACCCACCGCAGGAGCTTGGCGAGGGGAACGCTGCGGTCCCGGATGACCGGCGGGTCCGTGGGCTGCTCCTCGCAGACGCCCACGCAGTCCACCAGCACGAAGTGGGTCTTCGTCGCCGCGTCCGGCGTGACCGCCTGGAAGTCGGCATCGGGGATGACCCGCACGCCGCGGCCCTTCATCTGTTCGAAGAGCATGCGGCTCTTGACGGCCCGCATGAAGACCACGCACTCCAGGGGCCTGATGTCGGTGCCCGTGGCTATCATGTCCACCGTGACGGCGACGCGCGGCTGGTAGCTGTTGCGGAAGGCCTTGATGAGCACCTCGGGCCTGCGGGACGCGGAGAGGCGGCGCGAGCCGCCCGAGACCCGGCTCTCGGGCTTGTAGGTGACCTTGACGGCCTCCTCGTTGCCCATCCCGAAGACCTCACGCACCGCGTCGAGGATGTCCTCGGCATGGCTGTCGCTCTTGGCGAAGAACAGGGTCTTGGGGACCTCCCTGCGGCCGGGGAATATCTCCGAGAAGAGCTTGTTCTCGAATTCCTGGACCACGGTGCGAATCTGGTCTTCCGCCACCACGCTCTTGTCCAGCGCGGAGGCCTGGTAGGTGAGATCCTCGTCGAGGGTGTCCCAACGCACGGCCCGGGTCTGGCGATGTCGCACCTTGACCTGCACCGGTTCGTCCGCGGCCAGGATGGCGCCCTCCTCGGAGATGCGCGTCCTGATGCGGTAGACCTCGTAGGGCACGTTGCACCTGTCGCGCACCGCATGCTCGTGCCTGTACTCCATCACCAGGTTCTTGCGAAAGAAGCCGAAGGTGCGCTTGTTGGGCGTGGCCGTCAGGCCGACGATTGAGGCGTCGAAGTACTCCAGCACCTGCCGCCAGAGGGTGTAGATGCTGCGGTGGCACTCGTCGGTCACGACGACGTCGAAGTGCTCGGGCGGGATGGCCGGGTTGTAGACCACCGATGGAGGCTCGCGGACCACGCCGCCGGTGTGGAAGGTCGAGGACTCGTCCAGGCTCTCGTCGAACTCGGCCTCGCCCTTCAGGATGGAGTACAGCCGCTGGATGGTGGTGATGACCACCCGGTTGATGGGGTCGACCTTGTTGCTCTGCAGCCAGGAGACGTTGTACAGGCTGGTGAACTTCCTGCCGTCGTCGGGAGCGGTGTAGCCCTGGAACTCCTGGTGGGCCTGCCGGGCCAGGTTGCCGCGGTCCACCAGGAACAGCACGCGCCTGGCCCCTCCGTGCTTGATGAGCCGGTACAAGGCCGTGACGGTCATGTAGGTCTTGCCCGAACCGGTGGCCATCTGGACCAGCGCCCTGGGCTTGCCCTGCCGGATGGACTCTTCCAGGTTGGTGACGGCCGTGACCTGCGGCGGCCAGAGGCCGGCCGTGTTCAACGGCGGCGCATGGAGCAGGCTGCCGAGCAGGGTGGACGCCGGAGGAGCACCGGGTCGGCCCTGGCGGATGGACACCTCGGCGTCCAGCCACGCCTTGAGGGTGGCGGGCTGGTGGAACCAGAAGACCTGACGCGACCGCGGAGCTGGGTCCAGACCGTTGGTGAACCGGGTGTCCTCGCCGGTGCTCTCGTAGAGAAAGGGAATAGGCCGCACGGGCGCTGGGACGTGGGCAGGAAGGTTCTCGGCGTAGGCCCGCGTCTGGGCCTCCCACGTCGTCAGCGTGGTCCCCTCCTTCTTCGCCTCGATGACGCCTGCCGGTTTGCCGTCCACGTAGAGCATGTAGTCGCAGGGCCCGACATCGGTGGGGAACTCGCGCACGGCGACGCCGGGACCGGCCAAGGGATTGAGCTGGGCCATGTCCTGCACGACCCAGCCGGCACGGACCAGCATGGCGTCGATGCGCTCCCTGGCTTTCTGCTCGGGCCGGGCCATGGCGTGCGCTCCCTCCTCCGGTGCGGCGTCGCTCTGCGGGGACCGGAGTCTACCACCATCTCCCCGGTGGCCTCGTGGCGGTCAGTGTTGAGAGCAAGGAGCCATCGCAGGGGCAGCCCGCCCGCAGCGGGCTCTCGCCAGCTCCCATCGAGGGTCCGAGGGGGGAGTTCAGACGTCAAAGAGCCCCCATGTCTCCTGTCCGACCCTGGACCCGTGGAAGGAGAGAAGAGCCGTCCACGGTGCGCAGAGTCGCTCCCTGCACCCTCCGGACGGGAAGAACGACAGCCCTGCCTCGGTGCCACGTCGGCTACGAGGAGCCTGGTCTCCAGGTGGTGGCGCCCGAGCCCCGCCATCGCGGCCGGTGGGGCGCCCCAGAGCATTCTTCGAAACGAACCCAATGCCTCGGGTCGGGGCGGAGTCTACTTGGCGGCCACCACATCGAGCTGGACATCGAGCACCGCGGGCGGCGGCACATGCGCCCCTCGTCGCCGGGCCTGGAGGCGTTCAAGCTCGTGCAGCGTCTTGAAGAGGCTGCGCTGGAGATGGCCCTCGTACCTGGTGAGCTTCGACAGCGCCTCAGTACCCTCGCAGTCCCACCGGAAGGCGCGACCTAGCTGGCAGTGCTCGCTCTGCTGGCGCGCCCAGTTCATTCCCTGCAGCAGCACCTCGCGTTCGATTTTGCCAGCCCTCGTCAAGCGCCATGCCAAGGAGATGACGCGCTCCGCCAGCATCTCCTCGAGTCGGCCCTCGGCGTCCAGGTCGCGGTGCATGTCGAAGTAGAACAGGCAGAACTCCTTGACATCGGCAGGGTCCGCCACGAGCTTCTCGGCGAGCAGTCCGTGCTTCCGGGAGTTGTAGCGCGCCCGCTCCTTGCCCTCGGGCGTCCTCGGCCCTGTGGATAGCTGGGCGTTCGCGCGGTTCGCTTGGAGCTGGGC
>CAYVQL010000586.1:0-3627 GCA_964454135.1 uncultured Enterobacterales bacterium | reverse complement strand
GCTGGTGGTACTTGGTGGTGGTGTCGGCGGGGGGGGTCCGCGGGCGCCCTCCCGTGAGCGCGAAGACGACGGGTGCAGGCGCAGCGGAGCGCAGGGCGCGTAGGCAGTTCGCCCAGCGGGCCCGCATCCAGACCGCGGCGTCTTCGGGGTCGAGTTCGTCTTCCACGCGCTGGCCATCTCTCTCGGCGTACATGAGGCTGGCGACGCGGGGCACGTCACCGAAAACCCCGCGGAGCATCTCCAGGGCGTGGTCGAGCTCATGCAGGTAGCGCTCGCCGTGGACGTTGGTGAGCAGGAAGAGGTCGCGTACACGCAACCCGCGCTGGACGCGCAACGCCCAGATCAGCTCGCTGACGGGAGCCGGGTTGGGACCCAGCTCGCAGGCTACGACGGCCTCACTGACCAGAGCCATGGCTGCCTTTCCCTGGGCTGTCCGGTTCCTCCCAACCGAGCTCCTGCGCCAGCTGCACGGCGCGACGCCAGGCGGCGCTGTCTCCCCTGGCGTCGAGGAACTTCGTGAAGAGATCGTAGAACCGCTTGTCCTCGTCGGAGAGGAGGCCCCCGTACCGATTGTCCATGACGAAGCTCGCCGTACAGGAGGCAGCGGACAGTCGGTCGAGAAGGAGCTCGAACCGCCAGGCAGCAAGCTTGTACCCTTGCGCTTTCTCCCTTTTGGTCGCCCCCTCGGGCTGTTTATCTCCCAGCACCAGCCACTGGATGTCGCCCTCCCAGAGGTACTCGAAGATAGGCTTGGATGAGAGGGACGTGGCGTAGCCGAGGCGCGGTGCCCCGAGGTCCGGTGGATCGTGGCTCCCGTTCTCCAATGCCCGTCGCACGGCGTCGACGATGCGGAAGAAGTTGTCGTCCTCCATGCCGAAGCCCAGGAAGAGCATGTCGCGCGTGATCAGCATGGCCTGCACGATGCCGGCGAGGGCCTCCCAGCGCCCCTGGTAGCGGAGGTAGCTCGTCCTGGCGAGGACTATGTCTTCGGGTTTCGATGTACAGCCGTGCATCTTCAGCAGCCAGCGGTTCATCTTGGCCTCGGGAGCGTGCGGAAGGACTGCCACGCTCCGCCCAACCGCATCGCAAGCCTGCTCTAGCAGGGTGTCGTAGTTGGTGGTGACCATCTCGCTCACCGGTAGCGACGCCACCAGGGCATGGGCCAGGCTGTAGCGATCATGCTTTTCGAGGATCTCTTTGACGGCCTCGCCGAGGATGCCCCCCCTGTCGCCCGAGTCGTCCACGCGGCGCTCCTGTAAGCGCTGTGAGACGTACTCCGCCTGATCGAGGAGGGAGAGCCTCATGATGTCAGCGCGCTGCCCTTTTTCCTCGATCCCGGCCGCAGACAGTAGCTTCTCCAGCAACTCGCCCCAGCGAGGCAGGTTGGCGCCGGCGCTCACGCCCGCCCCCAGGAAAATGACCAGGCGCCCCTCGCGCGCGCTCTCAACCAGGGCCTTGAGCCCCTCGTTGATCCGTTCGACTTCATCGGGGCCCGCGGCGAGCCCCGGCCAAGGTTCCATGTCCTCTCCGAACACGTCCTCACGGGCTCGCTGCGCTGCCGCGAATGCGGTGGGACCTCTCGCAACGAGAACCACGTCCACGATCTGGTCTCCGTCGGTGCGGTCGAGGAAGCCACGGACCGCCGTCAGCAATGGCCTGTACACATCCCCGCGCGACGCTGCCTGGCCCCCTTCGCCCGTGCCCACGACCGGCAGCGCCACCAGCGGGCGGATTCTCTCCTTGAGATAGAGCGTCTTGTCGGTCTCCCTGAGTGCCTTGGCTGTGTGCTCCAGGAATTGGACCACCCCTTCCGCGTACCACTCCGGCGCTGTCAGCGCGGTCCCGCCGACGTCGGCCAGCCAGGGCCACGGCTTGCCATTGTCCCGAGCGCACGGGAGGCACCTGTCGCTTCCCCACTCGGGGTTCTCGACGAGCGAACGGGCTGAGGCGCCGTCATGGAGCCCCAGCGCCTTCCACCACGCACTTGTGAGAGTGAAGAAGCGGTCCGTCGGTACGAGCCAGGCGTCGCAGGCGATCTGCGTCAGATCGCCCTGGACTATGAATAGGTGACCAGGCATCCCGCCTCCTCGCTGTTAGTCTGGATTTGAGAGGGTATTCTCTGACTGGGAGGAACCATAGCCCGCGTCGATTCTGCCGACAGCGCAAGGCGATCAGAAGTCCGAAACCGATCCCAGAACCCGGCACGACGCAAGCACCGGGTGCTCGCTCCGTGACAACACGCGCATCCTGGCCTGGTATCCGGCCCCTCCCGCCAAGAAGATCTGGATGCGTCTGCTTGCCCGCCTCGATGACCCCATCAGTCTGTCGCTATGACGCCCCTCGTACGATCCCGGCCATCACCAAGAACGACCTACTCCACTGCGCGCCCCTCCAACTCCTCGCGCAGCAGGTGAACCGGTACGCACCAACGGCCATCACGGTACTCGGGCATCTGCCGTTCAGTAGCCTCATCCTGGGCGAGCTGGTTGCAGAACATGGCCATGCCGAGACGAAGAGAATGAACCGTCGATGCCGTGGAGTCGCGTACCGGCCCCTCGCTGGTGTACTCCTCGATCGGTGGCAGACAGACTGCCAGCAGGCGCAGCAGCAGCTCCGCCTGTCGGTTCATGGCCGACCTGCCGTGCTCCCATCTGGAGACGGTCACGGGCGTGGTCTGGAAACGGTGCGCGAGATCCTGTCCTGACCATCCGAGGCTCTTTCTTAGGAACGTGATCTCCACGGGAGCGAGCCGGTCCGGCTTGCTCGCGACGGCCTCGACCAGACGACGATGCAGCTCCCCGATGTGGGGTATCTCGACCTCCTCTTCGTCACAGTCTGGATTCGAGCACCGATGGATCGGAACACCGATGAGAAACACCGGCATACCTACAGGATACTCTGCGTTTCCCGCCTCGGGCGGCAGCATCTCGGCTCCACAGGAGAGGCACTTCATTCGCTCCTCCTCCAAACGGACACGACCCGGCCAAGGGCTCCGGAGCGAAACGCGGCCATCACCACCATCCTGGGTGTCTCAAAGCGATAGCGGTAGGTACCGTTCTCATAGGAGTGCTCGCGCACGAATCCTCCTCGGAGGACGTTGATCACGTCGGCCATGTCCATGTTCCGTTCGGCCATCCTGCTCCGGGCGTGGCGGCTGAGACTCAGGTTTCCCGCGTCGATGATGGTCCTCATGAGCTGTCGGGCCACCGCGTAGTCCAACGGCTCCACCAGTTCATCGTCCGGCATAGCATGTCCTTAACACGATGTTAAGCCGTCTTCTTCCGGCCGTGCGTACTCTCGTAGGAGAAACTACACGCCTGACGGTCGTTTCAGCAAATTCTACGCATGCCAGAGGCCGGAAGGTGCCATGGCCCTGTCCCGCACCGTGCACTGGGCCTTCGACCGCCACCTGCTCTCGCTCCGCGACGATGGTCGCCCCCTGGTGTCTGGCCAGCTCCCCGGGGAGTTCCAGGCCCTCGTCAGGGAGCGGGTGGTGCTGCCGGGCAGCCCCAGGCCCAGACCGCATCCCAGCATGCTGGAGCGGCACCGTAGGCTGTTCCGAGGCTGACGATCTGCAGGCAGGTGGTCGGTGGTTCAAAGCTAGGCAGGCCTAGCAACCCGGGCGCC
>CAYVQL010000585.1:0-3627 GCA_964454135.1 uncultured Enterobacterales bacterium | reverse complement strand
TCCGCCACCAGGGCCATGTGGCTTCCGCGCCAGCAGAGGACGGCGTAGGGCAGATTGTCTGCCCGCCAGCGACGCTCCAGGTCGTCGGCGAAGCTATCGTAGAGGCCGTGACGGTCGAGCCAGATCACGATGCCCTTGTCGCGGATCCGTTCGTGGAGTTGGGCTTCGAGGAGCTGGGAGACGGGGGCGGCGGTGTCGCTCATAGCAGCTCCAGCTGGCCGGTGGTCACGGTGCTCATGGTCCCAGCGTGCCTCTTCGCCAGCTTGGGGTGCGCCTGGAAGAAAGCCTGGCGACCCTGGCCGGGCTCGGGAAAGGAGACTGGCTTGCGGATGTTCTTGCGCAGCGCCAGCTTGCGCTCCAACTCGATGAGGTCCGGTCCCAGCATCTCCCAGACGCCGGCCACGGGTAGATGCACCTCGAAGTCGACCGCGTCTTTGTCCTTGCGGTTGCGGCGCAGCACCTCCTTCTCCAGCAGCCCCACGGCGTCCTCGGCGTTCTCGGTGAGGAAGGTCTCGCGGTACACGTCGGAGCCCTGCTCATCGATGGTCAAGTGGGGCTCGATCTCCTGGCCCAGGCGCAGCTCCCAGGCCCAGGCGCGCGCGGGATGGTACTTCCAGAAGCAGCCGTGGGCCACGCCCAACGAAGGGTCCTTGGTGCACTTCTCTTCGACGCGCTCGGGAAAGTAGCGCCGCGCCAGGTGAGACCAGTCGTAGTCCTTGCGGCCCTTGGCCAGGCAGAGCTGCTTCCACCACTTCTTGGGATCCTTCCACTGGGGCTGCAGCAGGGGCCAGAGGGCGGCAGAGTTGATCATCACGCCGTCGTCCAGGTCGGGGTCGTAGGGGGCGTCGGCGGCTCGCGCTGGACACTTGGGATCGGTCGGTGGCGGTCCGCGCTCGGCGCAGTCGCGCACGTTGGCGATGAAGTCCTGCAGCTCTTGGTGCAGGTTGCGGGCCTTGTCCAGGGCGCGCTCGGCGGCGCGTGCGGCCCTCTTGTCGCTGCTGTCACGCTTGGCGCGAAGGGACTGCAGGCGGGCGTCGAGCTTCTCGGCTTCTGGGAGCAGATGGTCTGCCAGCAGGCGGCGCAGGGTCTGGGCGCCCCAGCGGTGGATGTTGATCCAGGCTACAAAGCTGCGCTTGGAGGAGGAGAGCGGCCAGTGGATCGGGCGGCTCTCGTACATGGTGCGATGCACCTTGGAGAAGAAGTCGAGACGCAGGTATGCGTTGAGGGTGCGCTTGGGGGCGATGGCCTGGCGGTACTGGGACCAGGCCTGGCGCAATAGGGCGCAGGCGGTGTGGTTGAGGTCGTCGCCGTCTGGGCCGAAGGCGGAGAGGAAGAGGGTGCCGTGGGGCAGGGCGTAGTCGAGGTTGGCGTTGTCGGGGTCGAGGATGCCTTCCCGGTCAGAGCCGAATCGGCCCAGTGCCACGCCCAAGGAAAAGGAGACGTGGTCGGTGGGGGGCTCGGGGTCGTGCTCGGGCTCGTAGGGGAGCAGGGGCTCGCCTTCGGGGCGGTCCACGGCGGCTTGGGCCCAGTCCTGGGCGTAGGTCCAGGGTGAGGGGCCGGGGTAGGTGAATTCGACGGAGGGCTCGCGGTGGGATTCATGGACGGAGAAGGCGGCTTCCAGTGTAGTGAATATCGTCTCGTGGTGTGCCACTGGAGGGGCCGGTAGTCGGACTACACCACCTACTTCGAATCCCATCCCCGCACTGATGGAGTTCATAACCGACAGGGAGCCCTGGCTGTTGAACAAGCACACGAGGTAGCTCGGCGAGGGACCGAAGGCTGACGCACCCTTGTGCCCAAAAACGCTGCCAAAGCGATGTGCGCGGGCCCCAAAATCAGCACCGATCGTCGTGAACGCCGCTCCCGGTCTGAAGTAGTAGCCCGGATTTCGAATCACGGATCCAGAGAACTCATCTACCTCCAACCCTCCGTTTCGCCAGATGACCACCTGGTGCAAAGGCTCAATCCACTGCCGCCCTCTTCCGCCTTTGATGAATGGTGCCCAGGAAGCACTTCGTGCAGCAGTGCGATTCTCGCTGGGCGAGGACCAATGGCGTCTATTGCGCGGTGCTACTTCCCAGGAGTACCTGAGAAACCTCGCATCGTTGGCAGTGGCCAGGCCCTGTCGGACCTCCGCGACGTCTCCCACCTTCACGATTTCGGCATACCGTTTCAGCTCCTCGGCTGACCAACGGTACAGCATCGGGCTCTGTGGAAGAGCCAGGAAGGTGTGTGAAGGGAAAGAGCTACGTCCTTCGTGACACCTTACAGCTCCACTCTTCCGAGCAGTCCGTTGTCTGTCATATGCCTTCTCATTCGGTGGTGTTGGCTGAAGCGCCATGCTCTCCACCCCCGCGGGCGACGACTGGCGTACCACACTCACGACTACACTTAGGACATCATTCGGCACCTCATTGAAGGCGCCGACTGCGAAATCCCCTATGGAGCGAAGATCGAAGTTCTCCAACATCCAGGCGCGCAGGGCGAAATACTGCTTGATGAACATCCAGTTGCGCATAGTGAGCTGCGCCGAGATGCCGCCCTTCCGGCAAAGCTGCAGGCCCCGCACCAGGAAAGCAGCGTACAGGTCAGCCTTCCCGCGCGGATAGTGCCTCTGCACGTAGGCCTTGGCCACCATCTTCGACGTGCCCTGATAGGGCGGGTTGCCCACCACCAGGTCGTATTGTGCCTCGCGCACCATGTGCACGAAACGCACTCCGGCGGCCAACTGCTCGCCGTGCAGACGTAGGCCCAGGTCATCGCTTCGCGTGCGCCGCGCCAAGAAGCCTTCCAGCATCCCCAGCAGCGCGAGCACGGCGTCACCCTGTCCCAGGCTCGGCGCGGCCCCAGCGCTGCTCTCACCCAGCTTCAGCTGTCCGTGGGCCTTTGCCACCACGTCCCCCACGGCATCGTCCACCTTGAGCAGCGAGCCCAGGTGATCAGCCTCGGCCAGGGCGTCCAGCACGCGGTCCACGGCTGCCCCTGGCAGCCCAAGCTCATCCCTTACTGCGTCACGCAGCTGCACGCGGTCGGAATCGTCGTGGGGCAGCCGGCCCAGCTGCAGCTGGCTGGCCACCAGGTTCAAGCGCCGCACCTGCAGAGGCGCCTCGTCGCCCGCCTGCTTCAGCAGCGTGCGCGCCTTCAGCCACAGCGCCGCCGCCGCGATCTGCACCGCTCGTGGGTCCAAGTCGATGCCGTGCAGGTTGCGCTCCAGCACGTCGGTCAGCACCTCGCGCAGGGAGCGCTGCTCCCCACGGTGCCGGGCCTCTTCCTGGTGGAAGGCTGCCAGCAACTCCAGCGCCGAGACCAGGAAATGCCCCGAACCGCAGGCCGGGTCCAGCAGCTTCAGTTCGCGCAGGGTCTCTGGCGCCTTCTCCACCGCGTCTTTGGGCATGGGCTGCGGCAGCCAGTAGGCCCAGCGTCGCTCCTGCGCCGTATGTAGCGGCATCAGCGCCGTCAGCTCCACCTCGCCCGCATCGCGCTTGGCCCGCCACTCGACGCGACGGGTCTCCAGGGCGTCCAGGGTGCCATCCGCCCGCGCCTCGGGCTCCCAGCCGTACTTGCCGCACATGGCCAGCCAGGTCTGCCCCAGGCTGTTCTGCAGCAGCCATTCCACCATGTAGCGCT
>CAYVQL010000584.1:0-3646 GCA_964454135.1 uncultured Enterobacterales bacterium | reverse complement strand
CCGACAGGCACGCGGAGAAGAGCGGCGATTGCGACGATGGCGACGCGGCCGTCAACCCCGACGCCGAAGAGACCTGCAACGAGATCGACGACGACTGCGATGGCGAGACGGATGAGGACGGCGCTGCCGACGCCCCCAGCTGGTACGCGGACCACGACGCTGATGGCTACGGTGACACCCAGGTCCCCTGGATCGCCTGCCAGCAACCAAAGGGCTACGCGGCCGGCGATGGCGACTGCGATGACGGCGACGCGGCCGTCCATCCCGCCGCCGAAGAGACCTGCAACGAGATCGACGACGACTGCGATGGCGAGACCGACGAGGAGGTCGCCCTGGCGCCGTTCTTCTACACCGACGCTGACGGCGACGGCTACGGCGATGCGGACAGCGCCGTGCAGGCCTGCTCGCCCGCGTCGGACCAGGTGGGCAACGCCGGGGACTGCGACGACGACAGCGGCGCGGTCAACCCGGGAGCGACCGAGATCTGCAATGGGATCGACGACGACTGCGACGGTGTCGCTGACGAGGACGATGCCGCCGACGCGCCCTCTTGGTACGCCGACACCGATGGCGACGGCTTCGGTGACGCCAACGGCAGCGCCGTCGCCAGCTGCCAGCTGCCCAGCGGCCACACCAACGACGCCAGCGACTGCAACGATGGCGATGCGGCCGTCAACCCTGACGCCACGGAGGTCTGCAACCTGGTCGACGACGACTGCGACGGCGCGACCGACGAAGACGACGCCGGCGACGCCGCCACCTGGTATCGAGACGAGGATGGCGATGGCTTCGGCAATGGTTCCTTTCCCGATGTCGCCTGCGAGCAGCCCAGCGCCCATGTGGCCGGTGAAGCGGACGGGATCGCTTTCGACTGCGACGACTCGGATGCGGCGGTCAACCCCGACGCCACGGAGCTCTGCGACAACGTCGACAACGACTGCGACGGGGACCGTGACGAGGACGACGCAGAAGACGCCACGACCTGGTATCTCGATGACGACGGTGACGGCTATGGCGACGACGCCAGCGCCACCACGTCCTGCAGCGCCCCCGTGCAGCACATCAGCACACCAGGCGACTGCGACGACTCGCATCCGCGCATCAACCCCGGAGCTGCCGAGACCTGCGACGAAGCGGACAACGACTGCGACGGCCAGACCGACGAGGATGACGCCGAGGACGCCGCGACCTGGTATGCGGATGGCGACGGCGATGGCTACGGCCTGTCCGACAGCGCCGTGCAGGCCTGCACGCAGCCCAGCGGCTACGCCTCTGCCGACGGAGACTGCGACGACGCCGATGGGGAGGTCCACCCGGCAGCCGCGGAGACCTGCGACGGCGTGGACCAGGACTGCGACGGGACCACCGACGAGGACGCCGAAGACGCCAGCACCTACTTCCTCGACGCCGATGGCGATGGCTACGGGCTCACCTCGAGCTTCACCGATGCCTGCGAGGCGCCCAGCGGCTACGCGGCGCAGGGGGAAGACTGCGACGATGGGGATGCGGCCACCCACCCCGCAGCGGAGGAGACCTGCGATGGGACGGACAACGACTGCGACGGCGTGACCGACGAGGACGACGCGGCGGACGCCAGCACCTGGTATCCGGACGCCGACAGGGACGGTTTTGGCGACGCCACGTCGAGCAGCGCAGCCTGCGCCGCGCCAGCCAACCACGTCTCCGACGCCAGCGATTGCGACGATGGCGACCAACGCATCTTCCCGGGTGCCAACGAGACCTGCGACGGCGTCGACAACGACTGCGACGGCCAGACCGACGAGGACGACGCCATCGACGCCACCACCTGGACCCTGGACGACGACGGCGATGGTTACGGAGACGACGCCCAGAGCGTGACGAGCTGCGAACAGCCGACGGACCACAGCTCCACCGGCGGCGACTGCGACGATGAAGACGCCGCCGTCAACCCCGGTGCGATAGAGGTCTGCGACGGCACGGACAACGACTGCTCCGGCAGCACCGACCAGGCGAACTCGGTCGCTTTCATCAGCGCCGCCAGCGGACAGGCCCAGGATCTGAGCTCGAGCTTCAACGCCGGCAGCTTCGCTGCGCCAGCCGCCTACGCCTTCTCCTCGGACGGTGATCTCAACTTCTGCCAGGGCACCTACTACGTGGCCATCACCATCACCGCGACGGATGCCTCCATCGTCGGCCCCAACGGGGCCGCCAACACCGTGCTGCAGGGGGGCATGAGCGACAGGCTGATCACAGCGGACAGCGGGGCGGCCGCCATCGCGCTGTCGGGCCTCACCATGGAGTACGCCGCCGTCAGCAGCGACGGGGGCGCCTTCCACAGCGCCATCAGAGGCTTGCAGCTCTCCGTGGACGACTGCTCTTTCGCCAACAACAGCGCTGGCAGCGGGGGCGCCGTCCTCCTCGAGAGCGGCGACGCGCAGATCAGCGACTCCTCTTTCCTGTCCAACGCGGCCTCTGACGACGGTGGAGCGTTGTCGGTGACCGACGGCTCATTGGATGTGCGGAGCTGTTCCTTCCAGCTCAACGAGGCCAGCTCCGGGCAGGGCGGGGCCATCTACGCCGACGGATCCGAGCTGAGCCTGGTCGAGACGAGCTTCTCGAGGAATGACAGCCCCATGGGCGACGGCGGCGCCGTCTACGCGCTGGCTTCTGAGCTGAGCTTGCAGGAGGCCAGCTTCACCTCCAACGAGAGCGCTTCGGGGAGCGGGGGAGCCGTCTTCGCGAGCGGCTCGCTGGCCAGCGTCGAGGGCGCGCTCTTCGACAGCAACCAGGCTGGCTCCGCCGGGGGCGCCGTCGGGCTGGAAGATGGCAGCGAATGGCTGGAGGAAGGCGGCAGCTACGAAGAGAACGTCGCCAGCCTGGCCGGCGGCGCCCTGGGTGCCCGGGACAGCATCATCTCCCTGACCGAAACGCTGGTCTCGGTCAACAGCGCCGATGGCGGCGCCGGCCTGGGCGGAGGCGTCTTCCTGCAGGCCACCGAGCTGTTCTGCGAAGACAGCGCCGGAGCCGGCGCTGGGTTCTTGCAGAACGACGCCTTCAGCGGCGGCGCGGTCTACCTGTCGGACAGCGCCAGCGTCATCCAGTCCATCGACTGCGACTGGGGAACGGAGGGAAGCAGCGACGACAACGAACCGGACGACATCCACCTGGCCTGCACCGGCCTCAGCCATGACTTCGACGACGACCAGAGCTTTGACTGCAGCTGCGAGACCTGCCCCTAGGAGCCCAGCGGATGCCTGACGCGGATTTCCCGGTGAACCTGCAGCGCCTCCTGCTGCCGCTGCTATGGCTCAGCGGCTGCCTGCCCGTGCCGGACATCTACCAGCCCGACGACACGGCCGCCCACTGCCTGGACGAGGACGGGGATGGCTTTGGCGTCGGCGGCGACCGCATGCTCTGCGCCGAAGAGGAAGAGGATTGCGACGACGGAGATCCCGGGGTCAATCCCCACGCGCAGGAGCTCTGCGACGGGGCGGACAACGACTGCGACCGAAAGACCGACGAGGCCGACGCCAGCGATCAACCCACCTGGTACCACGACCGGGACTCCGACGGCTACGGCAATCCCGACCGCACCAGCAGCTCCTGCAACCATCCGTGATCGGATAGCGGCTTACAACCTGCAATATCGGCCGCCAGGCGCAGG
>CAYVQL010000583.1:0-3649 GCA_964454135.1 uncultured Enterobacterales bacterium | reverse complement strand
GGGATCTTCCAGGCAGATCACGTGCACCGGCTTGGACTCGTTGAGCAGGTTCACCATGGCGGCCAGGGTAGTGCTCTTGCCGCTGGCCGCGGGGCCCGAGACCACCACCAGCCCGTTGGGGAACTCCACCAGCTCGTGCAGCGGTTGCGGCAGCCCCAGGTCCTCGAAGGTGGGGGGTACGTTGGGGATGACGCGGAAGGCGGCGCACAGCCCCAGGCGCTGGGCATAGGCGTTGACCCGGTAGCGGCCAACCTCGGGGATGGCGTGGCAGAAATCCACCTCGCCCAGCTCTCGCAGCATCTTCTGGTGGCGCTCATCCAGGATCGAGAAGATCGTGGCGCGCGTCATGCGCGCGTCCAGCGGCCCGATGTCCTCCACGCGCTCCAGGTTGCCGCCCTTGCGGATGAAGGGCGGGTCGCCCACTGTCAGGTGCAGGTCGGAGGCGCCTTGGGCTCGGATGTGCGCCAGCAGCTTGTCGATTGGGCGCTCCAGCTTCTGGGGCGAGGCCTTCACGGAGGGCTCCACAAGCTCGGGCTGCTCTCCCATGCGCTGGGCCAGGTCGCGCAGCACCTCTGCGGCGCGCGTGCGCACCTCGGCCGAGCCGTCCTTTTCCTTGACGGCGCGCAGCAAGGGCAGCGTGCGCACGTCTTCCAGGCTGGCGAAGGCCTGCACCACCTCCAGGCGCAGCTCCTGGCGAGAAGAACGCAGCAGCTTGGCAAGCGGCTTGAGGGAGACCGAGGAGCCGATGCGCGCCAGCGCGTCGATGGCGGCCCAGCGCGCCTCGCCATCCTGCAGGGCCATGACCAGGTTTGGCACGGCCTGCTCCTGGCGCAGCTGCCCCAGGACGTCGCAGGCCGCGATGCGCAGCCAGGGGTCGTTGTCCCCCAGGAGCTTGCAGATAGGCTCGATGACGTTGGGGTGGGCCAACCGTTCGGCCAGGCCCAGGGCGGCAGAGCGAACCTCCGCATCGGGGTGGTTCAGCAGCGCCGTGGTGGGGTCCAGGAGCAGCTCTCCCAGCGGGCGCAGGGCGTCCAGCACGCGGTCCCGCAGCCAGCCCACCATGTCTCTTGCGAAGACCAGGATCTCCAGCAAGACCTGGGAGGTGTCGCCGGTGGCGAAGAGGTAGCGCGCGGCCAGCGGGCGCAGGCTGTCGTTGCCCGAGGCCAGGTGGGCCAGCAGCATGGGCCGCATGGCCCTGGGGTGGCCAGCCCCGACCCGCTTCAGGTAGGACGAGGCGATATCGCGGCGTTCCTCGGACTCGGTGTGGGCGATGATGGTCAGCATCAGGGTGACGATGCGGCGATCGAGCACGCGGGACAGGCCTGTCAAGGCAGTGTTGGCCAGCACCTCGTCTTCGCTGTCGACCAGCGAGCGCAGCAGGTCCACATGCTCGACGGGGTTGCCCTCTTGAACCAGGCTCGTCAGCGCCTCGCTGCGCAGCGGTTCAGGGGCCTCGCGCACGGCGCGTGCCAGGTAGCGTTCGCGCTCTTCGCCCTCGATCACCGCGACCAGCTTCCAGCCCTGGAAGCGCAGGTGCTCGGCGGAATCGCCCAGCAGGCTGTCCACCGTGGCCAACAGCAGCTCCTGGGGCAGACGGGGCAGCAGGCGGCTGACGAAGGCCTGCACGTGGGGGGGCTGCTCTTGCGAGGCCGCCAGCAACGACTCGACCGCCTGCGGATCAGCGGAAGACAGGAAGATCTCCACGCCCAGCTTGCGGGTGCCGGCGTCCTTGGTCCAGATCAGGGGCAGGGCCTCCTCGGCGCTCAAGCCAGCTTCGGCAAGCTGCGACAGCACGGTCTTGCGCTCGTGGGGCCCACGCCAGCTGCCGTAGGTCGCCGTCGCGAGAAGCTTCTTCTTCTTGTCGCCGCTGAATATCGCCATGGTCAGAGCCTGAGCCTGGCAGCCTGCGTGTTCGAGCAGGCAGTATCCCCCCCATGCATGCCTGCGCGCAAGTCGCCGCCCGCTGCAGCGTTCAGGCCTAGACCTTCTCCATTGGCCGTTCCGCCAGGTAGATCAGCTGCTGGTTCTCATGAACCGTGGCGCTATCGGGCGGATTGAGGCGGTCGCGCTTTCTTTTCTCGTCGCGCAGGCCGATCACCAGCACGCCGTGCTCACGCTTCAACGCGTGGGTCAGGGGGCCGAAGGCGGTGGGCAGGTGGTGATCGGAGGGCACCGGCCCGACGTAGAGATTGGGGGCTTCGGCCAGGGCCACGCGCCCCATGATGTCGGCTGTGCCGGGCATGGTGATGGCGTGGGCCACCAGGGAGAAGCCCAGGCGCGTGGTCTCGATCACCTCGTCGGCCCCGGCGGTGCGGGCGTGGGCTACGTTCTCCGAGTCCAGGATCTCGGCCACGACGTGCACGGGTTTTCGGCGTTCCAGTTGGCTCTCCTGCCGCCGCAGGTAGGACCGGATGGTGAAGGTGGTCAGGATGGTGGTGGCATCGGCGTGCTGGGGAGAGACCGCGCGGCTGCCCACGATGATGACGCTGGAGGCGTGCAGCAGGCGCACCTTGCCCAGTTCGCTCTCCTTCGTGGGATCACCGGGGATCCACTGGATGGAGGAAGGAAGATCGCCCGGACGATCCCCGTCGGCGAAGACCATGATGGCGGTGGAGCTGTTCTTCAGCTCCTGCAGCAGGGCGTCGAGCAGCATGCGCGCGCCCGAGTCGTAGCCGCAGATGACGATGTGGTTGGCGAAGTCGCTCATGCGAATCTGCTCCTCGCGCAGGCCCAGGACGGCGTGCAACAGGGTGCGGCTGACGATGCCGGCGAAGATGGCCAGGGTGAACATGCCCATGATCATCAGCACGCCCCCCACGATGCGACCCAGCGGGCTGACAGGCGTGATGTCGCCGAAGCCCACCGTGGTCATCGTGACCAGGCCCCACCAGAGGCCGTCGGCCAGGGAGTTGATCTGCGGGTTCTCGCCCTTCTCGATCAGCGTGATGCTGATGCCGCCCACCAGGGTGGCTACGCTCAGGATGGTGAAGGCGAAGCCGTAGAGCAGGGCGTTTTCCTGGAAGACCCTGACGATGGCCTGGAAGGGGTCGCTGTAGCGGAAGAGGCGTATGGTGCGCAGCAGGCGCAGCGCGCGCAGGCTGCGCAGCGCGGGCACCACGGCCAGCACCGCCAGGATGTCCGCCAGGTTGACGGGCTGCAGGCAATAGCTGAGACGGCCCGTGATGTGGGCGCGCAGGCGTCGGGCAGGGGAGAGCTGGAAGAGCTCCAGGGTCGCAGGCCGGTAGCTGCCGATGCGCAGGCCTATCTCCAGCACGAAGAGGATCAGCACCACGCGGTCGGCTACGCCCAGCAGCTGCGCCCAGGGCTGGGCGTCCTCGATGAAGAACTCCAGGGCGAAGAAGCCGATGGAGAGCAGGATCAGGGCCCAGACCGCGTTGTGCACCAGCCGGTAGGAGCGGCTGGCGGGCTGGTGGAAGGCGGTGTGGATCTGCGCGGAGAGGCGGCGCATGGGGGAGAGATCCCGGGCGGGCGGCGAAGGAACCATAATCGGCCTTGCTCATCGCTGCGGCCAGCGTCGCATAGCGGCTGTGATACAGTGGCGCCGCTCAAACCCTGTTCTTTGGCGGGGGTCGAGCACAGGACTGCGCCTGCCCTGCGGGCACCGCGGCTGCCGCCGCTGGCTTGCCCC
>CAYVQL010000582.1:0-3662 GCA_964454135.1 uncultured Enterobacterales bacterium | reverse complement strand
CTTGGTCCGCCGCTCGTGGAGTTCCAGGACGTTGCGGGCCTCCTGGCGACGGGGGCGCGGGTTGGCCTCGTCGTGGGCGAAGGAGGCCAGACGTTCGGCGGCTGGGCCCGCCAGCTTCCAGCGCGGCACGGTCTCGACTTCGATGCCGGCAGCCTGCAGTGGCAGGGCGGTCTGGGCTCGGGCTTCACCGCACAAGCTCTGGGTGCGGGAGCGGAGCCATGCCTCGAGTTCCTGCTGCTCTTCTTTGACATCGGTGGCGTGATGGGTGGCGAACTCCTTGGCGATGTCACCGAAGCCTACCTGAGCAGCTTCGTCGGCCTGATCCAGGGCCTGCGGGCTCCACGACTCGAAGCTGTCTTTCCACTGGGTTCCCGGTGCCAGAGCCCTGTCTTGCTCGGAGAGGGTCGACCAGTCGGTGGGTTCGGTCAGGACCTCCGGATCACCGACGGAGGCCACGCGCACGGCAAGCACGCGCTCGAACTCACGGCCTGCGCCGCTCTGGACCCGGCCCAGGTAGGTCAGGAGCAGCTCGGGCACGTCGCGGGTGCCGCGGGCGATGCTGACCCTGCGGTCCACCGCGGGCCCGGACTCCCCGAGCTGGATGTTGCGCACCCGGTCGAGGGCACGACGGACGATGGGGTGCGCCCGGCCGAGGAAGCCGACGGGCTCGTCGTCGGCGTTGCTGGTCTGCTCCATGTCCGTGGTCAGCCGCTGGAGGCGTAGATCGGGGTCGTACCCCGGTATCTCCTCGAGGCCATAGGCCCAGCCCGGGGGCAGCTTGAGCTCCCAGGTGCCGTCCGGCTTCTCGGTGGCGGCGTCGAAGGCCGTCGAGTCGTTGCGGATGGCCTGAACGAGGAACGGGAGCAGGTCCACGGCCCCGAGGTCGGACCCATGGTCGCTGGCCTGGGCCGCCTTCTCGATCTGTGCGTCCTCGGCGTTGCAACCGGTATCGGCCAACCATGTGTTGGTCTTGGCGGCTTTGTCGAAGCCGTTGAAGGCACGGTCCACCTCGGCGAGCATCTCTCGATACTCCGGGGTGTCCGTGTCTTCTTCATCGCCGGATGCGAACTCCAGGGGCTCTGCGGGCCGGAAGAGCAGACCGTCCTCCTGGGAGGCGCCGGCCAGCAGCTTCACCGCAGCGCGGTCACTGCCGCCGAGCACGCCGAGGGTGTTGGGCACGAAGGTCAGGGCCTTGCGCTGCTTCTCGTACTTGGAGACCAGGCGCAGCAGCAGCCGCTCCTCGAAGGTACCCTTGAGGTAGAGGTAGCGGACCTGGGGCTCGTACTGCTGGCCGAAGCGGTCGATGCGGCCGTTGCGCTGTTCGAGCCGGTTGGGGTTGTAAGGCAGCTCGACGTGGATGAGGTGGTGGCAGCGCTTCTGCAGGTTCAGCCCCTCGGCGGTGGCGTCGGTGCTGACCAGCACCAGGTCGTCCCGGTGGGAGAACAGCTTGGCGGCGTCCGAGCGGGTCTTCTCGTCGTCGTCCCCGCTGATGGCGAGGATGGTCCCTGTCAGGTCGCCCGCCTTGCGCGCGTTCTTCAACAGCTCCACCACGGCACGTTGGCTGGTGCTGTACTCGGAGTAGACCAGGATGTTGGCCTTGGGCTCCTCGGCACGGATGCTGCCGATTTCTTCGAGCAGGGCGGCGAGTTTGGGGTCGTGCTCCTGGGCGTCCTCGGCGAGGTCGGCGAGCTGTCGCAGGCCATCGCGGATGTCCTTGACCTGCTTGAGCTTGCGTTGCTCACGACGGCGCTTCCGCTGGGCCGCGCCCAGCTCCTGCTGGATACCCTGGAGCCGGTCGTACAGCTCCGGGGCCCCGTGCTCGGCGAGCTCGGCGGCCATGTCCTCGGCCTCCTGCTCGGCGAGATCCTCTTCCTCTTCAAAGGACAACGTCCCGAACTTCTCCAGGCGGGCGCGGTAGGCCCGCAGGCTGCGCAGGCGTTGCTTGCGCTCGTCCTGGGACTCCTTGCCCTCGCGCACCAGGTCGTCCAGCCGGTCGGCGATGTGGGTCAAGGTGGAGCGGCACGCCGCCGCCGTGGACACCGAGCGTTTGAGCAGGGAGATGAAGGCCAGGACGTCCCCGTACTGCTTGTTGCGGATGGCGCGGCGTAGCTGGGGGGCGATGAGGGCCAGCAGCCCTTGCTGCATCGCCGTGTACTCGGGGTGGTCAGCCTTGTTGAAGACCACCGCGGTGGGGTGTACCTGGCGCTCCTTGAACAGGGGATTGCCCGTCTGAGGGTCCTTGATGTGCCGCTTCAACCGGCGCACCACGTGGCGTCGGAACGCATCGCCGCGGAGGCTCCCCCGGCCGTCCACCAAGCTCGGGTCCAGCAACTCGACCAGAGAGGCGAAGTGCGGGTCGTACCCGTCATGGGGGGTCGCGGTGAGCAGGAGCAGGTTGTCGGACTGCTGGGCCAGTACCTCGGCCAGGCGTCGGCGCTGGGAGTCCTCACTGTTGGCCCCGGTGCCCAGCTTGGTGCAGTGGTGACACTCGTCGATGACCACCACGTCGTACTGAGTCCGCACCAGGTCCTGCAGTACCTTCTCCTGCTTGGCGAAGTCGATGGAGATGAGCCCGAGGGCCTCGTGGTTGAAGGGGTTTGCCCCCAGCTCCTGGGAGTAGCGGATCTCCTGCAGGCTCTGACGGTCGAGCACCCGGAACCGCAGCCCGAACCGCTCGGACATTTCCTCGCGCCACTGCTGCAGCAGGGGGCCGGCAGGTGAGACGATGAGGATTCGGTGGGCCCGACGACGGGCGATGAGCTCGGCCAGGACGAGGCCAGCTTCGACGGTTTTTCCCAATCCCACGCCGTCGGCCAGCATCATCCGTACACGGCTCATCCGCAGTGCGCGCATCACGGGCACGAGCTGGTAGGGAGCCATGCGGAGTCTGCCCGGCTGGGCAGCAAGCAGGGCCGAGGGGCCGAGGGCCTGTTCCAACAGGAACGCCTGGTGATAGACACGCCACTGCTGCAGATGGGCCGGCTTGGAGGGGTCCAGTTCTGCCGACCGCGCCTCCAGCTTCTCAAACGGGGTCAGCAGGTCCAGTTCCTGGCCACGCATGGCTCCCTGGAGGCAGCGGAGACGGTAGAGCTGCTGGGAGCCGGCGTTCTCGGAGTAGACGACTTCCCAGCGCAGTCCGCGTGCGATGACCTCGGTTCCAGGCAGAAGACTGGCCATGCATACCCCTCTCCCGGCCAAGTCGACTTCGCAGCGGTCTTCTTGAGCGGGTGCCGCTACCCCGTGGTTCCAGGGGTCGCGGGCGATCAGTTTCTCACCGCCGCAGGGGTTCTGTCAGCTGATCGGGAGGTAGGTGGATACTTTCGCTTCCCATATCGGCCCCGGGTGTGCGAACACCCAAGTAGGAGCCGAGGATGTCCACCGACTTCGACACCACCTGGAAGGCGCTACCTAGTCGGACGGCTAGGGAGTTGATGGCCGAACTGGGCATCGACGACGACCTCCAGCTCTTCTGCAACTGGTTCGCGCCGGTCGGGCACCCGTACCTGCTGAAGCGCGTGGTCCCGTCGATGGGCATGGAGGATGGAGGTTTTTTCCCAACCCAGCTGCCCGCTGACCTCAACAAGGGGCTCGTTGCCGGTCATCTCGCCCACCACAAGTACACCGTCTCGACTCTGCGAGCGTGGGAGGAGGCGGGGAAGCTC
>CAYVQL010000581.1:0-3668 GCA_964454135.1 uncultured Enterobacterales bacterium | reverse complement strand
CGTCCCAGGTCGAGCCCTGTGGTGCCACCACCTCGACCCCTCCAGGCGTCACCACGATGCGCTTGCGGCGGGCGCGGGTGGAGAACCGCACCTCGTAGGGAATCGTGGTGGCGCCGACGATGAGGGTAGGCATCACGGCTTGCAGTAGTGCAGAACGGCATAGTGCTCGACAGCCAAGGGCACCTGCTTGGCCCACCCCTTGAGACCCAGGTCTTTCACCAGCCGCCGGACCTGACCCCGGAGCCCCTTCTTCATCTGGGACTTGCCCTGCCAATGCAGAGGGGCGGTCTCGTCGGAAGCGTACAAAGCGTCGATTGCGAGGGCGGCTTGCTGTAGAGGCGTGAGTGTGGGCTGGTCGCCGTCGCCGTAGGGTGGCGCATCGGGCTCGGCCACCACCTGCGGCTTGGGGAGGTGCTTCTCCAGGATGGCGTGGATGTCGAAAGCCCTCGGGGGGAGCCCGCTGCCGGTGTGGGCCTGGTCCTCGGCCACGACCTCCTTGGCCACCTGCTCGGTGGCGTCCAAGGTCTCCTGGTCGCCCAGCAGTCCGGCGTTGAAATGGCGGATCAACGCCTTGATGCGGTCGGAGAATTTCGCGTACCGGGCAGGGTTCTTGGCCGCCCGCTCCGTGGTCTCCTTCTTCAACTCGGCCAGCTTGCGGACGGCGGCGGTCTTGATGTCCTCGGGGGCTCCGAAGTCCGTCCAGAAGCCAGGGTCCGTGAGGCTCCTGAGCTTGCAGACCGTCTTGAGCCCGGTGACCTCAAGGTGCTCGTCCAGCATCTCCCGGATTTTCTCGCTGTACTTCTTCCAGTCGGTTTCCTCGACGTTTTCGAAGTGGAGCCGACCATAGGGCATGACGGCCCCAACGAATTTCAAGTCGGCTTGGTAGGGCAGCACCCTGGGGTCCGGCGACAGTGCCGTGTACGCCTTGATGAAGGCGTCGGCCTGGGCCCGGAAGATGAACCACTGGTCCTCGGTGCCCAGGTGGGCGATGACAGCCTTCACGTCCTCCTTCACGCTGTCCGTGACGGGGACGCCCTCGATCAGATCCAGGACGTCTTGGTGGGCCGCACGGAGCTTGTCGGCAAGCTCGTCCTGGTCCTGCATGGCCGTGGCCACGTCCTCCTGTCGGTAGGCGGCCAGGGCCTCGTTCAGCTTCTTGCTGATGCCGATGTAGTCCACGATCAGGCCGTGGTCCTTCTTGGTCCCGTAGCGCCTGTTGGTGCGGGCGATGGCCTGTAGGAGGTTGTGGTCGGTGAGCGGGTTGTCCAGGTACATCGCCTGCTCGATGGGGGCGTCGAAGCCGGTCAGGAGCTTGTTGCAGACGATCACGAAGCGCAGCGGGTGGTCGGGGTCGAGGAACCTCGGCACCCATACGGGCGTCACGTCCTCGGGGGGGATCTGGTGCTCGACAAGCTCGGGGTACTGCTCGCCGTCATGCTGACCAGGACTGTAGATGCACACGGACATCTCCCTGGCCTGCTCCAGGGCGACGTCCTCGGGCAGCTTGTCCTTCTTCACCAGCGTCGCGGCGATCACCCGGTCGAGGGCGGTCTTGTACGCCACACACGCCCGTCGGTCGATGGCGCACACCTGGGCCTTGAAGCCGTCGGGCATGACGTGTGCCCGGTAGTGAGCCCAGATGTCGACGGCGATCAGGTCGATGCGTGGCTGGAAGCGGGCCAGGTCGCCCTTGGTAACGCCACGGGTCTTGAGCTCCTCGACCACCTCGTCGGGCTCGTTGGCGAACCACTGGTCGAACAGGACGTCGATCTCCTTGTCGTGCAGGTGCCACTCGGTCATGCGGCCCTGGTAGTAGATCGGCACGGTGGCCCCATCGGCCACGGCATCATCGATCCCGTACTTGTCCAGGTAGGTCTCCCCCGGAGCCCCGAAGTTTTGGAAGGTGTCCAGGTCGTTCTTCTTGACGGGGGTGCCGGTGAACCCGAAGCGTACAGCCTCTGGGAGGATGGCCCGGACGTAGGCCCCCAGGTCTTTCTCCTGGGTGCGGTGGGCCTCGTCCACCATCAGAATCCAGTTGTCCGAGCCCTCGACCGCGAGGTCGCGGAGGGCGGCCTCACGCTCCCGCTTGACCCTGGAACGAAGGCGGGGATCGTCCCAATGGAATTTGAAGATGGTGCTGATGACCGTCCTGCCCGAGATGCCGGGCACGACGACTCGGCGGAGCTTGGCGATGGACTCGGCGGGGATGGGGTTGGGGAGCCCGCAGGCTTCGAAGGTGGCGGCGATCTGGTTGTGCAGGTCGATACGGTCGGTGAGCACCAGCAGGTTGGGGTTTCGGAGCCGGGGGCTATCGACGCCCCTGTGGAATTTGAGCTTGAGGGCGGCGAACACCATCGTCAACGACTTGCCCGAGCCCTGGGTATGCCAGATCAGGCCCGCCCGGTGCTCTCCGCCCATGACCCGCTCCACCATCTTGTTGACCGCCCGGTACTGCTGGTAGCGGCAGACCTTCTTGACGGTCTTGCCGTCTCGGGTCTCGAACACGATGAAGTGGGCGAGGATGTCCAGCAGCCTGGACCGCTCCAACAGGGCGTAGAGCCCCTTCTCGGTCTCGTCCGTGAAGTCCTGGGCCTGGCGAGGCCACAGGTCGCGCCAGCGGAACCAGAATTCCGAGGGAGCCCCTGTTGCCCCGTAGAGGAAGGTCACGTCGTTGGTGGCGATGTTGAACAGATTGCTGGCGAACAGCCGGGGGACTTCCCGCTCGGCGGATCGGATCTGGTCGATGGCGTCGAAGGCGTTCTGGCTGGGGTTGATGGGGCTCTTGGCCTCGATGACCACCAAGGGGATGCCGTTGACGTAGACCACCACGTCGGGCTTGCGGACCACCTCGCCCTGGACCCGTAGCTGGTTGGTGCAGGCGAAGTCGTTGGCGTCGAGGTCATCGAAGTCGATGACCCGGATGGTTCGGTGGGTGGCCTCGCCCGGCACCTTGCGGGAGTAGTTGCCCCGGAGCACCTCGACCCACCGCTCGTTATCCGTGATTCCCGCCAGGTCGTTGTAGACCGCCTCGGCGGTGGCGAGGGGGATATCGTTGATGCGGACCAGGGCCTCGACCAGGAGGGGCCTGAACAGCACCTCGTTCTCGCGGGCACGGAGGGTGGAGTGCTCGTCGGGGTGGATGTAGCGGTAGCCGTACAGCCCGGTGAGGGCGTCGAGGATGGGCTTCTCGACCAGGGTGTACTCGTTGGGGGATGCCGGGCTCACACCGACACCCTGACCTTGCCGGTAAGGAGGTCTTGGAGGAGACCGGATTTTTGCGTCTCCAGGGAGTCCAGCACGGCCTCATACCACTTGATCGTCGCGGACACGCCTGCCACGACATTCCGGAGTTTCTGCTGTTCCGTGGCTGGGGGTACTGCAATCAAGAGTGGTCGGAGCGTCTGGAGGTTGATGTTCTTCTGAGCACTCTCGGGGGCGTGACGGTCAAGATGCTGCTTCCGTGCTGCCAGAACGTACAGCAGCCACCGGGCATCGACCTCATGTGGGATGATGCCGACGAGGCTGTCGGGACAGGCAACCTCGTAGGTCGTCAGAGCCACATCACCGATGTTCGCGGCGATGGTGATCAGGATCGTGCCAACCGAGAACAATCTGCTATAGGTCAGCCCCTCGTCATTGAGGGGCTGGGAGTGGTGAAGCAGGAGATC
>CAYVQL010000580.1:0-3691 GCA_964454135.1 uncultured Enterobacterales bacterium | reverse complement strand
GCTCCTCGACGGGCAGTGGTCCTGGCGTATGGACGACGAGGAGGGCCTGCGCTGCGATGTGGAGCGGGATCCGTGATCCTGCTGGACACCAACGCCCTGCTCTGGTTGCTCGTCGGTCACCCCCGGGCCGGTCCGCTGCAGGAGGCGGCAGGTCGCTTGTACCTGTCGCCCGTTTCCTTGCTGGAGCTGAAGTTCTTGCTGGAAGCGGGCAAGTTGAGCGCTACGGCCGCCGAGCCGCTGTCCGTGGTGGCGGCCGATCCGCGCTGGCAGCTCGACAGCCCCTCGGCGGACAGCCTCTTTGCCTCCGCCCTGCCCCTGGAGTGGACGAGAGATCCCTTTGATCGCCTGCTCGTGGCCCACGCCCACTGCCGGCGCTGGAAGCTGGCCACCGGTGATCGGCGCATCCTGGCCGCGTTGCCCGCGGGCGAGGTGCGGGCGCTCTAGCTCACGCAGCGCGGTCCGGGCCGCACCGCCCCGGGGGTGGGGCCCCTCCCAAACGCGGCGAAGCATGCGGTATAGTGGATTCCGCACCCCCCGCTGGCACCCACGACCGGAGGCGCACCATGCTCTCGACCCTCATTCTCTCCCTTCTCATGCTGCCCGCGCAGGCGGTCGCCGAGACGACCTGCACGCTGCAGTCCAACGAGTGGCGCCAGGACGGCGAGCTTTGGGGCGACCCCCAGGGCCCGGCCCTGGCCCAGGCCCGCAACAGCCCCGAGCTGGTGGGGCTGGAGGTGGAGCTGCAGCCGGGTGTCAGCGCGGCCCTGGTGCGCCTGACTGATGCGGTGGGGCGCGTAGAAGCCTGGATGCCCCTCGATCAGCTGCGGGTGCGAACCGAGCAGCCGCTGCGCTTCGCCAACGACACCCTGGTGGTGGGCATGAGCGATTTCCGCGTGGTGGAGGTGGCGCAGGACGGCGTGCGCCTGGCGCCCTGGGATCTGCCCGATTGGATCCTGCCCGAGAGCAGACTGGCCGCCCCGGTGGCCTGCGCCGACCTGAACCTGGTCACCTCCTGGCGCGGCGATCTGCGCGCCGTGGCCGTCGGGTCCAGCAAGCGCGGCGATCGGGTCTACCTGTCCACCGGAGGGCCCATCGAGGTCTCCCACACCCCTGGCACCGCCTCCTCGCTGGTGCTGCGCCCCGAGACCTCCATGGCCGTGGAACGCCTGTCCCGCGACGTGGAAGCCACCCGCGTGGCGCTGTCCTTCCGCGGGGGCATGGTGGTGGGTTGGGTGCCCAAGGAGGCCCTGCTGGACGAGCCCGACGAGGGCGCTTCCGTGACGGCCGCCGCCCAGGCGGAGGAGGCGGGGGAGCAGGAAGAAGAGAGCGTCTCCGACTCCATCGTGGCCTGCAAGCGCGAGCTGCCGCTGTGGGCCACGGCGCAGGCCGAGGACTACTCCTTCGGTGCCCTGGAAGCGGGAGCGTACCTGGTGCTGGGCGAGCGGCAGCGCGACAAGATCCCGGTGCTGGCGATCCCGGGTCTGACGACCTGGAGCCCGGTGCAAGGTGTCGAGCTCTGGGGCTATGCCAAGGCGGCCAAGGGCTGCAAGGAAGTCAAGTAGAGCAGGCCTCAATCCAGCGCCACCTCCAGCTGCGACCCGTCCCGCTCCACCACCAGCACCACCCCGGGCCCGGCGTAGTGCTCCAGCAAGGCGTGGGAGAGGCTCTGATGCAGCAGCCCCAGGTCCACGCCGTATAGCTTGGCGCTCTGCACGACGTCGCCGGCCTCCAGGCCGGCCTGGGCCGCGGGACTGTCCGGGGCCACGGCGTCGGCCACCAGCTCTCCGGCGCCGCCCGTGACCAGCTCGAAGCCCTGGTCCGCGGGCAGGGCGTCGTCGCCCAGCCAGATCTCCACGTCCTGGCTGCTGCCCCCGACGACATCCACCTCCACCCGTGCCCACAGGTGCGGGAAGGGGTAGAGCAGGTAGCGCCCGTCGGGCAGACCGGTGATCTCGAAGGCGCCGTCGCGGTCCGAGTTGTCAAAGCCGGCGGGCACGGTGAAGCCCTCGCCGTCCAGGGTGCACCAGATGGGGATGCTCCGCTTGCCCTGCCCGGTCAGGCCGTCCAGCACCCAGCCCTGGATGACGCCCCCCGAAGAGAGCTCCAACTCGCCCACATCGGTCATGCCTCCGCGGACGGTCACCTCGGGCAGGGTGAGATCCTCGCCGCTGTGCTGCAGCGACACGCGCCAGGTGCCGGGCTTCAAGCCGTCGACGCGGAAGCTGCCGTCGGACTCGCAGCGGTCCTTCTGGGCGGCCAGCAGGCCCCGGGGCAGCTCCTCCAACAGGGAGTCGGGCACACGGAAGACCTCCACCCTGGCCGGCACGGGCTGCCCGTCCAGCAGGGCCACGCCCTCCACGCCGCCGCGCCCCCGGAAGTCGAGCCAGGCCACCTCGTCGTCGGCGGCTACGCGCACCACCTCGCCACCCCCGCGGATGGCGGCTGCGCCCTGGGGGCAGGTGCAGCGCAGCGGATCCGCGGGCCGGCAGCGGGGCCCCAGCATCACGGCTGGCTGCGTGCACATGATGCCGGGTTCGACGGTGCGACAGGAGTCGTCGGGCAGGCCGGCGCAGTAGACCTCGACGTGGCGCTCGCGCTGCAGCACCAGGTCGATAGTGGCGCCGTCGTCCTCGGGCAGACGCAGGGGCTTGCGCTCCACCAGGTAGCCCGTCTTCATCGCTGTCACCTCGCCCATCAGGCCCGGCTTCACCCACAGGGCGTAGTAGCCCTCGGCGTCGCTGGGCGTTTCCTGCGCGCCGAGGTGCACGGTGGCTCCCTCGATGGGCGCGCCGTCGGTCTCACTCACCAGGCCGTCCACCAGCACGCCCGCGGCCAGGCGCACCGTGATCAGCGGGTCGAGCCGGGTGTCGTGGGCTTCCGAGGTCTGGGGCGCGTAGCCATCGGCACTGACCCGGGCGCGCGCCTCGCCGCAGGGTGCGGTCTCGATGGTGGCCAGGCCCGCCTCGTCGCTGCGGCCGCGGAAGACCCAACCCGTTCTCCAGCGCCGGCCGATACCGCCCGGATCTTCCTCCGTGGCCTGGTGCCCGCCGCGCACACGTGCGGCGATCCAGGCGCCGGACAGCGGCGCTCCGGCCTGGTCCAGCACCTCGACCCGCAGCGGACAGAGGTCGGGCACGATGAACAGCAGGTCTTCCTCGGTCTGCTCGATCTCCACCACGCCCGGTTCGGAGGGGATGCGCAGCACGGTGAAGCTGCCGCTGTGGGGCAGGCGATGGGCGAAGCGACCCTCGGCGTCGGTCACCCCCGTCACCAGATCCTCGCCGCCCTGCTCGCCTGGCAGCACCAGGCCCATCTCCAGCCCGGCGGCGGGCAGGCCGCTCTCGGTGAGCACCTCTCCGGCCACGGCGATGGGCACGGCCTGGACCACGCGCTGCGAGACGGGGCGGGCGGGCGGACGGCGCCCTGCCAGGTCGGCGGCCTGGGGAGGCGGCGCGAAGATGCCCCAGTACAGGCCGGCGCAGCCGGCCAGCAGCAGCAGGACCAGCGCCAAGGGGCCCAGCAGAGCCAGCCTGCTCTTCAAGAGACGCTCCGGGAGGGGGATCCGCAGTTGCTTGACCCGCGAAGGCAGTTCCTGGTTCCAACGACCAGGACAGCATAGCGCCGATGGGCGCGGGCGGCTGGTTGGTTCCCCACCGGCCAGCCTGGTCGTCCCTGGATTATGAAACCAGGG
>CAYVQL010000579.1:0-3707 GCA_964454135.1 uncultured Enterobacterales bacterium | reverse complement strand
CGGGATCGCGATCCGCATCCATCCCAGGCCAGAGCGTCCAGGCCCTGCTGGAGCGTGGTGGGACCGCCCGCCTCCAGCCTCGGCCACCCTGCTGTGCCAGGGGCAGAGCGCGCCAGCCGAGCGGATGCTCGGCGGTGACCGGGCCCTGCCACCAGCAGCCCAGCGCCTGCCAGAGCGCCTCGCGAGCGAAGCCGGAAGCGGGCTCGGAGCCGGGGAACGCGTGCAGCAACCGCGCTTCGAGGGCACCCTGAGCTTCGGCGAGGCCTCGCGGCAGGTTGAGCGGTATGCGACGATCGAAGAGGCGGAGCAGCTCCGCGGGGCGCGCCCAGGGCATCCTGAGCAGCCGGGCGACGGCCACCGCTGCGGCGAGCCCGGGGAGCTCCAGCGCCGAGGGGAGGGACAGCCCGTCCAGCTGAAGGCGCGGTCCCTGCGGGGCGTCGAAGGCGGCCAGGAGCAGGAAGAGCCAGGTGAGGTGTTTACGCTCCAGGACGTGGAGCGCCTGCTGTTGCTTCCACCAGCCGGCATCGCCTGGTCGAGCGGGCTCCCTGGTATCGGCCGGGAGCGCGTAGGGGACCGTGCCCAGCATCATGTGGTACCGCTGCTGCGGTCCAGCACGGAAGGGCAACTCCACGCTCTCGTCGAACCCTGGCGCTGGCCAAAGGAGGGAGACGGCGTCGGTCACCTCCTCCTCCGGACGCGAGGAGCCGGCGATGGCGAAGAGCCCCGGCCAGCCCTGGCGCAGCGCTGCAGGCCGCTTCCAGGGGAGGATCCTGCGCAACAGCCCGCAGAGATCCTCTGCCGGGCCCTCTATCCGGTCATCCTCAGGCGGCCCGAAGAGGGCGTCGACGGAGCGTTGCAGGTCCACCTCCGCCGCGAGGCGCAGACCGGGAGGGTAACCGGCCCCCAGGGAATCCAGGCGCTTGATGGCGACGTTCACCCTGCGGTAGGCCACCGTGATCGCCGAGGAGAGCGGGCCAGGTACGCCTAGAGGCAGGGCGTTGGGCTGCAGCGCGTATGGCAGGAGGGGCAGGCGGCGTAGGACCAGCCGGTCCCCGAAATTACTCCCTCGCAGGCGGGCCAGCCCCAGCCCCAGCTTCCTCCTCGCCTCCGCGCTCAGGGGGTGGTCCCCGGAGGAGAGCCGGAGCGCTGCCCGTGCACCTGGAGGATCCCCACTGGACAGCAAGGCGATCACGGCCGCGGGTCCGCTCCGGGCTAGGAGCCCCTCCAGCTCGTCCATGGTCAGACCAAGCTTCGCGGCGGCGGCATCCTTGTGCCAGGGATGCAGCAGCGGGAAAGGCAGCGCCACGAAGGTGACGGGGATGTCGGGGAGGGCTCGCGGACGCAGGGCGACCTCATGCCCACAGGCCGAGCAGGGCAGCCTACCCCGGGATATCCCACCGAGCGCACCGCAGGCACACGTCCACTCCTCAAGCTCGACTGCTCCGTTCTCCTTGTTGGCGGCCTTGATGGACGTGACCATGGGATCGGGGAGCTCGCCGCACTTCCAGGGTCGCTGCGCGGGATCCTGCTGTGCGTGGAGCGTGGCCGGCTGCGGCAGCCGCGCTGCATCAGCCAGCTGGGCGAGCCTGACCTGCCAGCCGCGTACCGTGGAGCCAGGCAGGGCGATCAGGGCCGCAGCGAAGGACTCAGGATCCGTCGCCAGCCACCACTGCAGCGCAACCGCGTCGAGGCCCGGGCTGGGGGGAGCGAATGCCTCGGGCTCCAGGTCCAGCAACCGCCGCCGGCCGGTCAGCGAGGGGGGCAGGAGCGGATCCGCCGGGCTCTCCAGGAGGGAGACGGGGGCGACACGCGTCGCGCTGGGCAGGAGCTCCCCGCTGCGCCCACTGAACCACAGGGAGCCCTGCGGTTCGGGAACACCCTCTTGCAGCTCTACCAGGATGTCGGCGCAAGTGCCGTCCTCGGCCCAGGGGAGCTCCTCGCTGCCTACCTCCTCCTCCACGCGGACCAGCGCGCCCTCCGGGAGCACGATCCACGTGGCGCGCTCTACGCTGCTCCGCAGGACCACCGTCAGCCGCTGGAGGACCGGCAGGCCGTAGCGGTCGTGGAGCTCGTGGAGCTCGGCCTCCAGCACCTCGCCGCTGGCGTGGGGGGGAGCGTAGAGCACGTGCTGGCCACCCAGCTCGTCGAGCACGTGGCCGACGCGCATAAACCGCCCACGCTGCAGGAGGTGCTCCAGGAGATGGGGGGCCGCGGCCGAGCGTGTGGGCCAGACAGAACGCGGAGCACAGGCCCAGGGTGTGCCAGGACGAACGCTCTGGCCCAGTTGAACGAGCAGCCGCGGGGCTCCCTCACTGTCGGGATGGACCGGGAAGTCGGCCTTGAGGTGGATCCGTCGCTGTCGTCTCGCTGGAAGGGCACCCTGCCGTGCGATGGCCCTTGTGCGCGGCCCCTTGGTCAGCACCGTGCACAGGCTGGCCACGCCCAGCGCGCGTCGCGCGACCACGCTGGCGTGCTCGAGGCGCCCCGGGGGAAGGTGGGCGAAGTCGCCCAGACCTGGCGCCGCCCACCAGCCGAGGGGGCCACGGCCGCTTCCTCCGAGGCGAGGGTTGACCGTGAAAGCGTCGCCACCGTCCACGGCCAGCTGAGGCCTGCCATCGCCCGTGGGGAGGGCGATCAGGCCGCAAGGGTGCAGGCGGGCGGCGGACACGGGGATCCATCGGTGATCGCGCTCGTCGGCGGAGGCGTCGACACAGGCCCACGGGGGCGGGGTCTCGGGGCCCTGCGGGGGTTCGGAAGCGACTGATATCTGCGCGTACTGGAGCGCGTCGACGTTGTCTACGACATCCAGCGAGGATGCGAGCCAGCCCAGGGCCAGCAGCACGAAGCGTCGCTCCTGGTCCAGGTAGCGGCGCAGCAAGAGCCGGACATGAACGAGGGGATCGCCATCAGGTCGGGGCCGCTTCCAGGTCCGGCTCATCAGGTGACCGAACACCCCGGCCAGCTTGCGCTCGATGGCGTATCCCAGGAAGGCCGTCAGGCTCGCCCCCTCGAAGACGGTCAGCGAGGAGCGCGGCGGCTCTTCGACCGATTCGACGGCCGCCTCGTCGGGCTCGACCTCCTGGCGGAAGTCCGACCCGAGGTCGTCGCCGGCGCTGTCCAGCAGGCGCATGGCGAGCCGGCCGTCCTGGTCCACCCGCGGCAGGAAGCGCAGGAGCCGACCACGCAGCACGAAGCAGCCGCGCTCGTCTGGCAGGGGCAGGGAACAGGGGAGCACGAAGGGCAAGCGCTCGCCGCTGTCGAGCTGCAGGTGGAGGTGCAGCACGACGCGGGCAACCCTCGTCTGGCAGCGCCTCCAGGCGGTCACGGTGTCGGTGTCGGGGGGCGAGAACGTGTAGGAATCGTAGTGGATCCTGGCGGCTCCCTTCCATAGCGGGACGGGGAAGCGGTTGCGCAGCGCGGCCTCCAGGCCCCAGAAGAGGCGCCCCTCCACCGTTGAGACCTGCTCCTGCAGGAACGAAGCCGGCGCCTCCCGCTGCGCCCGGCCCAGGTCCAGGCCTGGTGGCGCGGTTTCATGTGCCTCGAACTCCGTTGAGTTCCAGTGCATGCTCACGTCGGCGGCCGAGAGCTGCAGGGCAGCCTGGACGCGATCGCGGAGCCCGGCCTCGCCTTCACCGAAGCGCGGGCGTAGCTCGTGGAGGCGGCGGCACCAGCAGAGTAGGCTGTCGTTGGCGTCTCTGCCGCGCAGC
>CAYVQL010000578.1:0-3721 GCA_964454135.1 uncultured Enterobacterales bacterium | reverse complement strand
CCTCCCCCTCGTCCGCCGCGCCCCGCGGATCGCGGCAGAGCGCCTTCACCAAGGGTCCGCCGGATCCCAGCTGCAGGTAGAACTCGCGCCGCAGCTGCCGCTCTTCGGCGATGCTGCGGAAGAACAGCTCCGGGTCAGGACCCTCGAAGAAACGCATGCCGCCATCCGCAGCCCAAGCCTCGGCCCGCGCCGAGCGCGCGGCGTCGTCTTTCCCATCGGCCATCTTCGCCTCCTGGCGCGGAGCGCCTCTTTCCCCCGACGGGGATGGGCTACTCGGTCATGATCAGGGTGGCGTTCAGCTCGCAGTCGATCTCGGCGTCGCCGGAGGCGCCGTCGCTCACACCCAGCACCACCTCGATGCGGTCGGCGAAGGGACCGGTGATGTTGGTGAAGTTGTCGGTCCCGACGGTGAAGGTGTTCCAGGTCGTGCCCACCTGGGCTCCCGTCCTCTCGGGCCTGCCTTTGGGCTTGGCGCTCTCGTAGACGCGGACCTGCAGCTGCGCGTTCGCGGTCTTGTTGTACATCACCACGTGCAGGCGCAGGGACTTGGCTTGGCCCAGGATGTCGAAGAGCTCGGGGTCGTGGTAGTAGTCCTTCAACGCGCCGCTCAGGCCTACGGTGACGTAGTTCTTGCGGCCGAAGATCGTGACGTTGCGCTTCATGGGCGTCGCCCCCTTTTTGCGCTTTTGCGGTTGAGAATGCCTCTCGGCGACGTCAGCGTACTCGACTCGACTCGACGCGCGGTATTTTGTCAAGAGAATGTCAGCCGCTGGTTCGCTGGCGTCCGGCGCACCCGCCTAGGCGCGTCAACGCCTGCCATCCCGGCCTGGCGACCGGCTGGTGGGGCCTGCCCCTGGGGCCTGTTGAGGTGGCGGGCCGATGCCTGCCGCGTGCCGCCCCTCCAGTTCAGCGCAGCCCGCCCCGGATCAGCGTGCCCCAACACGTGGCGTTGGAGCCGATCAGCAGGTCGTCATAGCCGTCGCCGTCGGTGTCGCCCACCCCCGAGAGCATGCCGCCGACGCTGTTGTAGTTGTCCTTGTCGTAGCTGGGAGAGATGATGGCGTCGGCCTCGTCGGCGTCGAGGCAGCCGGTGACGGGGCCGTAGAAGACGAAGACCGCGCCTTCGTTCTCCAGGCCGCCCGGCGCCGAGTAATTGATGGCCCCCATGGCGGGATCGGCATGGCCGTCGCCGTCCAGGTCCTGGGTGATGGAGACGGCCATCCCAAGACAGGCGTAGGTTTCTCCGTTGTCGAAGATCCCGGCTGCGTCCCAGAGGCTTTGGGTGCCCTCCACCGGGCCGAGCACCAAGTAGGTTCGACCATTGGTCTCGGAGTTGGGCGCTCCCACCAACACGTCGCTGTAGCCGTCTCCATCGACGTCGCCTCCGCAGGATAGGGCCCTTCCCGCCGAGGCGTTGTTGCAGGCCGGCTCGACCAGGGAGGCGTCCGCGCCGTCTGTCGAGTACAAGCCCTCCACGGGGCCGGTGAAGATGCTGACGCGCCCCCTCCCCGCCCAGCCGTAGTCGGGGACGGCAAGGTCGTTGATGCCGTCTCCTCCCAGATCCGCTTCGGCGCTCATCTCCTGGCAGCCGATAGCGCTGGCCAACTCGTCGGCCTCGATGGAGGCGTCTGCCTCGCTTGCGATCATGTCCCCTACCAGGGGCCCCTGGACCAGGACCACCCCGAATTCGTATCCCTTTCCAGCGGTGACGGAGTAACTGATCGCCACATCGTCCGGGCCGTCACCATTGGTGTCTCCGACGGCGATGTCGTATGCGAAGAGCGCCCCCCTTTCTTCTTCTCCCCAGATCGCAGCCGCCGCGTCGCTCTCCTCGAACTCGCCGCGCGACAGGTCCGGGAACCAGTAGACCGCCCCGGGTGTGGAGTTTCCGTAGGCGGCGTCCCGGGCCCCGATCAGCCAGTCCGTGGCAGCTCCGTCCCCGTCCAGGTCTCCGCTGGCCACGACAAAGGTGTCGTGGTCCCATTCGCCGTGCACGAAGGCGCGGGCTTCCTCTTCGAAGACGACTTGCCCGGAGGTATTGCCGGACATGATGCCGATGCCGTATTTGCTGTGATAGTCGCCCGCGGCGTCCTCGTACGTGGGTTCCTCTACAACGGCCAGGCCCAACTCTGCGCAGCCGTCGCCATCGGTGTCTGCCGCGGCAGCAGACTTGAAGCCCCCTCTTTCGTAGTCGATGATCAGCTCCGCTTCCTCCATGGCCATCAAGCCCCAGGGCGCGGCCCCCACCTCGCGGCTGCCGCACTCGAACCGGTTCTCGCTCGGCTGCGGCGCGCTGTCCCCGGTCTCGCCGATGCCTGTCTCGCCGCTCTCCCACGCGGTGTCCGGAGGGCTGTCCCCACCGCCCGAGTCCCGCGGAGCGCTGTCCGATGGGGGAGGGGATCCCATGGGCGGCGCCGAGTCCTTCCCGCGTTCCTCGTCGCAGCCGGCGACGAGCGGCAGCAGCGCCAGCCATGGGAGGCGCGCGGGCCATGATGGGTCAGGGGGCAAGGTCTCTCTTCTCGACGATGAGCTCTCTTGGATCGCCAGGCAGGGATGCGAGCATATCATCCATCCATTCCGGCGGTTGGTGCAGCTTGTTCTGCCACGGCTTCGCCGGCTTCACCCCCAGCTCCCATCGTCCCGCCTCTTCGTAGGACATGACCGCCCAGTCGGCGCGCTCGTAGGCGAAGAACAGGCGCGGCTGAAAGCCGGGCTTGAACGCCACGGGGCTGGGGAGCCTTTGTTCGGAGGCGGGCCAGAGGCTCCACGGGCGGGGCAGCCTTGTCGAGCCGCAGAAGTCGGAGCCCGACCTGAAGGGCATGATCTTGCTCTCGTAGACCGTACAGGACGTGCAGACCCAGTAGATGCTGCTGCCGCTGGGGGCGCTGGGATCGCGGAGGACCAGGTAGGCGTAGCGGTAGTCGGCTCCCACTTGCAGCGTCAGCTCCAGGACCGTGATCCAGGGATCGGTGTCGCGGTAGCCCTGGCCGAGCAGGGCCTCGAGCTGATCCCTGCTGTCTGCGCTGGGCAGCGCCATCCGCCCGTCCACGACCTTGTCGCCCAGCAGCTGGCCCAGGCGCTGGAAGGCGAACCAGGAGGGCCTGGGCTCGGCTGCCGAGGCCGGCGCCGTGCTGCGCGTGTCGTCGAAGCGCAGGCCCATGCCGCCGAATTCGCCGCCCTGGGTGGCGATCAGGCCGTGCCAGCCGGCCAGGCTGGCCTTGGAGGCCAGGGCGCCGCAGAGCCGGCGCCAGACCTCCCAGGCCTGGAAATCCTCGTCGCTGGCGCCGGTGGGATTGCAGTCGCCCGTCGTGAGGGACGTGTCCAAGGCGTAGCCGGACTCGGAGACGGTCACGGGGAAGAGACCGCCGCCTGCCGCCCCACCCTCAGCGCAGCCCGCCGCGGATCAGCGTGCCCAAGCAAGTGGCCGAGGAGCCGATCAGCAGATCGTCGTAGCCGTCGCCGTCGGTGTCGCCCGGGCCCAAGAGCTTGCCGCCGACCCAGTTGTAGTTGCCCTTGTCGTAGCTGGGGTAGATGGTGGCGTCGGCCTCGGCGACGTCGTGGCTGCCGGTGACGGGGCCGTAGAAGACGAAGACCGCGCCCTCGTTCTCCAGGCCGCCCGGCGCCGAGAATCCGATGGCCCCCATAGCGGGATCGGCATGGCCGTCGCCGTCCAGATCCTGGGTGATGGAGACGGCCCACCCAAGCCCGGCGTAGGTCTGTT
>CAYVQL010000577.1:0-3740 GCA_964454135.1 uncultured Enterobacterales bacterium | reverse complement strand
GTCGGCGCTGGTTGTCCACCTTCATGCTACCCCATGGCGTTCCGTCGCCTGCTCCACGAAGCCGAAGACCAGCGGCACGCCGGCCTCGCGCGCGATCCGGTAGAAGCCCGATTTCCAGTACTTGACCTTCCTGCGGGTGCCCGACGGGGCCACGGCCAGGTACATGGCGTCGGCCTCTTTCAGCTGCTTGGCGACGGATCCCACGATCCCCCTGGGGGAGCTCCGGTTTACCGGGAGAGCGCCCACGAAGTCCATAATGAAGCGAAAAGGCCAGCGATAGGCGGCATCTTTGACCATCCAGGACAGGCGCACTCCCATGGCCCAGCTCAACCCCACGATCATCACGCCGTCCCAGTACGTGGTGTGGGGCGCCGCGATCACGACGGCCTTGCACGTGGTCTCGGGGACGTGGCTCTCCACCCGCCAGCCGACCACGAAGACGAAGATCCTGCCCAGCAGGCGACGGATAGGGCCTACGCTGGTTCCCGTGGCAATGGTGTGGAACGGTTCCATGGGATCCTCTTCCCCGCCGGCTCAACGGCGGTTCTCCCGCCCACCCCGCCCCCGGCGGGCGCCCCCCCGCGGGGGGGGCGGGGGGGGGGGGCCCGGGGCCGGTCTGCCGCGGGGGCAGGGACGATCCGGCTCGTCGGGCTTCAGCTGGTAGACGTTCACGGCGTCCCTGCCCTCCAGCACCAGCTGCCAGTCCTGGCGTCGTGGCGGGCGCCACGAAAGGAAGGCCGAGTGCCAGTCAGCGGCGCTGCCGTCCAGCCTGTGAAGGGGCAGAGGCAGGTAGAGCGCCAGGTCGGACCTGCCCCCGGCGTAGAGGCGCACGGGCGGCTCCAGGTCCGCCACCTCCTGGGCCAGGGCAGCCATGCGCCGGGCCCGACGGGACTGGGTCTGCAGGTCTTCCTGCGCTGCGGGCCAGCCGCAGAGGGTCCAGCCCAGCAGGCCGGCCAGCGCCAGCGCCAGCGCCGACCGAGCGCCGAACGCGAGCCGGCCGACCGCCACGGCCAGAACCAGCAGGGCCACGGGGACCAGCAGCGCCACGTGCCGGCGCTCCGAAAAGACCACCAACGCAGGCGCCGCGCAGAGCAACGGAGCGGCCAGGGCCAGCAAGGCTCGCCGGCGAGCCAACAGGGCCGCCGCCCCAGCCAGGGCCAACAGCGCCCACAGGTCCCAGGCCAGGCGCAGGCTGCGCAGCGCATGCCAAACCAGCTGCCCCATGCGGTCCCCCTCGTGCAGCAGCTGCGCATAGGCTTGCTGATGCGCCCCCTCCAACCTGGGCATGTAGGACACTAGCTGCGTGTCGCGTGCCTGCAGGACGGACACGGCACTGGCCGGGCGGTCGAACCAGGGAGCAGCCAAGGGATGGGGGCCGGGCAGCATGCCCACCAGCAGGGGTCCGCACCACCAGACCGCCAACAGCAGCAGTGGGGGGCCCCAGCGCTGGCGCCCCTGTCCGCGCAGGACCAGCACCAGCAACGCCACCGGCACCAGCGCCAGGCCGTGCATGCGCACCAGGGGGGCCAGCCCCACCAAGACCGCCGCAGCCCAGGCGGCGGGCTTGGAACCGGCCCAAGCCCGCTGCAAGAGCCCAGCTGCGGCCAGTAGCAGCAGGGCGGCCAGCGCGTCGGGCTGCAGCTGTTGGGCCCAGCGGGCCACGTCGGGCAGTGCGAGGGCCGCCAACGCGGCCAGCAACGAGACCGCCCGAGACGCCCCAGCGCCCCGCGCCAGGCACCAGAGCAGCGCCGGTATCAGCGCCACGCAGACCATGGCCAGGCCCTGCCCAGCCAGGACCAGCGGCAGGCCGCTGCCCTCGAGCAGGGCCACCATGGCCGGGTAGAGGGGCGCGACGACGGGCGCGACGCCCTGCTGCAGGTCCTTGGCGCTCAGGCCCCAGAGCAGGGCGTCGCTGCCCAGCGCACCCCAGAGGTCCGCCGTTTGGCGATAGGCCGCCAGCACGCCCAGGCCGCCGAGCAGCAGGCCGAGGGCGATGAGGGGGTCGCGACGTGGAATGGGGCCTCCGGGGCTGCGGCCGCGCCCGGCATGTTGCGGACCGCCAGCGGGCAGCTGCTTCCTGGTATCCTGCTCGCGCCCTGTCCCGGGAGCCCTCCTATGTCCATCCTCGATCACCCCGTCATCAGCGAGCGCTACTTCTTCCCGCGGCGCGAAGCCTTCGACGACCCCTTCGTGGTCAAGCCCGCCCTGGGTCTGGAGCTGGCCTGCTTCCGGCGCATCAGCGACCCGGCGGCCATGACCCTGCTGCACTTCCACGGCAACGGAGAGGTGGTGGCCGACTACCTGCCGGAGCTGGACGAGGCCGTGGCCGCCATGGGCTTCAACCTGGTGCTGGCCGAGTACCGCGGCTACGGCATGTCCACCGGCCACCCCTCCATGGCGGCCATGCTGGACGACGGCGTGGTGGTGCTTCAGGCCCTGGAGCTGCCGCCCGAGCGCGTGGTGGCCTTTGGCCGCTCGGTGGGCTCCATCTACGCCATCCACCTGGCCGCCCGCGTGCCCCAGTTGGCCGGCCTGATCCTGGAGAGCGGCATCGCCGATCCCCTCACGCGCGTGCTGATGCGCGCCCACCCCGACGAGCTGGGGGTCAGCGAGGAGCAGCTGCGGGCCGAGGCCGGGCGGCTGCTGGACCACCAGGCCAAGCTGGCGGCCTTCCAGGGCGCCACCCTGGTGATGCACACGCGCCACGACGGCCTGATCGACGTGGCCCACGGCCTGCAGCTGCACGCCTGGGCCCCCGAGCCCAAGCAGCTGAAGATCTTCGACATCGGGGACCACAACTCGATCCTGGCCTGGAACTGGCAGGAGTACATGCAGCTGGTGCGGGAGTTCGTGGCGGACCTGGGTTGAGGAGGCGCCGGGAGCTCACCCGCAGATGGCATCCCCCCACGCGTAGCGGTTGTTCAGCTCATAGCACTCGTCGACGTGCCCCAAGCCGCTGCCGTCGTCGTCGACCCGCAGCACGAAGCCCTGGTCTCCGATGTCGCCCGGCTGCAGCTCGATGGTGATCCCGCTCGCTGCGCTGCCCGCGGAGATGGCCCCCAGCTGGCCGCTGGTCACCAGGACCGCCTGGCCCACCTCTTTCTTGTAGAAGGCCCAGCCGCTGCCCGCGGCGTCGCCCGTGCCCTGGTTGAAGACCTGGAAGGAGACCTTGACGGGCCCCTCCTCGCAGGAGGCCACGCAGAGGTCGGTCAGCTCCACCGTCAGGTCGGGCAAGGGTGACCACCCATCGCTGGCCGGACGCGCGCGAAAGACATTGTGCTCCTGCCAGGGTGGGTCGGGCAGCGCGGGGACCGCGCCGTCCGCCTCGATGTTGGTCACCGCAAAGTCGTGGGCGTGCCAGGTGGGCCCACTCCTGGGCCAGCCGTCGCTGGCGTGGCCGAAGACGGTGATGCCCGTGTGGCCCTGGACCGCGTAGTCGTTGTTGACGGTCAGGATCTCGGCTGAGCCATCACCGTCGATATCGGCCACCGAGGGGTACTCGAAGGCCGTCCCCGAGCCGTGCTCCGCGCTCTGGTAGCGGATGGTCCCCGAGGTGCCATCCAGGATGTAGAAATTCTGGCACCGAACAAATAACGCCGATCCTGCCGACAGTTCGAGGGGCTTCCGCAGCGCTGTGTCAGGGCTGCTTGTGCAGCCCTGCGCCGCTCATCAAGCGGCGAAGATGGGGGGGAGAGGCGGTGTCCGCCTCGGATAGGGGGGGAAGAATCTGTCTTCCCCCC
>CAYVQL010000576.1:0-3788 GCA_964454135.1 uncultured Enterobacterales bacterium | reverse complement strand
TTGCGCTTCGTCATGGGGTCAGGGGGTCAGGGGGTCAGGGGGTCAGGGGGTCAGGGGGGGGGCAAATATTCGTGGGCGCGCGCACTAGTGACGGTGGAAGGGGTCGTCGCAGCCGCAGCTGTCCTGGAAGAAGGCCGGCGCGCGGGCCGGTACGTCAGCGTGCCGGCCCCAGGCCGGCACATCCTCGAGGGTCACCGGGCCAGCCAGGTCCAGCTCGTCGCCCTGCTCGAAGTCGTGCAGGCGCTGCTCGGCGTGCTTGCCGCCGGTGGCGATGACCAGCGTGAGTGTGCCCTGCTCGGCGTCCGCCGCCATGATGCTCAGGGGTTCGCGCTGCTCGCAGCCGGCGATGCGCAGCGCCACGAACATCCCGGGCTGGGCCTCGCGGGCCACCTCGGGGGCCTCGACCACCCACATCGATGAGAAGGGATTGTGACGATGAAGCTCGATGATGCGTGCCATGGATTGCCCTCCAAGCGGCTGATGCCCTGGACTGCCAGGACAGCTATCTCGATAGGCGCCAGGCCGCCTTCGACAAGGGGGGATGGCCACCTCGACTCAAGAATTCCCATCCTGCGCCGAACCATCCCCCGCCCGCAGGGCCCGCCGCGCCAACACCTGCCGGAAGTGGACCGCCGTGGGCAGGAAGCCGTAGATCAGGGCCGCGGCTACGATGATGCCGATGGGCAGCTCGGGTCCCTGGAAGCGCAGCCCCAGCAGCAGCAGCAGCAGCGCGGCGGGCATGCCGTAGATGATGCGCCGGTTGGAGGCCAGGGCGCGGCCCAGGTGGCGGTAGTGGGTGTCGAAGGAGACCATCTGCACGCAGGCGATGCCCACAGCCAGCCCCAGCAGCACGGGGCGCTGCTCGAAGAGCACCAGGGCCCCCAGGGTCACCAGGCCCCCCACCGTGCTGGGCACGCCAGCGAAATAGGCCGGATCGCCGAAGTCCTTGTTCAGGGTGAAGTAGACCAACCGCCCCAGGGTGAAGAGCGAGTAGAAGGCGCCCACTGCCAGCCCCTCCGCTCCGCCCAGCGCGAACCAGAGCGCCACGCCCGGCGCGATGCCGTAGTTGACGGCGTCGGCCACATCGTCGGAGTAGACGCCCCAGCGCGTGCCGCCGAACTTGCGGGCTGCCGCGCCGTCGAAGCCGTCGAAGCCCGCCCCCAGCATCAGAAAGAGCAGGCTCAGCTCGTAGCGTCCGCGCGAGGCCATCAGCATGGAGGCCACCCCACAGAGCAGGTTGGCCCCCGACAGCGCGTCGGCGATGAAGCGCTTCTGCAGGATGCGCAGGTTGTACAAGGCCACCACGCTGGTGAAGGCGATGTTGATGCCCAGCAGCCAGGCCACCACCTCGGGAGTGATCAGGCGCGGCATCCAGCCCTGGCTGACGAAGAGCAGGGCCAGCAGCGTGGTATTGCTCATGCCCGTACGCAGACGGTTCTCGGTGCTGCCACGGCCCAGCAGGTAGAGCGCGGCCAGCAACAGGTCCAGGGCCAGCTTGGCCCCCAGCAGGGGCAGGGGCAGGATGTCGATGCAGAAGAGCGACAGCGCAAAGAGCACCGGGTAGTCGGTCACGCGGTCGAAGACGCGCCCGAAGCCGCTCTCCAGGTCGCGGTGTCGGGCCACCACGCCGTCCAGGTAGTCCAGGGCGCTGAAGCACAGAAAGAACAGCGCCACCAGCCAGGGGTGGTGGGGCAGCGTACCCACCTGGCGCAGCGCCATGATCAGCAAGGGCGCCACAAAGAAGAGCTTGGCTGCCGACAGGGCGTTGGGGTGCAGCGGGATCAGCACCGCCAGGCGCCGCTCGAACGCGAGCACCCAGGCGGGCTTGGACATCAGGCGGCGTTGGGGGAAGGGGGGCATGGCGTTCCGGATCCGCATCCGTGGGTCTCGAACCTGCTATCCTGCGGCAGTGATGCACGCCGTGCCACAAAGGAGCTTGCAGACCATGGAATGGGTGATCGAAATGCCGAGGTCGTGACATGATCCGCACCTCGGCAGAGCGCGCGGGGGCTCTGGGCCTGGGCCTGATCCTCTGCCTGATCACCCTGGAGCTCGCGCTGCGCGTCGCGGCCGCCGTGGTCTATCCCCGTCCGGACCTCCCAGCCGACATGGCTGCGCTGGGCCACAAGGGAGAGCATCTGCGGGTGCTCTGCGCGGGCGACTCCTTCACGAAGGGACAAGGGGATGCGAACTACCCGCGGCACCTGGAGGAGCGCCTGAAGGCCCTCGGTTGGTCGCCCGAAGTGGCGGTGTTCAACGGCGGCATAGGAGGATCCAACACCTCGATGCTCCTGGCAGCCATGCCCGGCTACCTGGAAGCCGTCCAGCCGGATCTCGTGCTGCTGCTGACGGGAGCCACCAACAAGACCAACTACCTCGGATTCAACGCCCACCGAAACCGGCACAGTCTCCGCAGCAGGGCGGACGACGCGCTTTTTTTCGTCCGTGTGTACCGGCTGCTGCGCTACGCCGCGATCAAGCTGGCCCAGCGAACCGATTCCCGCCTCAGCATCGAGCTGGCAGACCGTTCCGCCGGTTTCACCGACTACCTCGACCACCGTCGGCGAACCCGCAGCCCATCCGCGGAGTCGAAGGAGGCGGACGCGCTCTTGGTCGATGGCTTCGCTGCCCTGACCGCTGGCCAGAGCGAGCAGGCCCAGGCGATCTTCGCCGAGGGTGAGCAGCGTCATCCGCAGGACAGCGGCTTCTTGGTGGGGCAAGGCCTGTTGGCCATGGGCAGCCAGGACTCCGCAGCAGCCCTGGAGCGTTTCGAGCGCGCTGTCCAGCTCTCGCCCGATGACCCCTTCTGGCTACTTCTTCGCTGGCCAGACGTACCTGGGAGGCCGAGGCTCGCCGCGAGAGGCGCTGGAGTGGTACGCTCGGGGTATCGAGGCCTGCAAAGAGGTCGCCACCAACCACTGGGGCGCGGGCTTCGCAAACAGCATGCTGGGCCGCGGCGAGGCGGCCTTCGAGTCCTACCGGGCCTGCCTGGAGGCAGATGCGAACTACGCGCGCTGCTACGAGGGACTGACCGCCATCGCCGGGCGCTCGGCCCTGCGCCCCCGGATCGAGCGACTCCTGACCGAGAAGACGCGCGGCAGCACCGTGGCGGCCGACTACCTGGCGCTCTTGCGCTCGCAGGACGCCGCCAGGGAGATCACCGCCTGGGCCATCACCGAGCTGCGAAGCCTGGTGGAGATGAGCCGCGAGGCCGGGGCCCGGGTGGCGCTGCTGGGCTACCCCCACCAGGAGCCTCTGAACGCGGAGTTCGAGAGCCTGGCGGATGAGCTGGAGCTGCCGTACCTGGACAGCGAGGCCTGGTTTCGCAGATTGCTCCAGGGAAGACGATCCCGCCAGGAGTTCTTCCTCCCAAACGGTCACTGCAATGACCGCGGCTACGAGCGCATGGCCTTCCACATCGCGAATTCCATCTCACAGCGCGGCCTGCTGCCGGGCACCGCCCATCCCGCGCAGAGAGCCGCGCCCGCCCGCGCGGCAGGTGAGAGAGGCAGGCCTCCGCGGCGCTGATCCGGCTCTTGCTGAAGCCACAAGGAATCGTGCGGAACAGGGGCCACTTGCGGACCTTGGCCCCATCAGCGCCCCGCTGGGCGCCAGCGGTTCGCCCCTTCGCAGATGTTCCGCAGCACCAACGCGGCCGCCTTGTTGATCTGTCGCGCCTCATCGCCGCAGCCCCACGACCACGACCGCAACCACGACCACGCCTCACGCCGCCCGCCACGGGGGGGGGGGGGGGGGGGGGGGGGGGGGGGGGGGGGGGGGGGGGGGGG
>CAYVQL010000575.1:0-3854 GCA_964454135.1 uncultured Enterobacterales bacterium | reverse complement strand
CTCCGCCCCAAGCCATACCGCATGAAGCACGATCTTTGTCGCTCTCGCCGTTGAAGACGGCGAAGCTGTCTGCCTCCAGATCCTGGGCGCCGCTGACCGGGCCCAGAAACAGATAGGCGGTATTCATGGACCAGTCCCCGACAAGGAAGTCGTCGAAGCCGTCCGCATCGACATCGCCAGCTGCGGAGATGTCGTAGGGCGCATAGCCCTTGCCCGAGATCTGGCTTGTCTCCAACTCGCTGATGACACCTGAACTGCTCACGGGGCCAAAAACCAGGCAGGCGCGGTCCCCGGCGCAGGCCAGGAAATCAGCATGGCCGTCCGCGTCAACGTCCCCCGGCGCTGCCAGCGCCCAACCCAACCAGTCCCCATCCTCGCCCAACAGCCTTACGCAGTCGCTGCCCAAGTCGACAGTGCCCGAGACATCACCGCTCAGCACGTACACGACACCGGTCTCCGAAAGGTCGTTCTCATACCATTCGCCGGTGCCTACAAGCAGCTCTGGGATGCCATCGCCGTCCATGTCCCCGGGACCGGCGACCGCTCCGTCGCGGTTCCATAGCCAGTCGCCTTTGTGGCCTGGCCACCAATCTCTTGTCTCCGGCAGCAACTTGGCCTGGGCCATGTCGTCGATGCTGCCCGCGCCGGAGACCGGCGTGGTGATCAGCCAGTCCGTCTCCTCGGCGTCGACCAGAAAATCCGCTGTGCCGTTGCCATCCACGTCACCCACCGCGGCCAGCGCTCGGCCTGTCTCCCAGTCCGCGCCATTCAGGATGGCGTCGGAGGAAGATAGCTCGTGATGCCCAGTGACGGGTCCGAACACCACGTAGACCTTGGAATCGCCCCCCGGTCCCCCTGCTCCGACGACCAGATCGGCCAGGCCATCGCCCTCGATGTCGCCCGGAATACAGACGGCCCCGCCAGCCTCCCCGTAGGTCTCCCTGCCGATCAGTTTGGCATCCGCAGCGGCCAGCGGGATCTCTCCCCGCAGTGGTGAGAGAAGCAGGTAGGCCGAGCCGGCGTCGCCCCCTCCCGAACTCTCCTCCCCCGCACCGACGAGCACGTCCGGCCTGCCATCGCCATTCACATCTCCACCGCCGGCGATTGCGTATCCGACCTGGTCCATCTCCGCTTCCCCCACCAGCTTGGCTTGAGCGTCGAACAGCGAGTTGTCTCCCGCGTGCCAGTACACGTCGACGTCCGTATCGACATCGGAGTCGACGTCCGTGTCCGCATCCGCCTCATTCCCTGGCCCGGTGTCGGTCTTCTCCTCGTCGCAGCCTGCTTCCAGCCCCAACAGCAGCCAGGCCAGCGCCTTCAAGTTCGAGTTCATCGCTCTCATGGCCTCCCCTTCATGTCCAGGTGTCCGAGGCTCATGGTACTCGACGGATGCCCCCCAGTAAAGGACCGAATCTCCCTGCTCGCATCATCGGTGGAAGCTCCGACAAGTCCGTCATGACGTGCCGCGATGGTGGAATGGATGGTTCATGGAACCTCGCCGTTTGCCGACCAGCAGGTCCAGGGAGGGCAGGTGAACCCATGCCCCTGGTGACGGACAAGCACATCGTCGCCCACATGCCCAAGACCGGCGGCTGCTGGTTGATCGACTATCTCCGCCGTACCAGCGCCGCGCAGTTCATCGGCCCGGCCCACTCCCCGATCACCTGGTTGCGAGAAGACTTGCGAGCCACCCGCATCGGCATCGGCGCCCTGCGGGATCCCTGGTCCTGGTACGTCTCGTGGTATCAGCACGCCATGGCCAGCCCGTCCTCCAAGGAGCGGGCCAGGCGGCTGGGCAATGGATCCACGGCTTTCAAGAACGTCCTGCACGGCGCCACCCAGCCCGAGTGGGCGGAGGATCTCCCCCGGCAGTTCGGCTGCATGTGGATCTTCGAGCGCTCCGGGGACCTGCGAGAGAGCTTCTTGCGGTCGGGCGCCGGGCTGTACACCTGGACCATGCGCCACATCTACGCCCCGCCCGAGGGCGTGTCCGTCTTCCTGGACACGTCCAGGCTGCACGAGTCGCTCGCCGAGCTGCTCGGCAGGCTGATCGATCCTGACGACCATCCGCCCGTGAACACGCGCCGGGCGCGGCCGCAGAGCGTCGTGGAGGACCGCGCCGGGCTCATGGACGCCGAGGCGATCAGGCGGATCGCGGAAGCCGAGCAGGAGTTCATCGAGGAGATGGGCTACGAGGGGCCAGGAAGCTCCGCAAGGCGTGCTGTCCATCGGATGCGACGGTAGCGCCGGGCGCGCCATGCGGATCCTCCCGAGCCGCCCTGCACACGCGTTCGAGCCGGTTAGCCGATCAGCCCCGCCACCTCCTCCTCGCCAGCTGCCTGCAGCTTCTCGGCCAGGGCCTGCCGGATGAAGCCGATGCGGCCGTCGTCCAGGCGGAAGCGGATGCGGCTGTCGATGACCTGCACCTCGGCGGTGGTGGGCGTGCGCTGCAGCAGGGCGCAGGTCATCTCGCTGCCCCGGTAGGCGCCGTAGCCCAGGATGCGGACACGCTGGGTTTCGGCCGGCCCGGGGCGCTGGTGGGCTCGTTGGCGCTCTCGGTCTGGAGCGGCCGGCTCCTCGGGCTCGGGCTCGTCGGCGAGCGCTTCTCCGCCTGGCTGGACGATCCGCTGACGCCCTCGACGGCCCCGGGCGGCACCTGCATGGCCGGCGTGCGCAGCTGGCGCAGGACGCGTGACGGGCGGTCCAGCGGCGTGGCCCGCTCAGACGGCTACGGCGCCGTGATGCGAGTGATGCCCCTGCTCAAGGCCCTGGCCGGCAAGTGTCCCGTACCACGATTTACCACCGGTAGATCCCACGATCCTCTCCCAGCTCGGAGGCCTGTTGTTGGTCCACATATGCGGCAACCGTCAGGGCCCGAGGCCGCCCCCCACCCCCCCAATAGGACCTTTCAGGCCCTCCGGCCTTCCCTACCGGTTGCCGCAGCACCTGGTATCGGCAGGTGGGAAATCCAGGTATAGGATCGTGGGACTGGACAGGCAAGGACCTCACGCGGGGCCGCGGAGGTGCAGGCCAGGCTGACGCACGGGCATCCCAACGCCAGCGAGGCGACCATCGCCTGCCTGCGCGGCGACTGGGCCCCGCGGCGAGACCCCGGCTGGCGCTCCGGCGGCGCGCTGGGCCTGGCCGTCGCGGCCATGCTGCGCTGGGGCGACGATGTGCCCATGGCCATCGAGAAGGCCGCCCGCATCGACGGCGAAAGCGACTCCGTCGCCAGCTTGTTCCTGGGGGCCGCGGGCGGCATAGACGCCATCCCCGAGAGCTGGCTGGACTCGCTATGGGCCGGCCGCCTGAAGGCTATTGCGCGCTCCCTGGCCGCACGCGGGCGTCCAGTCGTCGCGGTCGCCAACCTTCATGGGCATCCGAAGCTGCTGGAGGCCCTGCTCGCGCTGCTGGACGCGGAGTTGGAGGACTACGTCCTGGTGACGCTGGGCGACTACGTGGACAACGGCCCCGCCGTGCCAGGCTCCTGGATCTGCTCGTCAAGCTCCAGACCGAGCGCGGCGAGCGCTTCCGGCCCGTCCTGGGCAACCACGATCTGGTCTGCCTGCGCGTCCTGGGCGACGAGGGCTGGCATGGGCGCTGGGCCAGGTGTTGTTGGTGCAGGCCGCGCGCGAGCCCACCCGTGGCCTACGGCGATGTCGTGGGCGCGGAGCTAATGCGCACGATGCCGGCAGCGCATCTCAGCTCGCTCGATAGCTGGCCAGGCACCTCGACCTGAGCGGGGCCGGTCTATCAGCCAGCGCCCTGTGCCATCAGAGCCCCCAGCGCCATGTCGTGCACGCACCGCTCCTGCCTGACGCGCTCGACCTCCGCGGTGTGCTCGGACCGCAGCA
>CAYVQL010000574.1:0-3875 GCA_964454135.1 uncultured Enterobacterales bacterium | reverse complement strand
CGTGGGGGGCTTCGCCCCCCAACATGCGCCTGCGGCGCATCCCCCCACCGGCCGCAGTCGCGGCCGGAGTGCCGGCGGCAGGTGCGCTCGGGAACTGGGGCGGAACTTGTCGCCGCCGGCACTATTAGCCCTTGAACACCAGCCGCGGCGTCAGGCGCCGCGTGATCTTCACCAGCTGCCGCTGAGCGGCCATGACGCGGCGGATGTCGCGGTAGGCGCCGGGGGCCTCTTCCACCAAGGACCGGGCGCGCCGCTGGTCGAAGCGCACGCCACGCATCTGGCGCACCAGGACTGTCCTGGCGATGCGCTCCCTGGCCTGGCTGCGGCTGAAGCGCCGGCCCGCCCCATGGGAGGCGGAGGCGAAGGCCTGGGAACAGCCGCGTCCGCGCACGTGGAAGCTGGCGCTGCCCATGGATCCCGGGATCAAGCCTTGCTCGTCGAGGTCGGCCCGGATGGCGCCCTTGCGATGGACGAAGATCTCCTGCCCCTGGTGCCGCTCCCAGCGCACGTGGTTGTGGTCGCAGTCTATCCAGGAGTCCGGTTGCGGCTCCAGGCCCAGCACCTGGTGCAGCACGGCGCAGGCTGCGGCGGCCAGCCGCTGGCGGTTGCAGCGGGCCCAGGCGCGGGCCCAGGCCTGGTCGGCGAGCCAGGCGCGTCCCGCCGCGGAGTCCGCCTCCAGGTAGCCCAGGCCCGCCGAGCGGCCCTGCTCGTGGCGCTGGTGGAAGGCCTGCAGGGCCGGACCCAGGGAGCGCGAGCCGCTGTGGATCATCAGCCAGGCCTGGCCCGCGTCGTCGGCTTGCAGCTCCACGAAGTGGTTGCCGCGGCCCAGGCTGCCCAGCTGGCGCCGGGCCTCGCGCTTGCGCAGCCGCATGGCGGCGCGGGAACAGGGCAGATCGTCGAGATCGGCGGGCAGCGCGGCCGGACGGGTGGCGCTGCCGTGCTGCAGGATGGGGATCATGCGGCGTAGCCCGGCCAGCAGCTGTTCGGAGCGCTGCTCGTCGAGCGCGTCCAGCTGCCCGCTCAGGCGCAGCGCCGCCACGCCGCAGCCCACGTCGCCGCCGATGGCCGCCGGGTAGAGCAGCCCGCGGGTGGCGAACACGGTGCCGATGCAGACGTCGTGGGCCAGGTGGACGTCGGGCATGATGGCCAGGCCCGCGACGTCCCTGGCTCCCCGCAGGCGCGCCAGGGAGCGCTCCACCTGCGGGGAGAGGGGCTCGCTGAGCCAGGTGCGCATGGGAGCTGCGGGGCTCATCGCCAGCCTCCTTCAGGCGGCACGTAGGCGAAGACAAGGTCGGGCGCCTTCTTGCGGCGGATGCCGCTGGCCACCTCCTGGCGCAGCCAGCCCTTGGCCCGCTCCAGGCGCTCCAGCAGCGCGCCGGCCTGCCCGGGATCCTGGCTGGTGACGCTCACCCGCAGCCGCGAGGCGTCGGGCGCGGGCTCCACGTGGCGCAGCTCCAGGGACTGCAGGGTCGGGTCGCGCGAGGCGGCCAGGGCGAGATTGAGGATGCGGAACACCTGTCCGCAGAGCTTGAGGATTCTCTTTCGGTCTGCGCCCCGGCTGCTGCCGGCGCGCTTGCGGGTTGGCAGGCCATCGTCGGGCCCGATGTCGGCACAGAGCTTGCGCATCTCTGCCAGGAGACGTCTGTCGAGTTTCATGTCGCTTCCGAGTTGCGGAGGGACCAGGCCCTTGCCTGGCCCTGTTCACAGGGAGGTCTGCTGAGGTTTCCGAGGAGGATCTATGAACGGAAGCGGGGTTCAACAGGCAGCATGACGATCTCCGGGCTCTTTGGGAGCCAAGTGCATTATTAGGTCTGTTCCACGAATCGTCAAGCCTGCAGGCACTGCAGGGCCTCCCTCGATACCGGAGCGGCCCGATGACGCTCTTCCAGCTTCCACCTCCCCGCGATCCCGCCCTGGTCGAGCAGCCCGTGCGACGGGCCACCCGCTACGGCCGCGCGGGGGGCTGGATCCTGGCGGTCCTCGTGGCGCTGCTGGTGTCGCTGGTGCTCGGCCTGGCGGACGGCTGGAGCGCGAAGATCGGGGGAACGATCGGCGTGCTGCTGGGCATGCTTCCCTTCGCCCTACCGGTCTGGCTGCATATCCGCAACACGCGGCGAGCATGCCAGGCGCTGGCTGAGAGGGCCCAGGTGGGCGAAGCGCGGATCGAGAGCTGCCACAGCTTCGCCCTGCACGGCAACCCCGTCACCCGGGTCAACATCTCGCTGGGCGAGCAGCGCGGGGTGTTCGACCTGCCTGGCTCTCATACCTTGAGTGGCGTTCTGCCGGCGCTTTGGCACGCCGATCACCCGCGCATCGCGCTGGTGGGGGCGCAGGGGGCGGCGCACTTCGCCCGCATGCTCCCCGCCGAGCAGGCGACCACGGGCGCCCGCCTACGCCGCATCGCCGTGGCCGTGATCATCGGCGGGTTGCTCTTCGCCGGCCTGCTGCTGCTCGTCACCCGTTGAGCCGAGCGGAACCAGCGGTCCACGCAGGGCCATCGAGGGCGTGATTTTCCCTTGAGCTTGGGATCTGATGACCGAGAGGACTGTTTCCTGTCCTGGGTCTCTTTCGCGGCGGCTCCGCATGCACTAGGGAAGCTGGATGGCCGAAGCAATCGATTTTCGACTGGAAGCGCTGGGCCTGGAGCCCTCCTCCCTGGTTTGCCGTTGTCCCCGGGGCAGCTACGACCTGGAGGTCTCCCACGCCGAGGGCCCCATCTTCCAGGTGGTGGAGCAGGGCTACGCCGATGACGAAAACGGCGCCGCCGCCGTGGTGGTCTTCCGCCGCCTGCTGGACGCCGTGGAGGCCAAGGGAGGGGACGCCCGCATCTACCTCTGCGTGGACTACGCGCGCTACCGGGGTAGCACCTCCAAGACGCGCAAGGCCATGCTGCGGCATGTCGTCGGTCGATCCAGCCTGGCCGGCTCGGCCTTCTACGGTTCCGGTCTGATCACCCGCTCGGTGACGGCGCTGCTCACGGCGGTCATTCCGAGGCTCGACGCCAAGCACTTCAAGGACCGCGACCAGGCCATGACCTACCTGCGGGGCCGCGTCTCCGCGGATGGCGTGGCTGCGCTGCCGGTCAGCTCGTCGCCGGCGGCGGAGGCCGCCGGGGGTTCGCGCGTCGCCAGCGTGACAACGCTCGGCGTGCGCTACGCGGAACACGCCGGGAGCTTTGTCGCTGGCGGTGTCAAGCACAGCCTGCTGCGGCCCCCGCCTTGGCGGCTCGAGGCGGATGCGGATCCGCCCTGGGCTTCCTACGCCCTGGTCGACCTGCGCTTCCTGCTGGTCACGCTGCGCGGCGAGCTGAACGAAGCGCGCATGGAGCGCCTGCTGGAGCTGGAGCAGCGCGTGCTGGCGGACCTGGGGCCGGGCGCGATCTGCGTCGTCTACGATCTGCGGCAGCTGGAGGGGGTCGCGCCCAAGGCCCGCCAGCGCTTCGTGCTGTCCCACCGGCAACGGGTGGCCGCCTTCCTGGAACGCGTCTTCGTCGTGCCACGGGTGGGCAGGGGGGGCTCCCCGGGTCTTCTGCTGGCGTCGGGGATCTCCAGCAGCGTCGTCGAGAGCCTGGGCGGGGCTTGCGAGCTGGTGGATGAGGCGCTGCGGCGACAGGCCGATGAGCAGGACGAGCTCCCGGAGAACCCGGCCGAGCTGAAGGCCCTGGCTCGGCGGCAGCAGTGGCAGCTCCGGCAGCAGCGGGCATCGATGGACGAGCTCTTTTCGTGCATCGGCCGGGTCAGCTGGGATGACGGCTGCTTTGAGCGCGATCTGCCCACGCCCGATGCCGGGGAGCTGGGGGGCCCCTTCTGGACGGTCTTCTCCGCGTTGCACCTGATGCAGACCGACGTCCAGGAGATGCTGGAGGAGGGCGAACG
>CAYVQL010000573.1:0-3884 GCA_964454135.1 uncultured Enterobacterales bacterium | reverse complement strand
GCTGCCCCTCGATCTCCCCCACATCCCCCACTACCACCACCAACCACCCATCCGCACCCAGGTGCTCTCCAGCCGCCTCCTGCGCCCGGCCCCGATCGATGGCAGCCATGGCATCCGCCCTGCGCGCCAGGTCGTCGGCCGGCAGGCCGTAGTAGTCCAACAGGGTCAGCGACCAGGCCCGGCTGGCGCGCGTCTCCAGCACCTGGGGCAGCATGCCCAGGCTGCAGTTGCGCGCCCGCGAGAACTCCTCGTCCTGCCAGGGCTGCTGGCGCCAGTCATCCACCACCTGCCGCATCACCCCCAGGGCCTCGGCCAGGGTTTCATTGGCGGTGAAGGTACGAGCCTGGAAGACGACCACGTCGGCGAAGCTGTACAGCGAGCTGCTGGCCCCGTAGGACAGGGAGCGCTCGACGCGGATCTCCTGCATCAGTCGGCTGGTGAAGCCGCCCCCTGCCACGGCATTGGCCATGCGCAGCGCCAGGTGATCCCGATGGGCCCGGGGGATGGTGCGACGCGCCACGCGGATCTGGGCCTGGGTCTGCCCAGGCAGGTCGCAGACCACGCGCCGCTCCCCCTGCCAGGGCGCGGGCAGGGCCGCGAGCTCGGCGCGCGCCGCACGCCCGCGCCAGCGGCGGAAGGCCAGCTCGGCCTGGCGCTGCACCTGGCGTGCCTTGACATCGCCCACCACGGCCAGCACCGCACCCCGCGGCCGGTAGCGAGCCTGGTGGAAGTCCTTGACATCCTGCAGCTGGACGGCCTGCAGCGAGGCGGTGGTGCCGCTCTCGGGGCGGCCATAGGGATGGTCTGCGAAGAGCTGGCGATAGAGCACGCGGGTGGCAACAGGGGCGGGCTGCTCCAGGTCGTCGGCCAGCTCGGCCAGCGCGCGGTCCCGCTCCTGCTCGAAGTCCTCGGCGGCGAAGCGCGGCGCTGCCAGCACCTCGGCCATCAGCTCCAGGCCACGCACCAGGTCGCGGGGCAGGAAATCGGCCGAGATGGTGGTGAAGGCCGCAGCGGGCTGCACCTCGAGCTCGCTGCCCAGCTGCTCGATCTGCTCGGCCAGCTCCAGGGCGCTCATGTCCTGTGTGCCCTCGCAGAGCAGGCGGCCGGTCAGGGTGGCCACGCCGCCCCGGTCTTCGGGATCATGGATGGCGCCGCCGGGCACCATCAGGGACACCGACACCAAGGGCAGGGCATGATCCTCGATCACCCGCACAGAGAGGCCGTTGCCCAGCGTGGCGTCGCGGGGCTGCAGGGCATCCGAGGCCTGCGCGAACGCGCTCCAGGTGGCGAGCAGCAGACTGATGAGCAGAGAGCGCAGCAGGGGCCAGCTCAGGCGGCGACGGATCGGCGCGCGACAGATCATGGCACGGCCTCCTCCGCTGGCGGCTCCTCCGCTGGGGGCTCCTCCACCGGGGGCTCCTCCAGCTCGGGCTCCAGCGGCAGCAGCACCACCACGTTGCGCCGCTGGGACGCCAGCCAGCGCTGCGCCACGCCCTGCAGGTCCTGGGGCGTCAGCTGGCGCCAGCGCTCGGGCCGCTGCAGCAGGTTCTGCGCCCCGCCCAGCTGCAGCTCGGCCGTGCCCAGGGCGTCGGCGCGCCCCTCCACGGTCTCCAGCTCGCGGTAGAGGGCCAACTCGGACTGCCGCAGGGCCCGCTCCAGGCGCTGGGGCTCGAGGGGCTGGGCGCCCAGGCCCGCCATCAGCTGGTCGATGGCCTGCAGCGCCTGCTCCGGCGCCACTCCGTCCGCCAGGCTGGCACCCACCAGGAACATGCTGGCCTGCTCCAGCGGCAGCAGGGCCGTGTAGACGTCGGTCAGCAGCGCCTGGCGGTAGACCAGCTGATCGGTCAACAGGCTGGCCCGACCCGAGGAGAGCGCGTGGTCCAGCAGCTCCAGGGCCGGCAAGTCTTCGTGTCCGGCCGCTGGGCCCACGTAGCCCACCACCAGGGAGACCTGGCCCGCCGGGCGCCGCAGCTCGGCGTAGCGCATGCCCTGCTGCTCCGGCTCGACCCAGCGGGGCGCCTGCAGGAACTGCCCGGGCTCCAGACCACCGAAGCTGGCCTCCAGCGCCTGCCCGACCTGCTGGGGATCAAAAGACCCCGCCATCACGATCAAGGCGTTGGCCGGCGCGTAGCAGCGCTCGTAGTGCTGCTGGAGCTGCTGCAGGCTCATGCCCTGGATGTCCGCCATCCATCCCAGCACCGGATCGCGGTAGGGGTGGGCCTGGAACATCAGCGAGACCAGGGCCTCCCACAGCGCTCCCTCGTTGTCGTTCTCCACGGCGTAGCGCCGCTCCTCGGCCACGATGCCGCGCTCCTGCTCGAGGTTCTCGCTGGTGATGGCCAGCCCGCGCATGCGATCGGCCTCCATGTCGAAGACCAGGTCCAGCGCCGTGGGGGGGAAGCTCTCGTAGTAGGCGGTCAGGTCTTTCCAGGTGTAGGCATTGGAGCTGCCGCCAGCGGCCTCGAGCTGCAGGTCGAAGGTCCCGCCCGGATAGCGGGCCGAGCCGTTGAACATCATGTGCTCCAGCAGGTGCGAGATGCCCGTGCCGCCCGGCCCCTCGTCCACGGATCCGCAGCCGTAGAAGATCTGCAGGCTGACCACGGGCACCGCGTCATCCGGCGCCAGCAGCGCGACGAGGCCGTTGGAGAGCACCAAGCGCTGGGGGGGCTCCAGGGCCAAGCCCGCGGCCGGCCACGAGGCGCTCCCGGCCAGCAGCAGCGCGCAGCCGCCATGCAGCGGCGCTCTTGGGAGCCGTCGCCGCCTTCTTCCCGCCCGCACCGTGCTCATGCGTTCGGGGGACACCGAGCTACTGCAGGATCTGCTGCAGCTGCATCGCCATCATGGGATCCGTGGCCGTCAGAGCGCCGCTCATGAAGGCCTCCATGGCGCTCATGGGGTTCTCCACGATGCCGTCCCAGGTCTCTTTTGTGGCGGTCAACACGCAGCTGGGCTCCTCGGCCGGCCCCTCGCGCACCTCGCCCGCGGCCAAATCCATGGTCCAGGTGCCCGCATCCTCGATGTCGAACTGGAAGACCAGCCCCCCTTCCTGAACCAGGTCGGGGTTGTCCGCCAGCTTCTTGGGCAAGAACTCGTTGAAGAATCCGAATGTGTCGCGCATCATCGCTCCGGGCGCTCGCAGCGCCAGCTGCAGGGAGATGCAGTCTATTCGCTGACCGGACGCAGATCCATGGCGCCGTTTTCTCTCTGCGGCCCATTCTCTCTCAGGGGCAGAGCTTCCGCCGCTGCATCGGCCTCGATCTCGCCCAGGATGCGCCCCTGGCTCTCCAGCAGGGCGCGCATATTGGCGAAGTACTGGTGACGCAGGCCGCGCAGCCGCATCACCTGCTCCACGGTGTGGCGGTGCTCGTCGTGGGCTGTGGCCAGGATCTGCTCGGCCTCGATGCGCGCCTCGCCCACGATCACGTCGGCTTCTTTGTGGGCCGCCCGCCGCACATCGGCCGCCAGCTGCCGTGCCAGGAGCAAGGTGTCTTTGATGCCCAGCTCGTTCTCGCGCAGCGTGGCGATCTCGTTCTCGCGCGTGACCAGCAGGTCTTTCAGCTGCTGGTTCTCCTTCAGCACCTCTTCCAGGCTGTCACGCACCTCGTCCAGGAAGCCGCGCACCTCGTCGCTGTCCAGGCCCCGTCGGACCTGCTTGAACTCACGCTGGATGATGTCTAGAGGGGTTACACGCATACCCGCAAGCCTATGGTCAGCGGTGGGCGCGCACAAGCCCCGAACGTCGCCTTGGATGACGGATCGCGGCACCCAATGAAAAAGCCGATCCCGCCGACAGTTCGTGGAGCTTCCGCAGCGCTATTTCAGGGCTGCTTACGCAGCCCTGCGCCGCTCATCAAGCGGCGAAGATGGGGGGGAGAGGCGGTGTC
>CAYVQL010000572.1:0-3899 GCA_964454135.1 uncultured Enterobacterales bacterium | reverse complement strand
TTCCGTGATAGTTGCCGTACTTGGTGCGATACGGTAATGGTGCCTATACCCTGGGCGAGTTTCGGCATGACGGCCTCCATCATCGGCGGTGACGAAGGCAGTTCCCACGATGCTAAAGGCGAACGACTTGACGCGGTGCGTATGTTCGGAGGAATCTCTACTGGCGGCTTCTCTTCTGGCCCGCCCCTTGATGCGAGGTTCTACGATGCGCTCCCGCTATCTGCTGCTCTCATGCCTCTTCATCCTGGTCTTTCTGGGATGCCTCTGCGGCTCCCCCACCAAGACCCTGGAGAAGGCCACCCAGGCAGAGGAGAAGGGCAAGTACGCCGAGGCTCTGGAACTCTACGAGAAGGTCATCACGGAGTGGCCGGACTCCCCCGAGGTCGCCGACGCCAACCAGGGTGGACTCCGCACGACGATGAAGCAGTTCGAGGAGCAGGCCCCCATCGGGGCTACCCGTGCCGCTCCCCTGTACAGGGCGGCCTTCAGCTACGACTCCCCCGACATGCAGAGCTACGCAAGGCGGTGGATCATCCTCCAGGTGCCCTTGATTTCTGTGTGCGAAACAATGCGTACACCTGACGATATCGGCTCGTGGGCAGAGTTTCGTGACATCTCGGACGCCTGCTTGAAGTTGAAGCACACCTTCTGCACCAAGCCCGTTCTCGGGACCTGCACAGGCCAAGGGCCCTGGTTGCCGACAGGTAGGCGAGCTGCCGATACCCGCGACGACTTCTACACACCAGCTTGGAGCAGCCTCGCTTCCCGTACCGGTGTGTGGGGTTCCCTGGCCACGATGGAGGACTACCTCACCTTGATGTCGCACAGGGAGAAGAAGTCGTCGAACGGCCCGTCTCCAGTCGAATGGACTGATGGGCGGGTCTATCAGGTCGTGACTTCCCGCTGGACGTGCAAGCCGGGCGAGGAGTACTGCTCCGGGGAGTACAACGTGATGCACGACGCCGACTCCGACATCGTCTTGGGGCTTCAGTCCCTTGCTCCGAGAGACGAAGGCGTGGTGTCCACGATCATCCATCTGGCCACCGGCGATGAGGATATCGCCGCAACTGCGTCCCGCTGGGTCGTGGGCTCGGGCTATCGCCAGATGCTCCGCTCCAGAACGGCTTCAAAGAAGTTCGAGGGCTACGACGTGAATGTGAGGCCAAAGGGGCGAAACCTGCTGGTCACGGTCACGAAGTGATCCACACCTCCCGCCTGCCATAGAGCACGCAGAGTCGCTGATCTCGGAGGGAACGAATGCCATCTACTCTTTCACCGACAGGATTCCTCCTGGGTCCTGCTGGGCTCATCCTGCTGGCCCTCGGCCTTTCCTGCGGCCTCGGGGAAGAGGACGTCGATATGTCAACGCTCTCGCCAGCGAAACTGGCAGATAGATGCGAGGCACGCCCGGATGAGGTGAAAAATGGCATTGCAACCTGCCATTTGGCGGCCATTCCCTATTTCAAGGGCGACAGTGTCGAGCAGGATCTCCAGCGAGCCATCCGACTTGAGGAACAAGGATGCAACAGCGGCCTGCCCGCCTGCTGCATCGGCCTCGGAGTAATCCACAAGGAGGATGGCAACAGGGAAGAGTCCTTCCAGTGGTTCAAGAGGGCCTGCGAAATTGGAGATTCGGAAGACTGCCAGACGGGGGGCGTGATCCTCGTGAGCGACTCCCGAGAAGGCATGGTGCTTCTTGCGGCGGCCGGGGCCAAAGAAGCCCACGAAAAAATACACGATGTGGTCCGCAGCCATGGCACCGACGCTGCCGTTCCACCAACCGATCCGAGAGCTCTTGAAGATGGAAGGCCGGAGTGCATGCCCTGCCAGATCGTGCTCCGGTACTCAAACGGCGACATGAACAACTGGTGGAGCCTCGGGTACGAGGATGGCCGCCTCGTGCACGCCCGGAACGAGCACGCCAATGGTCGAGAAGCCGCCGTCCGGCTCAAGTCACAGCGTCTACCTCTGGAACAGGCCCGAGCAGCGGTTGACGCCGACAGGGCGGATGACCCGTGGACCATCTCGTACACCTACGACGCCCAAGGACGAAGGGTGGGCTACTCCGATGGCGACGCCGCCGTCACCTTTGAGTACGACGGCAGGGGTCGCCTGGTGAGCTACCAGAACGAAGAGGGGAAGCACAGACTGAGCCATGACGCCGAAGGCCGCGTAGTGAGCGACAGCTACTCGATGACCACCATGAACATGCCTGCTGCGAGCCGGTACGAGTACGATTCGTCCACTCCACCGGAACATCTTGTTCCTCTGGTCTATGGCAATGGCGAGATCTTCTTCGGCGAGTACCGAGCCTACTTCTCCATGAACAGCGGCCCCGAGAATCTGCTGAAGCAGGTGGAGTTCAAGGGCCCACAGGAAGCTGTGAGCAGAGTCCAGACCTACGGCATGGGCGGTAGCCCCTCCGACTACTTCGAGTTCCGCTACGACTGCCCTGGTAGCCCCTGGTAAGTCCCAGAAACCGGGTGTGGCCGTTTGCGGCCACCACCCCTGGCGACATCAACGCCGCTGGGTGGGTCCGGTCGCAGGGCGAGTGGTTCTGGGCGGTGACGTGTCCCTCTCTACGTCCTTGAACAGTTCCTTCGCCATCGCGAGGGAGAGCCGGAGAGCCGCGTTCCGCCAGCCCGGCTCATCCCGCAGGATGCACCGAAGTCGCTGACGGCGGGCATGATCAAGGGCTCGCAGGTCATCGAGGGGGTGGCCGTCGAGGATGACCAGATCGAACGAGTGGTAGCCCGCCAGCTCGTTCAGCATGATCCTGAAGACCTCACCGTCGCCAGCATCGACATCGACAAGCTGGGCGGCGAGAGCTTGGACGCGGTTGCGAAGTCGGGCCAGATCGTCGGGCATGAGGGCCTCCTGCAGGAGGAAAAGCCATAGGGGCATCACCGAGCTTGATGGGTCTCCTCCGCGTTTGCGGGCACATTCCGAGCTTGCCCACCAGGACGCACCCGGGGGCCGGAGGGAAGGTGGCTACCAATCCCGCCGATCCCATGATATGAGGCCAGTTCTTGTGGACGATAGGAGCCGATAATGCCAGAGGCCAGACTGGTTGTGGAGTTCCTGGACGCCCTGCGTGAGGTGGTAGGCTCCATCGCCCCGGACCTGATGCCGTCTGCGCTGTTCGACACTTTTCGGTTCACCCGTACCGGCAACAACTACGCCCATCCTCGCGTGTGGGGCACAGCGGTGAAGGCCGCCTGGGACATCGTACCCACCGGAGGATTCGTCGAAGTAGACACCCGGCTGAATGACAACAGGGGCCACAAGTTCCAGCCCGACCTCCTCCTTCGTGATGCGAAAGGTACTGTGCTCTTGGCGGTGGACATCGAGAGCCCGAACTCCAGCGATGCTCGGCTTCTGCCAAAGGATGTTGACGCCTACGTGGAATGGAGTCGGCACAACGACGACTTCCCGTACCTGGTGGTGACGATGCTGCCGAGGCGTGCCCGGAGCAGGGACGAGTGGGAGTTCCGATGGCCGAAGGGCTACAACTGGGAGCATCGGGACAGAGCAGCAGAAGTCTGCAAAGATCCCTTCGCGTACTGGTATGGGCTGCTGGTCCATGACCTGCCCGTGATCGAGAAGTTCAAGGTATACTTCGCCAATTTCGACGGACTGGATCTCAAGCAGGTGTCCTGGGATGATGTCCCGCCTCTCGATATGCCGAAGCCAGACTGGCTGGATTCTATCGATGCGAAGGCCGTGGACCGGCTCCTATCTACAGAGACAGAGCGAGAGCTGCGGCTGGTAGGCGCCAAGCAGGTGGTCGAGTCCATCGCCACGGGCCTCACCGGGAAGGAGAACAAGGCGGCCCAGTGGCCCGAGGATGGAGCCACCAGCGTTTGGTGCGAGATCCTGGAAGAGACCAAGAAGAAGTG
>CAYVQL010000571.1:0-3900 GCA_964454135.1 uncultured Enterobacterales bacterium | reverse complement strand
CCACCCCCAACCGCCGCCTTCTTTCGATAGAGCAGCGAGGCCAGCATGGGGGTCAGGGTGAGCGAGACCAGCAGCGACAGCACCATGGAGAAGGTGACGGTGAAGCCGAACTGCACGAAGAACTTGCCCACGATGCCCTTCATGAAGGCGATGGGCGTGAACACGGCGATGTTGGTGACCGTGGAGCCCACCACTCCCAGGAAGACGCGCGCTGTGCCCCGATCCGCGGCCACGGCCGCGTCGGGTTCGCTCTCGGCCTCACGGGCGATGGACTCCAGCACCACGATGGAGGCGTCCACCAGGGTGCCCACCGTGATGGCCAGGCCCATCAGGGTCATGTAGTTGATGCTGAAGCCGGCCAGGCGCACAAAGGTCAGCGTGCCCACCAGTGAGCAGGGGATGGAGATGGCCACGATGGCCGTACCGCGCCAGTCGTGCAGGAAGAAGTAGAGCAGGCCGGCGGTCAGCAGGATGCACAGGCCCAGGGTGGCCAGCAGGTTGCGGATCGAGGCGCGGATGGCCTGGGAGGCGTCGTAGAAGCAGCGCAGCTCCATGCCCGGCTCGAGTTGGCCACGGAGCTCTTCCAGGCGCTGGTTCAAGGCCATCCCCAGGGCCACGGTGTTGGCGTCCGGGCGTTTCATCACCGCCAGGCCGATGGCCGGCCGGCCCTGGATGCGCGCCAGCGTGGTCTCGGGCGAGACCCCATCGCGCACCTCTGCCACGGCGGACAGGGGCAGCAGCTCGCCCGTGGGAGCCTCTATCAGCACGCCGGCCACGTCTTCGGCCGAGGCGAAGGCCCCGGCCAGGCGCACGGGCAAGGCCGTGACCCCGCTCTCCAGGGTGCCCGCCGGGATGTCCACGCCCGCGACGCGCACCGCGCGCACCACGTGACCCAAGGTCAGGTGGTGGGCCAGCAGACGCCCCTGGTCCACCTCCACCTGCACCTCCCGCTGGCGGTCCCCGGTCAGCTGCACGGCCGCCACGCCGTCCACCCGGGCCAGGGGCTCCTGGATGCGCTCCTCCACCCAGCGCGTCAGCTCGGGCAGCTCCATGTCGCCGTAGATGGCCAGCTGCATCACAGGCGCCGCCCCAGAGCTGATGGCCCGGATCAGGGGCCGGCGGGCGCCGGGGGGCATCTCGCTCCAGGTCTCATCCAGCAGGCCGCGCACCTCCTCGATGGCCCGGTCCACGTCGCTGTCCAGCTCCAGCTCCAGCAGCGCCCAGCCCGCGTCGGGCATGGCCGTGGCGCGCAGCTTGCGCAGGCCGTTGACCTCTCCCAGGGCCTCCTCCAGCGGGATGACCACGGAGTTCTCGACGTCTTCGGGGCCGGCGCCCGGGTAGACCACCGTCACCATCACATAGGGCAGGTCGATGTTGGGCAGCAGCTCCACCGGCATCTTGGGCCATGACACCAGGCCGAAGACCACGAAGAAGCCCACCAGCATGGTGACCAGCACGGGCCGGCGCACAGAGAGGCGGGAGAGGAACATCCCCGGCCCTACCCGCCCTCGACCACGATCAAGCGCTGCCCGTCGTGCCGCAGGAAGGCCTGGCCCAGGGTGACCACCTGGTCGCCGGCCTGCAGCTCGCCTACCACGGCCTGCCAGCTGTCATCGCTGACGCCGGGCTCGACGGCCTGGGCACGAGCCAGGCCGCCCTCCCCCACCAGCCAGACCACAGTGCGTCCCTGGTGCTCTGCCAGCGCCTGGCGTGGCACGGCCAGCACCGGCTCGGTGGAGCCCAGCAGGATCTCGGCTTCCACCGGAAAGCCCGGCAGCAGGCGTTGCCGCGGATTGGGCACCTCCACCCGCACGGGGAACTGGTTCAGCACCGGGTAGGCCCCCAGGGAGCGCTCGGCCACCCGGCCCAGGAAGAGATCGTCGGGCAGCGCCGAAGAGCGCACCGTCACCTCGGCTCCCAGCTCGATGCGCGCCAGGTCGCCGGCTTCGGCCATCAGGTCCAGCACCACGGGATCGATGCGCGCCACCTGCATCAGGGGCCGATCGTTGGGCACCATCTGGCCCGGGCGGAAGTCGATGCGCGTGACCGTACCCGCGATGGGCGCGCTGATGCGCACCGAGGCCAGGGCCGAGTCGTACTGGGCTGCGGCCGCGTCGGCCTGGGCCTTGAGCTGGTCGTACTGCTGCCGGGTGACGGCGCCCTGCTCCAACAGGGGCGCCATGCGCTCCAGCTCGGCCTGCAGGGCTTCGTGCTGCACCTTCAGGGGCTGGTAGGGGTAGCCGAGCGGCGACAGCGACACGCTGCGCATGCTGGCCAGCAGCTGCCCCACGCGCACCTGCTGGCCCACGGCCACGTGCAGGCGCTGCAGGATGTTGGGCGTGGCCGAGACCACCTCGGCCTGCTCTGCGCCGCGCACCGTTCCGTAGAGCCGCAGCGCGCGGTTGACCCTCCGCCGCTGGACCGCGCTCACCTCCACGGCCACGCCGTGAATGGTCTGCAGATCCTCCTGCGAGGGCACCGGCACCTCGTCTTGCTGGGCGCGCAGCACCCGCAGGCCCGCAAAGAGAAAGATGCAGGCGAAGAAGAAGAGCAGCGGGCGCCACCAGGTTCTCATGGGAGTTCCCATATCCTCCGGGGGCAGGGCGACCACGGCTCAGCCGGAATCGGGGATCTGCGCAGTGGCGCGAACCTCAATCCCCATCCCCCTGCCCGAAGGCAGCCAAGATGGTGCTGGCAGCCAACCCTGGCGTGGCCCTGCCGTCCAGCACGTCCCGCTCCAGGGCTGGCAGGCAGCCGGCCACGGCCGGATCCCGCCGCAGGTCCGCCATCAGCTGGTCCTCCACCGTTGACCACATCCACTGCAGGCGCTGACTGCGACGGCGCGCTTCGAAGGCGCCGCTGGCCTGGGCCTGGCGCTGGAAGCGCTCGATCTGGGCCCAGAGCTCGTCCAGGCCCGCGCCGCTGAGGGCGCTGACGCAGAGCACGGGCGGAACCCAATCCGCGTTGGCCGGTCGCATGAGGTGCAGGGCGCCCTCGTACTCGGCCCGAGCCTGCTGGGCGGCCCGCAGGTTCTCGCCGTCGGCCTTGTTGACGGCCAGCAGGTCGGCCAGCTCGAGGATGCCGCGCTTGATGCCCTGCAGCTCGTCGCCGGCACCGGCCAGCATCAGCACCAGGAAGCAGTCCGTCATCTCCGAGACCAGCACCTCGCTCTGGCCCACGCCCACCGTCTCCACCAGCAGCACGTCGAAGCCCGCCGCCTCGCAGACCGCCATGGTCTCGCGGGTCTTGCGAGAGACTCCCCCCAGGGTGCCCGCCGTGGGCGAGGGCCGCACGAAGGCGCGCGCATCGGCGGCCAGGCGCTGCATGCGGGTCTTGTCCCCCAGGATGCTGCCCTTGCTGACCCGGCTGGACGGATCCACCGCCAGCACGGCCACCCGCTGGCCGCGCTCCAGCAGCTTGACGCCCAGGGCGTCGATCAAGCTGCTCTTGCCCGAGCCGGGCACGCCGCTGATGCCGACGCGCAGGGCCTGGCCTCCGTGGGGCAGCAGGCGCTGAAGCAGCCGCCGCGCCAGGGCCTGGTGGTGCGGGTTGCCGCTCTCCACCAAGGTGATGGCGCGCCCCAGCAGGGCGCGATCTCCGGCCAGCACGCCGGCCTCGTAGGCAGCCAGGTCGATGGCGGACGCGCGGGGGGACATGGGGCCATGTACCACGTCCGGAGGCCGGACGAGGGATCCGATACCGGGGTGGCCGCGCACCTCGGAGCTTGACCAGGTCCCCCATCCCCGGCGACAATCCATTGTCGCCTCGCCCGTTTGACGCAAGATGCACCACGCTCTCATCACCCTCTGCCTCCTGCAAGCCTGCGCTACGCCGCAGATGAGCACCTGGGTCGACAAGGACGGCGACGGCGTGGCGAAAGAGGACGACTGCGACGACCGC
>CAYVQL010000570.1:0-3931 GCA_964454135.1 uncultured Enterobacterales bacterium | reverse complement strand
GGGGTACTGCGAGGTGTTGGGGTACACCCACACCGACCCCGAGGCGGAGGCCGACGCCGACGCGGACACGTACGCCGACGCCGACGCCGATGCGGACGCCGACAGCGACGCCGACACCGACGCAGACGCCGACTGCGCAAAGGCGGCGCCATGCAAGGGGTACTACCTGATCGAGAAAAAGGGCGATCTCGATGACGCCGCGCTCTGTGAGAGCATCAGCGGCTCCCTGAAGCTCGTGGGGCAGGCCTGGCTGAAGAGCATCCACCTGCCCTGCCTGGTGTCCGTGGGCTCCGAGCTGTACATCCAGGACAACGAGGCCCTGACCACCGTGGACCTGCCGAAGCTCGAATCGCTGGGCGGCTACGGCCTTATCGTCAGCGGGAACGACGTCCTGACCAGCTTCGACGGCCTGCCCAGCCTCGCGGCCGTGGACGCCCCCGTGAGCTTCTCCAACAACTCTTCCCTGGCCCTCGTCGACCTGACAAGCCTCGAGACCGTGGGCGGACTGAACATCTACAACAGCGATCCGCTGACCACCATTCTCATGTCGGCCCTCACCTCCGTGGACGGCCACATGCACATCCAGTACAACCTCTCCGTGGACAGCCTCGAGGGGCTGCCCAGCGTCACCTCCGTGACCGGGGACCTGAGCCTGCAGCACAACGACTCCCTCTGCCAGTCCGAGGCCGAGGACTTCGCGCAGGCAGTCAAGGTGGGAGGCACGGTCACGGTGGCCAACAACGGCAGCAAACGCAGCGACTGCGAGAAGCAGGGCCTCGCGCCCTGAAGAGCTCCGCAACGGTGCCCTGTTGGAGGCTCTGCAGGAACACCACCGCCCGACCCAGAGGCCATCCCCACCACCATGAACATCCTCATCATCGCCACTGCCCTCTCCATGACATCCTGGGCCCATCCTCACGAGCACGGGCCCGACTGCATCCACGGCCAGGAGCAGGCCCCCGTCGCACCGCCCGAGGCGCAAGGCGAGGCGCCCTGGGCGGGCATTCCGCTGGACGCACTGGCCGACGTGGGCCTGGGCGAGCCCAAGCTGGACGCTCACCGCTCCGGCTGGCGCGCCTCCCTACCCGATGACGGAATGGCGCAGCTGCTGTATTTCCCGGACGTCAAGCAGGCCGCGCTGGGTTTCTCCATGGAGAAGCTGGGCAACGTCGGCCGGGGCTTGTCTCCCCTGGTCTGGGAGCACAGCCCTGAGCGGGACGTCGCGGTCGTCGGCGACAATGCGGGCAAGCTCGTGATGCGCGATGGCAACCTGGTGTTGGTGGTCAGCGACCCGCGCGAGCAGGCCGTGGAGCTGGCCAAGGCCCTGCAAGCCGTCATGGTGGCCCAGGCACCCGAGGCCGAGCCCATCGAGCAAGATCTGGGCAGCGGCGTCGTCCACTGGGACAGCTGCGGGCGCTTGATCGACTGAGTCCGAGGAAGCTGGCAGAGACCGCGACCGACATGGCCATCGCCCGCGCGATCCGGATGATCACCGAGCAGGATGGGGCTCGGCAGCCGCGGCGTAGCAGAGGCCCACGGAGGCGTCGAAGGCGCCCTTGAGGGCGGCCCGCACCACGAAGGGCAGCTGGCTGGCGTAGGCGGTCAACCAGCTCGCCTCCGGCCCGAAGACCAGCCGTGCCACGAAGGTGACCCGGCTCTGATGCCTGCGACCGTCCTCGATCAGGAACATGCCGTACAGCTCTGCGGGCTTGTTCAGCGATCCGAACAGGCCCCGGCGGCGGTCCACCGAGCCCGACGCCTCCTGGATGCGTTGCTGGTAGGCGGCCCGCACAGCCTCCGGAAGGGTCTCCTCCGGCAGCTTCTCGAACCACAGGATGCTGCGCTCGCCCGCATCGCGGGTGCGATAGACGCGCCACGAGGCGGTCAGGTAGAGGAGCTTGAGATCGAGGTAGAAGAAGGTGTCCACGTAGTCGGCCCCCACCTTCGGATCGTAGCCCTGGCCCAGGTGCACCACGCGCTTGGCCAGGTCGATGTGGGCGGGCAGCGCCTCGAATCCCGTGAAGATGACATCCTCGATCACCTCCCGTGGCAGATCGCGGTCGCCCTCGCCGGCCACCATGGGCACGAGCCCCATCTCCACCTCTTTGAGCCGCAGCTCGTCGTACAGCTCGTCGTCGTAGGTGTCCCTCCGCGCATCCTGCCAGTAGGCAGGGTCCGTCAGGATCTGGTTGATCACGGTGGCCGCCTGCGGATCGTGCATGCGCAGCACCACGCCATGGGCCAGCGCTTCCATCGCCGCCGCTGGCCGGGGAAGGGCCAGGAGGATCAGCAGCGGCAGCAGGATCCGGATTCTCATGTCATGGCGAGTAACTGGCCGGTCGGGAGTGGGGGGAGCGGATGCGCCCCGCCGACCTTTGCATCCCTGGTGGGCGCGCTCGACCGTCGGCCTGACACACCCTGGGGCGGAGTGAAGGCCACACGCCTCGGGATCGAGCTGCGCTGCGCGGCGCATCCTGGCGTCCTGCTGGCGCAGCGGTCCGGGAACAGCGGCGCGAGCCACCTAATCCTCTATCCGACGAACGGTCCGAGCGGCCATACCGTAGCTGCCGTTGCCACACAATCTCCGTCCGCGACTGGCATAGAAACCCCGGACACTTTCGCCCGAGTTGACGCCATCGCGGAGGAGGTCCGTGATGGCAGTCAAGAAGAGGAAGATCCGGAGCTACACGCCGGAGCAGAAGAAGAGAGCCACGGAGAGGGCGCTGGAGGTGGGTGCCGCGGCTGCGAGCCGTGAGTTGGGGATTTCCAGTGGCACGCTGTCTTGCTGGGCGTACAAGGCCCGGCAGGCCGCCAAGGCGCAGCAGGAGGCGATTGGGGACGAGGCGCAAGCTGCGGAAGCCCCGCGGTCCGCCCCGGCCGAGGTCGTCGAGACGCCCCCACCAACGACGGCGGCCGCCTCCCAGCGCCGCACCGCCCGGCGCTACACGCCCTCGGAAAAGGCGAAGATCCTGGAGTACGTCGACAAGCACGGGCCGATGAAGGCCCACAAGAAGTTCAGGGTGAGCCGCTGGTCCATCCGCGACTGGCAGCGCAGGGTCCGCCTGGCGGCCGAGGGCAATGGCCCATCACCCACGTCAGGTCCAGCCCCTGCGGACATCGAAGCCCAGCGAGACCAGGAGATCCTGAACGAGTGGCAGCGGCACCCCGGCCTCGGCCCCAGCCAGATCAGGAACCAGCTCCGGCGCAAGGGGATCAAGACCTCGACCAGCACGGTGCGCCAGGTGATGGAGGAGGCCGGCTATCGGCCGCCGAAGCGTCGCAGTCGGCCACACGACGAGCGCTTCGAGGCGGTGCGGCCCAACCATCGCTGGGCGCTCGACTTTCTCCAGCGCTACATCAACCGGACCTCGACGTTCAGCCTGATCATCCTCGACGACCATTCGCGGTACGTCTTGGGCCACGGGGTGGACGACGCCGAGCGCGCCGACATGGTGATCGATACCTTCATGGACGCGGTGATGCGGCACGGCAAGCCCGAGATGGTCATCCACGACAAGGGCGCCGCCTTCTGGTCTTGGCGTGGGATCAGCCGGTTCACGGCGCTGCTGACGGAGCTTGACATCGAGCAGATCCCGGCCGAGCACAAGGAGTGGAATGGAAAAATAGAAGTTTTCAACGCCAATATCCAGAAGGAGTTGTTCGATGCCTGCCGCTTCTACGACTTGGCCGAGATGAAGCGCAGGCTGGCCAGCCACCTGTACTGGTACAACCACCGGCGCACGCACCACGCGCTGGGCGGCCTGCTGGTCCCCGCCGATCGCTACTACGGTCGAGTCGAAGAGGTCATGGCGCGCATCGAGGCCGGCGCCGGCGCCGACATCCACACCGATCTGCTCGATCTGCGGGACCGGGTCCTGGAGCTGTTCAAGGTCACCTCCACCGATGGCAAGGCGGAGGTGTGGCTGATGGG
>CAYVQL010000569.1:0-3951 GCA_964454135.1 uncultured Enterobacterales bacterium | reverse complement strand
ACCTGGACCGCGTGTTGCAGGTGGAGGCGCCCGACTCCGTCAGCTCCTTCATGCAACGCATGGGCCGCACCGGCCGCCGCGAAGGCCAGGTGGCCAACACCACCTTCCTCTGTGAGAGCGAGGAGGGCGTGCTGCAAGCCGTCGCCTTGGTGGAGCTCGCGCGCGAGGGCTGGGTGGAGCCCGTCCATCTGTCCGACCGCTGCTGGCCCGTGCTGGTTCACCAGCTGCTGGCCCTGTGCCTGGCCGGCGACGGTGTCCGTCGAGACCAGGTCTGGGACCAGCTGCGCCGTGTGCCGGACTTCGCCGGCATTCGCGAGGCCGAGTTTGAGCGCCTCGTACGCTGGATGCTGCGGGATCGCTCGCTGGTGAGGGTGGCCGGTCGCCTGTCATTGGGGCCCAAGGCAGAGCGCCGCTTTGGGCGCCGAAACTTCATGGAGCTGTACGCCGTCTTCTCCAGCCCGCGCACCTACGAAGTGGAGACCAAGGCCGGCGCGCCCGTCGGCAACCTCTACCAGGACTTCGTGGACAGGCTGGTGGATGGCGCCAGCTGCTTCCTGCTGGGTGGGCGGGCTTGGCTGGTGGCCCAGGTGCGCCATGGTGCCCGGCGCGTCGTCGTAGAGCCCGCGCCCCGAGGGCGCAAGCCCACTTGGACCAGCTTTCTGCCGCGCTTCCTGGGCTTCGAGCTGTGCCAGCAGGTGGAGCAGGTGCTGCGATCCGAAGGGCCCGTGCCCTACCTGCACCGCGACGCCGCGCAAGTGCTGGCCAGCGCTCGCGACCGCTTCGAGGACGTCTTCGCCCAGGGCGGCATCGAGGAAGGCGACGCCGAGGTCCGCTGGTGGACCTTCGCTGGTGGCAGGGTGAACGCGACGCTGCGTCACGCCTTGTCGGCGGTGAACGGATCCTGGAGGGTGGTGCCCGATAACTTTGCCGTGAAGCTGGGCGGCGAGGGGATCGCGCGTCGAGACCTCGAAGCCGCGATCCGGCAGCTCAAGGAGGTGGAGTTCTGGGAGGACGAGAAGCTGTGGCGTGAGGTGGCCGAGGGGCTTCCAGCCTACCGTCTGAGCAAATTCCAGCGGCTCATGCCTCCCTGGGTGGAGCGTGAGGTCGTTGCGTCCCACCTGCTTGACCTGGAGGGCTCCTGGCGCTTTCTGGGCGGCAAGCCGAGGTAGGGGGTCTGGCTGCGGGGCTGAGGAGCACTGGGGCGGGGTTGGAGGGGGCGCCCGCGGGTGAGGTGGTCGGAGAGGAGCCGCCCAGGCCATGTACAAGGCCTCAGCTGCCCGTGCAATGAGACGAGGCGGTAGAGAAGCTGCGTGAGGTCCGCACGTCGCTGGGCCGGAAGACTCGCCGGCGATGCAGTTGCCCAGCCAGCTCCTGTTGCCACTACCCGCGCCATCACCGCCGGTTCGGCCCAGGCCCTGGTGTATTCGTCCAGGCCAGATGCGGCGTAACCCTGGGGCTCCGCTCACGTCTGCTGCGGCCTACCCCGAGCACGGGCGAGGCCAGGAACCGACAGGGAAGCAGCCCGAAAGAGGGGCTGGGGGGGGGCTTGCAGGGCTGTGCGGGCCCCAGGCGATTCCTGGCAGAGCCTCGTTCACCGGCCGCAGCGGACGTGGGCGCGCGAGCCTCATCTGGCGTTTACGCTAACAACCCCACACCAGAGGTAGACGTCGGCATCGGGTGAGGGTGGAGCCACAGCCGATTCCAGCCCAGGCGCGGGTTCGGGTTGAAGGTGTTGGGTTCCGGTGCAGCCACCGGGCACTGCGCCAGTACCGGGTAGTGGGGCGTACCCATAGGGCAGGGTGGCTCCAGGGTCGGCGGGGACACCCAGTAGTTGTCAACGGGCAGCCGGGCTGGGCGCCCAGAGCCTCGCTCCTCCTGCTCGCCGCGCTGCCCGCCCAGGCCGGACGACGCGACCGGCAGATTTCTTCCTCGGCTATTTCTCGTCCACTGCCTCCAGCCTTTCTATCGCCTCCTTAAGCCGGCGTAGCATGGCCTTGCGCAGCTCCGGGGGAGTGCGCTTCGGATCGAACTTCATCGGGTAGAGCCGGAAGCCTCCGTCGCTCGTTCTGTCCATGTACCGCTTCTGCCTCTTGAGCTTGCCGTAGCGCAGGTTCAGGTCCCGGGTGAGCTTGCGCACCGACAGGCCCTCGTCGCGGACCTTGGCGATCCACTCCTCCAGGTCGATCCGGCCCTGGCGGAGGTCGTAGTTCTTCATCAGGATCAGCGCGTGGGTGGTGGGGACGAGGCCATCGGAGACGGCATCCTTGAGGATCTGCGGGAAGGTGGAGACCCTCTTGAAGTTGTCCAGCTGTCGCTGCCCTATGCCGTAGATGGAGCAGATCTCCTCGTCCGTCTTGCCCCGCATGCGCAGCTTGACGATGGCGTGAGCCTTGTCCACCCCGGTGAGGTTCCTCCTCTTTTCGTTCTCCAAGTAGGACAGGCGGTAGGCCTCGTCGTCGTCCAGGTCGTCCCTGATGATGGCCTTGATGGAGGTCCAGCCGAGCGCCAGGATAGCCCGCGTGCGCCGGAAGCCGGAGACGATCTTCGGTTTGGCTCCCTCCTCCTTGGGCCGGCGCAGGATGATCGGGAACTGCTGGCCATTGTTGGCGATGTCGTCCACCAGATCCTTGATCTTGTGGTCCACGCGGAATTCGAACTCCGTGTCGTCCAGGTCGATGTCGTTGAGGTGGACCTCCACCACTTGGCCCTCGGGGATGCCCGAGACGAAGGGGATGATCGGCTTGGGCTTGCGAGGCCGGCCGCGGCGCCTCGGAGCGGGTACTTCTTCCTGCTCGCCCTCCGCGGTGTTCGCGCCTTCTTCGGAAACAATGGGCTGATCGTCTTTCTTGGACACGGTTGAACCTCCGACGAGCGATTTCTGAAACGGGAAACGCAAGTATGGAGGGTGGATAACATGGGATTTTCAGTGCGCAAGGCTGCGAACCTGCTGGCCGTCGACATAGGCTGAGGCGTTGCGCGCTGGCTGGCGGGAGCCGGTGAGGTTGGCTGACCGCTGCTGGCCCGTGCTGGTGCACCAGCTGCTGGCCATGTGCCTGGTCCTTGCCTTGCCCAGCGACTGGGCAGAACGCCGGGGCAGAGCTTGGGCGCGGGGCTGCGACGGGCTACGGGCTACGGCGCGCTGGACTGCAGGTGGGCCGCATGGTGAGCACCGCCAGCAGCAGCCGTCGAGGGCTCAACGATCCTTGGGCTCGACGAAGGGGACCGGGGGCGCCGGCTCGTGGCGGAGTGGTTCCAGTCGCAGCCTCAGCGGCTCCACGCGCAGGGCGGATCGCAGGAGCGGCAGGGGATCGAAGGCGTTGGGGAGCGCGACCGGCAGTGCGGGCAGCGCTCCTGGACCAGGGAGGCCGGGGCTCATGAACGCCGAGCTGTGTCCCGATTCCGGCTCCGCGAGCGCCAAGTACAGCGCGAACTCGTCCCCACAGGTGGCGTAGTCGTATTCGGGGCACAACTCCACCTCCGAGCTGAAGGTCTCATCGCCGTAGCCATCGGGTAGCGTCTCGCAATTTCCGCCCTGCATCACGAGGTCCACCGCGTTGTCCCCGTAGTTGTTGCCCTTGAGGGTGGCCATGGCGTTGTCCAGGAAGAGGCCAGCACCAAGGCCGTCCAGCAGCTCATTGTTCTCCAGCAGCAGGCCCGAGCTACCATCCCAGGCCGTCACGCCTTCCTCTGCGTAGACGGCATCGCCGCACATGGTCAGGCTCTCTCTGGCCCAGCCCTCGCCACCGTGGATGGTGTTGTCCGACAACGAGTAGGTGCCCCCGCCGGAGAGCCAGACACCTGCGGTCGAGTTGTCCTGGATGGTGGTGCCGGTGACCGACAGGGTGGGAGGGCCACCAGTCCAGGGCGTAGCGTAGATGCCGACGCCGCCACCGATATTCTCCTGCTCGGCGGTGCCTTCAATGAAGGAATCGGCGATATTGAGAGTGGCAT
>CAYVQL010000568.1:0-3994 GCA_964454135.1 uncultured Enterobacterales bacterium | reverse complement strand
CCGAGAAGAACGGTCAGCTGTTGAAAGACGTCTGCCAGGAGCTGCACTTCTTCGACCGAGCCGAACAGCTGCTGGCGATCCTGGAGCGGCACTGTCCCGAGCTGCTGCTCTTCTCCAGCACCAAGACCTGCCTGAACCTGGTCCCCTTGACCAGAGCCTTTCACGGCCTCGCCCTGACCCTGGACACCTGCTGGCCCTTTGCGCCAGAGGCCGTCCCCGGTTTCGTCGACCGCATCGACCGGCTGCTGGTGAGCCTGCCCCGTCCGGTATTCCAGCAAGGCTTGAAGGAGAATGGCGGACCCTTCGAGTATCCTCCATGGGCGCGGCACCGCATGGCGCCCATCGGCTGGATGGCGGATGAGGGGCCCGACCTGGAGCGCCAATCGCTGGTGATGCTCTACGTGGGTTTTTTTCCCGGCGCTACGGAAGAACAGCGCTGGAAAGAGGTGTTGGCGGGCGCCATGGAGCGCGCCATGCTGGCGCGCCCGGCCTTTCGCTGGCTGTGGGTGGGAGGCCCGTCGGATTGGCTCCCGCCGGGCGTCGAGCACGTGCCCTGGCTCCCTCCGCAGGAGTTCGAGCGCACGGTGCGCAGCGCCAGCCTGCTGGTCTGCCATCACGCCACCACCACCATCCCCTTCGCCGCCGTGGCGGGCACGCCGGTGCTGGCGCTGGGGCCGGGCGAGGTCTACAGCCCGCAAGCTCGGCTGGTCCTGGCCGATCAGGAGCTTCAGGCCCTGGCCATGGCCGGCGTCGTGGACGCCTGCCTGGGCCCCACCGAGCCTGCCCAGCTCGCGCGGCGAATGGTGGCCCTGCTGGACGGCGGGCCCTGGCGGCCCTGGCCTGGAGAACCGGCCGAGGCTGCCGTGGTCGAAGCCGAGAAGCTGCTGGGGTAGGCGGTGACGAAGAGAACCTCACCGAGATGGCGCGCATGAGGCGACTGGTCATCGGCCTGGGCACCGGACGCTGCGGCACTGTGTCCCTGAGCCGGCTGCTCAACGCCCAGCCCGACGCCCAGGTGCGCCACGAGCTGCGGCCCTACCTGCCCTGGGCGGTCGATGAGGCCTTGCTGGCGCGCAAGCTGGACATCCTGCGGCGCCTACCCGGCAGCGGGCTGGTCGGGGAAGTGGGCTTCTTCTACCTGCCCTACGTCATCCGGATCCTGGCGGCCTGGCCTGGCGCGCGCATCCTGGCGCTGCGGCGCGCGGAGCGCGAGACCGTGGCCAGCTTCATGGTGAAGACCCGGGGAAAGAACCACTGGGCGGACCACGACGGCAGCCAGTGGCGGCACGACGCAGACTGGGATCCCTGCTTCCCTATCTTCGAAACGGGCACCAAGGAGCAGGCGCTGCATCGCTACTGGCGATCCTACTACGCCGAAGTGGAGCGGCTGTGCGTGGAGTATCCCAGCAGCGTGCGGCTTTTCGATGTCGAAGATCTGAACAAGCAACAGGGCGTGCGCTCGATCCTGGACTTCGTCGGCATCGCCCGCCGACAGCAGGTCGTGCTGCCCGGCCTACGCGAGAACGTCCTCGCCAGCGGGCCCGCCGCTGAGCTCGCGGCCCGCCTCGATGCCACCGATCACGGCGCCGACGTCCGGTGCCCGGCTTCCGTCTCCGCAGCACCGGCAGCGGCCTGCGAGCGCCACCCGAGCCCGGACAGCAAGGTCGACCGGCAGGTCACCATCATCATCAAGAGCTTCATGCGACCCCGGGCCTTGAGGGCCCTCGTACGGAGCATACGTTCCTTCTACCCAAACATCACGGTACTTGCAGCAGACGACGGGGATGCGCCCGAACGCCCACCGGGGGTCGATGGCTGGTTCGAGCTGCCCTACGACGTAGGCGTGTCCGCTGGGCGCAACTTCTTGCTGGACCGCGTCGAGACGGAATTCACCATGATCTCGGACGACGACTGGATCTTCACCAGGCGGACCCGCATCGAAGCCACGCTGGACGCCTTCGAACGCTGCGGCCAGCTGGATCTGGTGGCAGGGCGTTCTCTGACTGCGGAAGACGGCGAACTGATCCCGGACACCTACTACGGGATTTTTTACTTCGAGGGCGAGAACCTGGTGCAGCACTTCGGGCGGCGCAGGAGGATGCTGGCGGGGTTTTCCATCTACGACTTCGTACCCAACGTGTTCGTCGCGCGGACCGCAGCCCTGCGGCAGGTACGCTGGGACGAGCGCCTGAAGACCGAGGACCACATGGAGTTCTTCTGGCGGTTCAAGGACCACCATGTCAGCACCCTGCTCGATGATTTCATCGTGATCAACTCGCACGCGCCTGGCGGGGCAGGCTATGCGGAGCACCGCTTCGGCAGGCTCCGCCACTATCAGGAACTGGTGCGGCGAAAGATCGGCGTGGATCGGATCGTGCAGCGCCACACTGACGACGTGCTGCGGAAGATCGCGCCCAAGATGGGGATCGGGCCGTGAGCCGGGGGTCACAGCCCGGCGAGGGCTGGGGGCGACCATGGTTCTTCGTCCAAGCGGGCGACCGCCGTGCGGCCCAGGTCAGCTTTGCGCTCGCCCGGGCAGCCAGCGAGCGTGGTCATCGTGTGGCGCATGACTGCCCTGCTGGATGGCGGGCCTTGGCGGGCCTGGCCTGGCGAACCGGCCGAGGCTGCCGTGGTCGAGGCCGAGAAGCTGCTGGGCTAGGCGGTGGCGAAGAGACCCTATGGAGATGCCGCGCATGAGGCAGCTGGTCATCGGCCTGGGCTCCGGGCGCTGCGGCACTGTGTCCCTGAGCCGCCTGCTCGACGCCCAGCCCGGCGCCCAGGTGCGCCACGAGCTGCGGCCTCACCTGCCCTGGATGGCCGACAAGGCCTTGCTGGCACGGAAGCTGGATATCCTCCGGCGCCTGCCCGGCACCGGGCTGGTCGGAGACGTGGGCTTCTTCTACCTGCCCTACGTGGTCAGGATCCTGGCGGCCTGGCCCAGCGCGCGTATCCTGGCGCTGCGGCGTGCGGAGCGCGAGACGGTGGCCAGCTTCATGGTGAAGACGCAGGGTCGAAACCACTGGATGGACCACGACGGCAACCGGTGGCGACTCGATCCGACCTGGGATCCCTGCTACCCAAGCTTCGATACGAGCTCCAAGGAGCAGGCGCTGCAGCGCTATTGGCAATCCTACTACGCCGCGGTGGAGCGGTTGTGCGTGGAATATCCCAGCAACGTGCGGCTGTTCGATGTGGAAGACCTGAACACGTCGCAAGGGGTGCGCGCCATCCTGGACTTCGTCGGCATCGCCCGCCGCCAACAGGTGCTGCTACCCGGCCTGCGCGAAAACGCCTTCGCCAGCGGGCCCGCAGCAAAGCTCGCGGCCCGGCTCGAGGCCGCCAGTCACGACGCCGGCTTCCAGCGTACGGATCCCGTCTCCGCAGCGCCTACAATGGCCAGCGAGCGCCGCCCGAGCCTGGAAAGCAGGGTCGACCGGCTGGTCACCATCATCATCAAGAGCTTCATGCGTCCCCGGGCCCTGAAGACCCTCGTGCGGAGCATACGCTCCTACTACCCAGACACCACGGTGCTCGCGGCGGATGACGGGGATGCCCCTGAACGCCCACCGGGGATCGACGGCTGGTTCGAGCTACCCTGGGACGTGGGATTGTCCGCTGGGCGCAACTTCCTGGTGGACCGCGTCGAGACGGACTTCACCATGATCACGGACGACGACTGGATCTTCACCAGTCGGACCCGGATCGAGGCCGCGCTGGACGCCTTCGAGCGCTGCGGCCAGCTGGACCTGGTGGCAGGGCGACTGGTGACCCCGGAGGGCGGAGAGCTGCGCCCGGACGGCTTCAACGGAACCCTCTACCGCGAAGGCAGAAACCTGGTGCAGCACTTCGGGCGACGCAGGAGGATGCTGGCGGGGTTCCCCATCTACGACTTCGTCCCCAACCTGTTCGTCGCACGGACCGCGGCCCTGCGGCAGGTGCGCTGGGACGAACGCCTGAAGGTCGGGGAGCACATGGAGTTCTTCTGGCGCTTCAA
>CAYVQL010000567.1:0-3999 GCA_964454135.1 uncultured Enterobacterales bacterium | reverse complement strand
CCTCTGCTTCCGGCGGTTTCTGTTCCGAGTTTGTCTGGACCACTACGGCGGGCCGGGAGGGGCCTGGTGAGTATATTCGGCCGACTCGGGCCTCCAGGAGTAGCGCACGAGCGCTTCGCCGGGTGAGAGCACGACTTCGTCGATCATGGACTTGAGAGCGCGACGCTGAACAGCGGTGTCCTTGTCGCGCCAGCGGGAGATGATGGCGCGGCGGAAGGCCTCCATGTCCACCTCGTCGGCTGATGGGATGGGGCGTGGCGGCGGGAGTGCGCCCAACTCCTCTCGGGCGTAATCGCGGGCCGAGCGCAGGTCCGCTGACAGCGACCTTACGTCCTCATGGGCCATGGTGTCATCGGCTATGGCCTGCGCGAGCTTCCTCAGCTTGGCGCTGGCGTCGGCGATCCGTTCTTCGATCTCCTCACGGGCAGCGGCGGCGTCGGCGCCCCCAGTGGCTCGAAGGCGCTCCACCGACTCCTCGATGACCGTTCGCACGTTTTCAGGCGTCAACACCTCATCCTCGATGTGGTCGAGCAGCAAGGGATCCAGCTGGTCCACGCGCGCGGTGAGGCCGGTGCAGGACTCCTTGTCGTCGAAACGTCGCGAACAAGCGTAGTAGAACTTCCACCCCGAGCGTTCAGATCCACCTCGGTTGACACGCATGGGCCCGCCGCAGACACCGCAGCGCAGCACGGGCACGAAGACGCCATTCTGGCCTGTGTTCAGCCGGCCTACCTCACGTGGGGCGCGGTGCCGGGCCTTGCGCATAGCCTCGGCCTTCCTCCAGGTCTCCCTACTGACGACGGCAGGGAAGGCACCCTCCAGCAGCACACTCCCGTTCATGGCTGCAGCGCCGCGGTAGACGGGATTCCGGATCAGCCTACCGATGAACCTGTGGTTCCAAGTTCTGCCGAGCACGCGCTCTTTCGTGAACTGGGCCGCAATACGCTTGTAGCCGTCGCCGGAGATGTAGAGTGTGTAGATACGCCGTACCACGGCGGCTTCTTCCTCGTTGATGACAAGGACAAACCGATGGGCACCGCGATGGTTGGTGGTGCGCTGGCGGCGGAGAGCCAGCGGCACGCGGTTGAAAGGCCAGTAGCCCCGACATAGCGCATTTCTTTGGCTGCTTCGGACGTTCCGCCCGTATATCATCCGTTCCATCTGGCCGACGCCGCTGTATACACCGATGAGGAGGGCGTTGACAGCATCATCTTCGGTCAACGGATTTGAGATTGCGACGACCTCGACCCCCGCCTTCCGCAACTCCCGAAAGAGGATGAACATGTCCTCTTGGCTCCTGGAGAAGCGCTTGTAATCGCGCACGTAGAGGCGTTTGACCTGTCCCTTGTTCTTGCGCGCCCACTCGATGAGTTTCACCATTTCAAGGCGTTCGTCAATAGTTTTCCCGCTCTGCTCTTCTCCGAACCACCGAACGAGCTGAAAACCGTCCGCGGCTGCGCGCTCGGACAGGTCTGCGCGCTGTGCGGGGATAGATGAATCCTTCTCGCCCTGTTTCCTGGTTGAGACGCGGCAGTAGCCGATAGCGCCCTTCAAAGGGTTCTTGTTCAACATGAAGCCTCCTGCAAAGCGAAGGTGAGATCCTGGCCTGTCAGCACCTCGTGCCAAGTCTCGAGCACCGGCGAGCCATGGGAAGCGATACGCTCGATCTTCGTGAGTGTGCTGGCACGCTTGGGAACGACGAACGAGATGCCAAGGATCAGGAGCCTCGTCAATCTGTTAGGGTGGAGGAGCCGCCACAGCCAGGAGCTGTCGGCTTTCGGCCCGGCAGGCCTCGCCGGGCTTGCTCCCCGCCTCTTCCTTCTGACCAGTCGCCGCGACTTGACGCGCAGCCGAGTCCTCGGGATTCGTGGGGATTCCACCGGCTTGGCGGTTGCGCTCGGTTTAGCAGCGCTGCTGTGGAGCCGGATGAGCGAGAACGGACGAGCCAGGTTCGGTATGAACAGGGTGCCCGCAGTCGGCATGATCGCAGCGAGGATAGACGGCCAGACCAAGCTCGTGGCCCTCGTGGGATACCACTCCGCATCTGTCTTCATGTGAACCTCACTTCTGTCTTTCGGAGCAGCCGAGATCGCGTTGACGGCCCTCTCCCGTTTCCTCAAGGTCCTCCTCACGCAGTAGGACGAGGAGCGATTTCTTGTCGAGCCCATACCTGTTCGCATTGAGGAGACACTGGACGATTTCTCGTTTTTGCCGGATTGAATAGGACTCCAACCACTCCTCGGTCATGCCCGGGGCCTTAATGTTCGCATGCATCATCAAGGTCTTGAAGCGCTCGTTGACTGACCAGTGAGGATCTGGGACCGGTTGACGTAGGACACCAGCTCGAGCCTCTACCTCGCCTAGCGGGCGGTGCATCACCATCCCGATTTTCTCCAGGAGCTCCAACGGAGGCTTCTTCGCTCTGCCGCCCGTCTCCAGACGATGGAGGTAGTGGTAGGGTACTTCGAGAGCTTCTCCGAGTTTCCGTAGAGAGTACCCCTTCGCTTCACGATGACATCGGAGATAGGCGCCAAATGATGGATCGAGGTCGTAGTAGAGCACGTATTCTCTGCGCTCTGGACCGTCGGTAGACCCTTTACTCATCTTCTGTTAGACTCTGACAACAGCATCGTAACACTCCATTCCCAGACGGTAGTCCAGTCACGACCGAAAAGCAACCACGATCTCATCAATACCGAATCTCAACATCCCTGGAGAAGTCTCCCTCATGATGCGACACCGCTTCTACATCAAGAGGTCGAAGGTCCAGGAGATCCTCGACTTCAACCACCTCACCCACCGTGGATTCGCGAAAGATCTCGACCTCAGCCCCAGCCATTGGTCGCTGCTCTTCAACGGCAAGCGGCCGCTGACGCCCACCGTCCGGCGGAGGCTCCTCCAGAATCCAGTTCTGCAGTCCTGCTCCGAGTCGGACATCTGGAACGTCGTACTGGCCGAAGGCTGACTTACTTCCTAGATGCAGGAGGAGCACCAGCTATCGGAAGAACGCCAACGCCCACTCGAATTCGTTCTCCCTGATGTGGCTGGCTAACTCGTCGAATCCACTGCGCTGGGCGAGGTTGCCTAGTCCCTTCGCCAGTTCGAGCGCCTCGCCTGCCTGGAGGCGCCCCCCTCGGTGGGGAGCGGCCCGGCTTCTCGAGTTCGCCCTCATCGATACTAGCTTCCTCTCTCGCCGACGTTGCTCATCCTCGCGCTGTCGTTGCTGGGCGCGGTGCCACTCCTTGACCTTCCATTCCCAGGTCGAGACAAAGCACTCGTCGAAGAGATCATGGAGGCTCGCCTTTCGCGCATGTACCCCACAGTAGCGCCCATTGGTGGCAAGCCTCATGCAGCGTCGGGGAGGAACCAGGCCAGCACGATTGCCTTTTTCGTCACGCCCGAAGAGCACGATGGCCTTGCACTGCTTGAATTCCATTCAGCTATTGTACTTCCAGCCGGTCCACCCTGCGAGTCTTGCCTTCCCCGGGCATGCGCATGAGCCAGCAGCCTCACGCCTGCGGCAAACGTCGATGGCTTCGAGCATGCCCGTCAGCTGTTCTTCGATTTCGGCGGCCATCGCAGCTATCGCCAACACCCATTGGCTCTTCAGCACTCTTCTCCGCTTTCGTCTACGGGTTGCAGCAGTAGGTGTAGCGCGTCCTACCTAGTTCAGGTCCCAAGCGCGATCGGTAGAATTCTGCGGAGGGCGTCTCCGACTTCGGTATCAGCCGCTTGGCCGCCAAGGAGGTTGGCCACAAGCCGGTTCCCCTCCATCACGAGGTTCTCCGCGCCGATCATCGACCGCAGAGGTTCTATGCAAATCGTTGGAGCCGTGAACTCGGACCAGTAATCTGAGTACACCTCGGGCCGGCTCCAGGACGACGCGATGAACTGGAGGTTTCCCGCGATGAGCAAGTCCTCCGTATGGGTCCGTCGCGTTCGGCTGTGTAGGGACCCGCGCAATCCCGCGTCCTGATTCCCTGGATGCGCCGCCCCGGA
>CAYVQL010000566.1:0-4002 GCA_964454135.1 uncultured Enterobacterales bacterium | reverse complement strand
TTGATGTTGGCTGTGTAGCGGTCGATGCGCGCGGGAATCTTCCTACGCTTGAGATTCATACGCTTGAGCTCGCTCCAGACATTGTGCACGAGCATCGCTGGCGACAGATACAGCACCCGAGCTGTAGGGTGACTGTCGAGCACCCACTGGATCAGCAAACCCGCCTCGATAGTCTTGCCAAGGCCGACCTCATCCGCGATGAGGAGCCGTCGCAGGTTTTGCTGCTTGACGTATTCGAGGAGAGACACCTGGTGGGCGAGTTTGTCCACTGGTGCAGCATCGAGCAGGTTCTTCCTGTCTTCGTGCAGCAACCACAGCGCAAATAGGCGCTCGATGGAGAGCTTGGTGCGTGTGGGCCAAGCCTCTCGCCGCAGAGGCAGTGCCTCTTCGAGGGCCTCTGCTGGTGACGGTAGGCGATGGAGCTCCTCGGGAAGGAGGCTGTGCTGCTCGACGGGGGCTGCGTCTCGGCCGTTGTAGAGCCTCGGGAGGAGCGGGTGGGCACTGATCCGGCACAAGCCGGTGAACTCGTCTTCGTCCACCTTGCTGATGATGTAGAGGTGATCTCCGGCTTCACGTCGTCCGGAGAGATGAACGAGGTCCATGCGGTGGAAAATACCCATATTGTTCTTCCTTCATTTCAGTTGGCGCGGCACGTGTACCAGCCGGGTGGGCCGCATCGGCGCGCCGCCACATAGGAGAAATGTTCCAGGATGCCCAGACGGGCGAGCGCCTTCTTCACCGCGATTTTCTTGCCGTATGCCCACAAGGCACCGCCAACCGGGCGGTTGTCCTGGTATCGAAGCCCGGCCGTCTCGATCAGGTCCACAAGAGATGGGGGCGAACGGGGTTCTACCTCTTGAGGATTGGGAAGCGGCCAGGGCCGGGCGTGGGCCTGGACTGCGGCTAGGATAGTGCGGAGGCGTTCCAATTCGCCATCGAACTCCACGCGATTCACGACATCTGAGCTCGGCGGTCGCGGATCACAGCAGAACGTCTTCGCCAATAGCGATCGGTCATCGAACCGACCGCCCACGGCGCGGGCGATCAGCTTGGTAGCCACGATACGACGCCTTCTGGAAACGATGTCCGCCGCACGGCCAGAGTTGACGTGCTCGTCTCCATGAGTGGCCACGCAGAATAGGCGTTCGCGGAGCTGCTCCGGGGTCCAGTATTCTTGGAGCCTCTCCCAGAGCACATCGGGGGTTCGCGTTCCTAGTACACATACCACCGCATCGACTGCAGAGGCGTTTGCATGCAGCCAGCGAGCGGCTGAAGTTCCACCGACATCGTCGTGTCCAAAGCCAGGAAGGTCCACTAGTCTGGACTCGGGACGCGGGCTGGAGAGCGAGACCCGAGTGAGCATCTCCGCTGTCCAACCGGTGAGGAGAGTCTTGAGGTGGCGACGGGCCTGATTGGACGGTAGAGGGCCGTTGCCGGCGAAGTTGGCGATATGCTGACCCACCAACAGCCGGCTCAGATCGAAATCCCTACCGGTGCGTCGCCAGTCCATCAATGCGGAGTCTAGCTCTTCCCATTCCTCCGTACTGATCTTCTCTCGAACGCGCGCGATGCGGGCACGTGCAGCATTGCTGCCCTTTGTCGCCAGCTGTTCTCCACCGACCCACTCCACTCGAAGCTGCCATGGCCCCTCGAGTGAAGGGAATCTCCCAACCGTACATTCGCAGACCGATTGGGTGCATGGAGCCCCCCCCCCATACGTGGGGAGGATCTCTGTCCCGATGAGCGCGTTGATCAGCGACGACTTGCCGACCTGCGACTCGCCGACGAACGCTATGGTTGGTATTGACCCGGGCTTGGCGGAGTCGTCAATACTCATTGATCGGCACCGAGGCCGGTCTGGAACTGAGCGCTGGCGTCCTTGGCCCACTCCACGAGAGCCCCTCGTGCTTCGGCAAGCTCGGCAGACTCAACGGCGTCCTGAGCGGCTTCAATGAGCTTCTGGAACGCTGGCCCTATGGGGTCCTTGGATAGCACGCCCTCGCGGATCTTCCTCCGCAGTCTGTCTAGTTCTTCGTTGGCCGCTGCGATCCCGACGTCGGATCCCTCGATAATGGCTGATTCCCCGACTCTCTCGAACTCACGCAGAGCACGGCGCGTCCACCCATTGCCGCGAGGCGTGCGGGCGATGACCTTCTCGCACTCGATCTCAAAGTGATCCAGGAGGCGTTCCCTCAAGACATCCTTCATACGATCTGTTGCCACCCCGATAGACGCACTGAGACTCCTGCGTAGTGCTTGCAGGCTGTCCTGTAGCCCTCTCCTGGCGTACTTGATCGCCTCGATATCCGGAGTGACACCTGACTCACTTGCCGCTTTCTTCGCCGCCGTCTCCAGGGAATCCAGGAGTTTGTTGGCGTTGTCGTGGTACTCGTCGAACAGGGCCCTGATTTGGGACGCAACATTTTTCCAGCCTTGCTGGAGTTCTGGGTGAATCTCCCTCGCGAGGTCGCCAGGGAGGTCGATGCGGTGTGTGCTCACGTAGATACCACCGCGTCTCAAAGCTGCCTGCAGGACCGTCCAGTGGACCAGATATCCTGTGTACCCATTGTACGTACCAACGGTCCGGCAGAGTTCGATCTCGGCGGCCTTGCGCAATCGAGCCTTCCGCTCTGCTCGGAGTCGTGCCTGTTCGAGGGGGTGCTGCACTTTGTACTGGAGCCGCATCTCTACGCGCTCTCTGATCGCGGTCCAACGATTGCTCAGGCTGTGCTTGGCCTCTGTCATCGCGCCCACGTATGCGATTCGCTGGGCCGCCTGGAGCTTCATCCCTTCGTCAGCAGCGTTGGCTCGAGCGATCCGAGCCAATTCTGCAAGGATGCCACGGCCAATGAGCTCCGTCTGTTTCTGTAGCGGCGTGAGCCGCTCGACGTGTCGCTTGCGGGCGCGGGCGCGGAAGTGATCAAGGAGCTCTGGAACGCGAGTAGCCCGCAGGTTCGTAGTGTAGACGCGCACGTCCTCTTCTCGATCAAAGACAAACGCCTCTGCAGCATTTCCTTCCACGCCAACGACAGACGTGCGGTCCATCACGTGATCAACCAAGCTCCTACGCTCATCTTCATCGAGGTGCGCGACAGAATCTTCGAGAAGTGCTCTCAAGGTCCTGCGATTCCTTGCGGCAGCTCTTCTACTCGCACGAAGGAAAAGCTCATCCGAGGATGGCCATTGCGACTTCTCAACCCGATCTCTGCGCAGCGCCTTTCTCGCCGCCGTGACTCCCTCTTCGATATGTGTCACGGCGATGCCGAGATCGGTGTCCTTGTCCAAAACGCGCTCCAAGACCCTCGCGGCTCTCAGGAGCCTACCAGTGTCTTCCTCAAGACCGTTGCCTCTCACGACGACCAATAGGCCGTCAAGGGACTTCGAGCGCATGGCGTCGGTCAGAACCTCCAGCGCGACGTTGCTCGCGGGATCATCGAAATTCCCCACACCCGGTAGGTCTTCGACATCCAACACCTCCAAGCTCTGAGCTGGAAGGGCCAGTTCGAGCCGGCTGACGAGAAACGCCCTCGCCTGCGCCGCGTGCTGCTCGATGGAGCGGTTGAATCGCCTCCACCCGACCTCAGATTCTCGCACCTCATGCTTGGTGCCCCATAGATTCTTGGCGTCGTAAACCGCGATCCGCTCACTCCACAGGTCGCCGTACCTGGCCCCAGCCACAGGAGCATGGCCGAGCAACATACACCAGCCGTCGAGCCAGTCGGGGGGCGAGGCGCTATCGAGGCAGTCTCGATCTGCCTTGGGAAGGTCGAACATCGCCTCAGGATCTCGGACCTCTGGGTAAATGATCATCTTCATCTGCGTGACTATGTCGCGGTATTTCTTGTCCAGATCCTTCTGAACCCTCTTGCGATCTTCATCATCGAGCGGCTGCTCGATGTCTTCTGGCTCACGGGAGAGGTCAGGAGGTAGCTCTTCCGCGAGATCGGCAGGCTCCTCAGCCGCTGATGGCTTGGTAGCTAGCCGGTAGCTGTATTCATCCCT
>CAYVQL010000565.1:0-4044 GCA_964454135.1 uncultured Enterobacterales bacterium | reverse complement strand
CTACGCAGCCCTCCGCGTCCAGGCTCGCGCCATCGGAGACCTGGATGCCGAACCCGAATTCCCCGTTCTCATCGGGCTGGGTATCCTCGATGACGGTCTCCCGGACGGTGACCGAGGTCCCGGTGCCGTACGCGAGCAGGCCTGCGGCGGTGTTCCCCCAGACCTCGCAGGCCTCCCCGTCCAGGCTCGCGCCATCGGAGACCTGGATACCGCACCCGAACTCACCGTTCCCGTCGGGCTTGGTGTCCTCGATGACGGTCTCCCGCAGGGTGACCGAGGTGCCGGAGTCCTCTGCGAGCACGCCCGCGGCGGAGTTCTCCCGGACCTCGCAGGCCTCCACCCCAAGGCTCGCGCCGCCGAAGACATTGATGCCGTATCCGTACTCTCCGCTCTCGTTGGGCTTGGTGCCCTCGATGGTGGTCTCTCGGAGGATGACCGAGGTCCCGTCCTCGACCGCGACCACGCCCGCGGTGGTGTTCCCCAGGACCCCGCAGGCCTCCGCGGCCCGGCTCGCGCCGCCGTAGACGTCGATGCCAACCCCGAACTCTCCGTTCTCCTTGGGATTGGTGCCCTCGATGGTAGTCCCCCGGAGGGTGACCGAGGTGCCGGAGGCGAATGCAAGCACACCGATAAGGGTGTTCCCACTGACCACGCAGCTCTCCATCGTGAGCGCCGTCGCGTGGCCTCCTGCCTGGAAGGCCCCGACACCGACGTATTCGTTTCCAACCACCGCGGAATCCCGGATCGTCACGGTCCCCGATCCGACCAGCACTCCGACATAGTGCGAACCGCTCACCGTCACGCCCGAGACCTCCACCTCCGAAAAAATGGCGTCCACGTCGATCCCCGGCGTTGTCTCGCTCCCCACGCTGGCGTCGATGATCACCAGCTCCCGGCACCGCCCAGCCAGATGCACTCCATCATGCCCACGCCCCAGCTCCAGCGTCTCCGGGTAGGTCCCGGCCGCCACGGCCACCATGCCGCCATCCGCATCACTCGCTGCGTCCAGCCCCGCCTGGATCAAGGTGAAGGGCGCGGCCTCGCTCCCGTCGCCGCCTTCCGCAGCCGTGATGTCCACATAGACGGTGCTCTCGTCGACCTCAAGGTTCCCCCAGGTGCCCGTGCCGCAGGCTGTGGGCACGCACTCGCCGTAGTCTTCGACGTAGCCGGTGTCGCAGTCGGGATCGGTATCTGGCGCGGGGCCGGTGTCGTGGATGGAAGAGGTGTCGTCGGTGGAGGGCATCTTGCGCTTGTCCTTGTCGCAGGCGAGGACGAGCAGGACGAAGAAGAGGGACGTGCGCATGTTCATCATCTCGATGGTGATCCGGCGAAAGGGCATTTCGGAGTATGGCAGAGCCAGAAGGGGCGGTCGAGGCTGACGGGCGGCTGGGGTGCGCTCTGGGCGCTTGGCGGGCTTTTCGGCCGCGCCACGGCGCCAGGAGCTGCACCTCGCTGCCCCTGGGATTTGGGCACCGGCTGCAGGTTGCGCTGCGGCGCCGGCTTGCGAGAGCGCTTCCGGCGAAGGCTCCCACCGGTCGCCCTGCGTGGCGGTGTCATGGCCACAGCCCTCGCAGGAGCCGCTCCGGCGGTTTCTTCACCCCAAGGTGCCCTGGCGGGTTGCCAAGCCGTCCTGCGCCGACACGGGCCTGCTGCGGGGCGTCACGGGCTGGGAGCATCCAAGAGGACGCGGGCTCCAGACCTTCCCTGCCGCCTCATGCGATGCTGGCAGGCTGCGGCAGCTTCACGGAGCGAGACTGTGAGCAGGGCGAACCTCGCCGAGGTTCTGCGCGAGGTGATGCGCGAGCCAGAGGCCGAGCTGGTGCTCGGGCTCGACGTGAAGGCGACCTTGGTGCGGAACAGGCTCCGCTTGGTGCAGCTCGCGGGGCACGAATTTGTGGCGCTGGTAGACGCGCTCGCGCTGTCGGACCTGGGCCCCTTGGAGGCGCTGCTCGGGGCCCAATCGGCCGTGAAGGTCATCCATAGCGCCAGCTTCGAGAGGCGGGCGCTCGGGCGGCCGGGCATCGAGATCAACAACGTGGCGGACATGCTGCAGCTGTCCCGCCGGCTGCACAAGGACGCCGAGGGCGGGCACAGCCTGAAGGCCGTCTGCAAGCGCGTGCTGAGGCTCACGCTGGACAAGAACCAGCAGACCTCAGACTGGACGCGTGGGCCGTTGACTGCGCGGCAGGTGGCCTATGCGGCGAGGGATGCGGAGGTGTTGTTTGAGGTGTTCGAGGTGCTCGGGCTGGCCGTAATGCCATCGGAAGGGGGCATTCTGCAGCTGGTTTCGCGGGATGCAGCAGTTTGGTGTGGTAGCCTGCTCACTGGAGGTGCCCATGTCCCGAGCCCTGTTCTTTCTTCTCGCCCTGACGTTCGCCTGCAACGACAAAGACGCCGACAGCGGCGCGGAGGCGGACGCAGATACCGACGCCGATGCCGATGCCGATGCCGATGCCGACGCCGACGCCGACAGCGACATCACGTGTGAACCCGGCGAGATAAGCGACCACCAAGGCATCGAGATGGTCTGTGCGGAGGCTGGCAGCTTCACGATGGGCAGCCCTTCTTCCGAGGTCGGCCGCTACTCCAACGAGACCCAGCACGAGGTCACGCTGACCCGGGGTTACCACATCGGAATATACGAGGTGAGCCAGGCCGAGTTCGAGAGCATCATGGGCTACCAGCCCAGCTACAACACGGGCTGTAACGGCTGCCCTGTAGAGGACTTGAGCTGGCACGAGGCGGTGGCCTTCGCCAATACGGTGTCGGAAGCGGCCGGACTGGACCCATGCTACGACTGTTCTGGGTCGGGTTCATCGGTCGCTTGCGACCTGGACAGCTCCTACGCCACGCCGTACGAGTGTAAGGGCTACCGGCTGCCAAGCGAGGCGGAGTGGGAGTACGCGGCGCGAGCGGGAACGGCGAGCGCCTTCTCGAACGGCGGAAATCTGTACGACGGCGACGAAAACGACTGTAACGGGAATCTGGAGTTGGACAACGGTAGCTACCTTGACGACGTCGCGGTCTACTGCGGAAACGACCCGTACAGTACCGAAGAGGTGGGCAGCAAGGACGCCAACCCCTGGGGTTTGTACGACATGCACGGCAACGTTTACGAGTGGTGCCACGACTGGTGGGATGGCAGCAACGACTTGGCCGATGCCACGGACCCCGCGGGGAACTCGGTCGGCTCCAACCGCGTCTTTCGCGGTGGTTCCCGGAGCGGCCATCCGCAGAAGCTGCGCTCTGCGTTCCGCACAAATAACGTCCCGAGCTACGGCTCCAGCGCCAACGGGTTCCGCCTGGCCAGATCCGAATGACCCTTTTCCCTTTGGCCATTTAGCCCTTTTCCCGAGTCAGGACTGCGCGCAGGGAGCCCAGGGCGGGACGCGAAGCGCGAGGGCCGGCCCGGCCATGCCGAGGCCAGGTCCGACCCGCCCGCATGCGACCGAAGCGCTGACGGGGCCAGCTTCTTGGTGAAGATTTCAGGCAGGCTGTGATGGGATCCAGCGGGCCCGCCCCGGGCTTGGGCGTGCCTCGTCGCACCCGGCCGCGCTTCCACACAGCTGCACCAAGTGCACGACGTTCAACAGCCGCCGTACCGTCGCCCTGGCGCGCCACGCCGTAGGAGCGAGAGCCGTCGCCCGGCCAAGCCATCCCTGATCACTGGGATAGCCAGCGGCCTCACGGGCAGTGCCCGCCTCGCCCGCTACGGCGACGCGGGCACGTCGAGGCAGAGGGGGCCGTTCCTCCAACACGGCGCTCACCGATGAAGGGGCCCAGCCCGGGCTGCGCGTCCCAGCCCTCCTACGCGCTCTCCTTCTCCTCCGCTTTCAGCCACGCGAAGAGCGTCGTCGCTGCCATGCCCAGCTCCCGCGCTGCGGAGGCTACGGAGTGCCCCTGCGCCATCAGTTTCCACGCCTCACGCAGTACCGGCCCCCGTTCCGGCCAGCGTGGGCTCGCGATTCTTACGGAGTACGTCAGACGCTGTACCGATCGCCCTGGCAAAATCCGGTAGCCGAAAGGTGGATCGGCAGCGTACGC
>CAYVQL010000564.1:0-4048 GCA_964454135.1 uncultured Enterobacterales bacterium | reverse complement strand
CAACGACAAGCACATCGAGGTCATCGTGCGGCAGATGCTGCGGCGCGTGAAGATCCGCATAGTGAGCGACACCGAGTTCCTGGTGGACGAGCAGGTCGAGAAGCATCGTTTCGAAGAAGCCAACCGCCAGGTCTCGGCCATGGGCGGGCGCCCGGCTCATGCCGACAACCTGCTGCTGGGCATCACCAAGGCCAGCCTGTCCACCGACAGCTTCATCTCGGCGGCCTCCTTCCAGGAGACCACCCGCGTGCTCACCGAGGCCTCCATCAATGGCCGCGTGGACGGGCTGCGTGGGCTGAAGGAGAACGTGATCATGGGTCGCCTGATCCCGGCTGGGACGGGCTTTGCGGCCTACCAGAAGCTGGGCATGATCACCTCGGCTTCCACCGAGGGCGACGAGGGTGCGGAGGAGCTGCCGCCGGAATCGGCCTAGTGCCCCTTCCTGGAAATCCCCAGACAGGGATTTCCAGCAGCGCTGACGCGCTGGCCGCTGCGCGGTAGAGGGGCACCAGCGCTCTTCATGGGGGGCTCTGCCCCCCAACTGCGCCTTCGGCGCACCAACCACCGGCCGCTCCGCGGCCGGACGTGCACGTGCGGGTAGGACAGTGGGGGTGGATACCTATCTGCGGGCACGTGCACTAGTCGCCCGAATCTCTTGACAGTCCCGAGGCCGGGTAGTAAAGAGCGCTGGCCTCGGGGGTGGTGCCGAGCAGGCCTGTCGTTCGCCTGCGCCCAGCGGTGCCGCCTTCACGTATTTGCAGAATCTCTCGATTGATTCCAGGAGCGTCATGCCCACCGTGAACCAGCTCGTCCGCAAAGGACGGAAGACGACGCGTCGCAAGACCACGGCGCCCGCGCTGAAGAACTGTCCCCAGAAGCGGGGCGTCTGCACGCGCGTCTACACCACCACGCCGAAGAAGCCGAACTCCGCCCTGCGGAAGGTGGCTCGCGTGCGCTTGACCAACGGGCTCGAGGTCACGACCTATATTCCTGGCGAAGGCCACAACCTGCAGGAGCACTCCACGGTGCTCATCCGCGGTGGCCGCGTCAAGGACCTCCCCGGTGTGCGCTACCACATCATTCGTGGCACCCTCGACACCGAGGGCGTCGATGACCGTCGCCAGGGCCGTTCCAAGTACGGCGCCAAGCGTCCCAAGAAGTAGAGCAGGAGCCATCGATGCCACGCCGCCGCGAAGTACCCAAGCGCCGCCCGTTGCCGGATCCCAAGTACGGCGATCCCATGGTCACCCGCTTGATGAACAAGGTGATGCTCAACGGCAAGAAGACCACCGCCGAGCACATCGTCTACGGTGCCTTCGACATCATCGAGAATCGCACCCGCGAAGACCCGGTAAAGGTCTTCCGGCGGGCCCTCGACAACGTCATGCCCTCCGTGGAGGTCAAGTCCCGACGGGTCGGTGGTTCCACCTACCAGGTTCCCATCGAGGTGCGCGCCGAGCGCCGCCTCTCCGTGGGCATGCGCTGGATCATCAACTTCGCGCGGTCGCGCAAGGGCAAGCCCATGCGTGAGCGGCTGGCGCTGGAGCTGATCGAGGCTTCCCACAACCGCGGCTCTGCGGTGAAGAAGAAGGAAGACACCCACCGCATGGCCGAGGCCAACAAGGCATTCGCCCACTACCGCTGGTAGCGCAGCGTAGAGATTCCCATCGTTCCCCTCTGCGCGAGGGGAGAGACATAGGAGAGAGAACCCCGCGAGACGCCTTCCCGCAAACAGGACCCCTGCCCAGGCTCCCGGGAAACGCGCCGCCTCCGAGGCTCTCCTCCACCATCGAGATCCCCTTCGCTCTGCTGAAAAACAGCAGGGCACGCCGTCACAGGCACACCCATGTCCCTCGGCAGCATCCGAAACATCGGCATCATGGCCCATATCGATGCCGGCAAGACCACGCTCACGGAGCGGATCCTGTACTACACGGGGGAGTCGCACCGCATGGGAGAGGTGCACGACGGTGCGGCCACCATGGACTTCATGGTGCAGGAGCAGGAGCGGGGCATCACCATCACCTCGGCGGCCACCACCTGCTTCTGGCAGGGGCACCAGATCAACATCATCGACACGCCGGGGCATGTGGACTTCACCATCGAGGTGGAGCGCTGCCTGCGTGTGCTCGACGGGGCGGTAGCCGTCTTCTCGGCCGTGGAGGGCGTGCAACCGCAGTCCGAGACCGTCTGGAAACAGGCAGAGCGTTACCACGTGCCGCGCATCGCGTTCATCAACAAGATGGACCGCACCGGCGCGGATTTCGACAAGGCCGTGGATTCCATCCGTGATCGCTTGGGTGCGGAGCCTGTTCCCTTCCAGATCCCGCTGGGTGCCGAAGAGCACCATCGCGGCGTCGTGGATGTCGTGCGCATGGTGGCCCTCGAGTACGACGACGACTCCCTTGGCGCGCGCTTCACCGAGCTGCCCATCCCAGAAGAGCTGCTCGAGGCAGCCGAGCTGGCCCGGGCGGTGATGCTGGAGCAGGTCGTCGAGTTCGACGATGAGCTGCTGCAGATCTACCTTGATGGCGGAGAGCTCGACGCGCAGGGCATCTGGGCGGCCGCGCGGCGTGCCGTCATCGAAGAGCGCCTGGTGCCGGTGTTCTGCGGCAGCGCGTTCAAGAACAAGGGCGTGCAGCCCCTGCTCGATGGCGTCGTTGCCCTCTTGCCGGCGCCGGCGGACCTGCCCCCCATCAGGGGCTGCGATCCGACGGATCCCGAGCGAACGCTCACCCGGCGCGCAGAGGTCGATGCGCCGTTTTCGGCGCTGGTGTTCAAGATCTCCAGCGATCCTTATGTGGGCGCGCTGGCCTTCTTGCGCGTCTACTCCGGTGAAGCCTCCAACGGGACCGTCCTGGTGAATCCGCGCAACGGCAAGCGGGTGCGCATCGGGCGCATCCTGCGCATGCATGCCAACAAGCGAGAAGACGTACGGCGCATCGCAGCCGGCGACATCGCCGCCCTGCCCGGGGTCAAGGCCTGCCACACGGGCGACACGCTCTGCGATCCGAAGGCGCGCGTCACCCTGCAGCCCATGGACTTTCCCGAGCCCGTCATCTCCGTCTCCATCGAGCCCGCTACCAAGGCCGACGAGGAGAAGCTGGCGGGCGTGCTCTCCAAGCTGGCCATCGAAGATCCCACCTTCCGGGTGCAGGCCGACGACGAGCTCGGGCAGGTGATCCTGTCCGGCATGGGAGAGCTCCACCTGGAGATCATCCAGGACCGACTGCTGCGCGAGTTCTACCTCAATGCGCGCTTCGGCGAGCCCGAGGTCGCCTACCGGGAGACCATCAGGCGCGCCGCCCTTGGGGAAGGGCGCTTCAAGCGCCAGACCGGCGGCAGGGGCCAGTACGGCCACGCAAAGATCGAGGTCGAGCCCGGCGAGGCCGGAAGCGGCTTCATCTTCGAGGACCGCATCGTCGGCGGCGCCATCCCCCGCGAGTACGTGCACGCCGTGCGGCGTGGAATCGAAGAGGCCCTGGCGCGCGGGATCCTGGCCGGGTATCCGGTCGTGGACCTGAAGGTGCGCCTGATGGATGGCTCCTACCACGAGGTGGACTCATCCGAGATCGCTTTCCGCATCGCCGGAATGATGGCCTTGCGGGACGCGGCCAGCCGCGCCGGTGCGGCGCTGCTGGAGCCCGTGATGCGCGTCGAAGTCACCACGCCCTCGCGGTACATGGGTGCCGTGGTGGCCGGCATGTCGGGCAGACGAGGAAGCATCGTGAAGCTGGAGACGCGGGGCCAGGTTCAGGTTATCGAGGCTCAGGTGCCCCTCGCGTCCATGTTCGGGTATGCAACCGACCTGCGATCGGTTACCCAGGGGCGCGCCACTTTCACGATGCATTTTGACCACTACGCCGTCGTTCCGGCACCCGTCGCCAAGAACATCGTGGAGAAGGTGCTCGGAGGTAGCGCTACGTAAGGGTGAATGCCCTCGTAGAGTCCACGGAGCACAGTGACCAGCCAACCAAGCAAGCGAGAGACGAGATCATGGCCAAACAGAAGTTCGAGCGTAACAAGCCGCACGTGAACATCGGCACGA
>CAYVQL010000563.1:0-4065 GCA_964454135.1 uncultured Enterobacterales bacterium | reverse complement strand
GAGGACACCCGATCCTCGGAGAACGGAGAGGGCGGGTACGGCATCCAGGTCTCGGGGGGCGCGAGCCTGGACGCGGAGACCTGCGAGGTCAGGGGGAACACCGCCATGGGCGTGATCATGGACCACTCCGGCACCTCGGTCACCCTCCGGGAGACCGCCATCGAGGACACCCAGCCCCGCGAGAACGGAGCGAGCGGGTACGGCATCGGGGTCGCAGGAGGCGCGAACCTGGACATGGAGGCCTGCGAGGTCAGGAGGAACACCAGCGTGGGCGTGCTCGCGCTCGGCTCCGGCACCACGGCCACCCTCCGGGACACGAAGATCACCTCCACGAAGCGCGGAGAGGTCTACACGGTCGGCACTGGCCTTTGCGCCCAGGATTCCGCATCCGTCGTTGCGGCAGGCATCGAGGTGTCCTCCAACGAAGGGCCTGGATTCTACGTCGTGGAGGTAGACACCCAACTCACCTGCTCGGATTGCGTAGTCCAGAACAACCAGTTCTCCGGGATGATCGTGGTCGCCGATGCATCCCTCCAACTTGCCGAATCCCTCATCGAAGGCACCACCGAGCAGGAGAACCTCGGCGGCGGCAGCGGCATCTTCGCTGAGCCCTGGCTTGGCGGCCCTCCGACCCTGTCGGTCACCGGCACCACTATCCAACGCAACGCCATCGCCGGCGTCTGGCTCTCCGGCCAGGGCAGCTACTCGTTCTCGGACAACACCATCCACGGCGGGGAGGGCTGGACCAGGGAGAGCCTGTGCAAGTGCGGCGATGCCGTCTACGCCCGGGAGGGCGTGATGGCTTGGGACGGCAGCTCGGGCCTGCTGCTGGAGAACAACGAGCTGTTGAACGGCCGGGGCGCCGGCCTGCTCCTGGACAACGCCTCGGCCACCCTCTCGGGCAACAGCTATGCGGACAACGCCGTGGACCTCGTCACCCAGGGCGCGGACTGCGCCACGCCTCCGGTCGGCTACGATGACGAGGCCATCGGCTCCGCGGAGCTCTGCCCTGCCTACGACTACGCCGCCTGCAGGGACGAGTTCACGCTGCGCCTTACGCTCGGGGAGCTGCAGTCGGGGTACGGCGCAGCGCTCACGGGCCCGCCCCTTGGGGCGAACACCCCGCACCTGCCAGCGACGCCCGTCGCGCTCCCCCATGCCTTCGAGCCGCTACTGCTGCTCCCCCCGGCCCAGCGCGTGGAGCCTAGGGAGCCGCGCCCGCATCCACTCCGACACGAGCGCAGGCCTCCCCTGCCCCCAGTCGTACCCTGGACGCATTGAGATCCCCGGCTCGCCAGCGAGGTCATGAACCCGCGCCCCATCTTCGCCCTCATCGTTCCGCTCCTCCCGACCGCGACAGCGGCTACCTCGACGACGAAGGCGAGTGCGTGCCCGCCGCCTGCGGCAGCGGCACCTGGCGCGATCCGGAGGCAGACGGCGATGGGCTGGACGATCTGCTGATCGGGGCCTCCGACGCGGTCCACGATGGCCAGGAGAGGGGCGCCGTCTACCTGTTCTACGGCCCGGTGAGCGGCTCGCCGAGCATGGCCGCGGCCGACGCCAAGCTCCAGGGAGAGGGCGAAGACTGCGGCGCCGACTACTCGGTCTCGCGGGCAGGCGACACCGACGCCGACGGCTACGCCGACTTCCTGGTGGGCGCCATGTACGAAAGCTACGCGGGGAACGAGGCGGGGGCGACCCACCCCCTGCGGGGGAAGTGGCTTTAGAAGCACTGTTTCAGGTGGCTGGCGAGCGGAAGCGCGCGCCGTCGATTCGAGGAGGGTGTCTGGCGAGGCGAGCAGGGGGTGAGGCGAACGAGCCCCTGGGCGAGTATCATCCCCCTGGTCCACGAGGGCGCGCCGGGTCTCGGCCGCTGCCCGGCGGCCTCGAGGCGACAGCCTATGCACACCCTCCTCCTGCTCTGCCTGCACATCCCCCCCAGCCTGGCGCAGGACACCGAGCTGGTGCCCATGCGCGACGGCGTGCGCCTCGCCACGGATGTCTACCTGCCTACGGGCAGCGGTCCCTGGCCCACCATCCTCTTCCGCACGCCCTACGGGCGCGAGGAGTTTCAGGACGACGCCGCGGGCTACACCCCCTTCGGCGTAGCGGTGGTCAGCCAGGACATGCGAGGCCGCTACGACTCCGAGGGCACGGACACCGTCTTCCTCTCCGACGGTGACGGCGAGCTGTCCGACGGGGCGGACACCTGCAGCTGGATCCTGGATCAGTCCTGGAGCGACGGGCTGATCGGGACCACGGGGGGATCGGCGCGCGGCATCGTGCAGTACATGCAGACTTCGGCGGATCCCCCGGGGCTGGTGGTGATCAACCCGAGCGTGGCCACGCCGAACCTCTACCAGGACGCCATGTTCCACGGCGGCGCCTTCCGGCAGGCCCTGGTGGAGGGCTGGCTGGAAGGCCAGGGCAGTCTCGATTTTCTGGATGAGGTGGCCGAGCATCCCTACGAGGACGCGTTCTGGGATCCGGTGCAGACAGCCGACGCCTACGCCCAGGTCGCTGCGGCCGGGCTGCACGAGGGCGGCTGGTACGACATCTTCTCCCAGGGCAACCTGGACGGCTTCGCGGGCTACCAGGAGCAGGGGGCGGAGGGAGCGCGGGGGGAGCAGAAGCTGGTCATCGGACCCTGGACGCACGGTGGCATGTACGGCCGAAGCCAGGGCGAGCTGCGCTATCCCGAGAGCGCCGAGACGCCCCCCTGGCCCGACGCCTTCGCCACGCTCTTCATCCACCACCTGCAGCTGGACATCCCCGGCTGGGAGGAGCTGCCTGCGGACATCCCCGCGGTGCAGTACTACGTCATGGGGGCGACGGACGACAAGGACGCTCCGGGCAACGAGTGGCGCAGCGCCGACAGCTGGCCCCCTACGGCGGCTCCGGTGCGCCTGCACCTGCAGACCGGCGGGCTGCTGGACGAGGCCTGCCCCTCCGAAGAGGGGGGAAGCTCGAGCTACGCGCACGATCCGGCCAACCCCGTCCCCACCATATGCGGGGCCAACCTGAACCTGGAGGCGGGCCCCTGCGACCAGCGCGCCGTGGAGGAGCGCGACGACGTGCTGGTCTTCTCCACCCAGACGCTGTCCGAGCCCATGGAGGTCACCGGACGCGTGAGGGCTCGCCTGTGGGTGGAGATCGACCAGGCGGACGCAGACGTGATGGTGCGGCTGAGCGATGTCTACCCCGACGGCCGCTCCATGCTCATCACAGACGGCGCCGCGCGCCTGGCAGCCCGCGGCAGCCACACCGGCATCGAGCCGCTGCAGCCCGGTGAGCTGTTGCAGGCCGAGGTGGATCTGTGGAGCACGAGCATCATCGTCGACCAGGGGCACCAGCTGCGCATCTCCATCAGCTCCTCCAACAGCCCGCGCTACGCGGTGAACCAGGGCAATGGGCTGGACTGGCCGGAGTACGCCTCGGGCGAGGGCGAGCCCGTGGAAGTCAGGATCCACCACTCGGCGGCCTACCCCTCCTACGTAGAACTGCCCGATCCCGATCGGGATCCGGCGGACTACAACGACTGCGATGGCCAGGCGGACACGGGCGAGCCGGACTCGGCCGACAGCGGGGCCAGTGGGCAGCCCGATGACTCCGGGATTCCCGTGGCGGCAGGTGGGGGTGGCTGCGGTTGCGGAGGTGCGGTGCGGCCGGGGGTGTTGCTGGGGTTGCTGGGGTTGCTGGGGATTGTGTGCCGGAGACGGGGCTGCTTGACGGCTTAGAGCACGTAGAGCAGCTCATCCCAGTGGGTGTCCTGGGACCAGGTGGCACCTTCGCCTTGCTGGTAGCTTCGAAGGTGGCCGAGCCACCGCTCGTCGAACAGGATGGTCAAGCCCGACAGCCAGTGGTAGGCGCCTTCGGCGTAGTTGCTGTACACCGCATCGTCCAGGGCGGCGTTGATGGCAGCGCCGCCCTCGGCCAGGACGCTCTCAGGGCATGCCTCGAGCTGGTCGGCCAGCGATCCGATGTCCATGTACCACTCGGGGTAGGTGGTGCCATGGTGCCATGGGGTCATGCCATGGGGTCAGGATGACTTCATTACGATTTCGT
>CAYVQL010000562.1:0-4073 GCA_964454135.1 uncultured Enterobacterales bacterium | reverse complement strand
TCCTGCCGACAGTTCGAGGAGCTTCCGCGGTGCTGTTCAGGGCTGCGCAAGCAGCTCTGCGCCGCTCATCAAGCGGCGAAGATGGGGGGGAGAGGCGGTGTCCGCCTCGGATAGGGGGGGAAGAATCTGTCTTCCCCCCAAAAAACAGCACCGACCATTTCCGCCGACAGTGTCGGCGGAAATGGTCGGTGCCGTTAACCTGTAGCCATGGCAAAGGGCCGTTTCCGTCCGGCCCCCTTCCCCATGCCCTGGAGGACGGCTCCCATGGGAACACGTTGGATCATCCTCTCCCCGGCCATGGCGCTGCTCTGCAGCGCCTGCGCGGCTCCCCTCGATGGCGTGTGGCTCTTCTACATGGACGCCGAGGCCACCGTCGACCCCAGCTGCCAGGAGAGCATCTCCCACAACTTCTCCGACGCCTGGGTGCCCGAAGCCGAGGGCGACGACGAGGTCTGGACCAGCACCGACGCCAAGGCCCAGAACGACTCGGTCTTCTTCGGACTGCTCACCACCTCGGGCGCCGAGACGGCCACGCTGATCATCGGCGGCGTGGCCTATCCCGGGTTGTTCGACGCCGAGTCCATCTGGACCTTCAGCTGGACCGATTTCAACCAGGTGAGCTCCGTCGACGAGCATGATCAGGGCTACACCTGGTCCGTCATGGCCGACGAGACCCGCGAAGAGGTCATCGAGCTGGTCTTCGAGGAAGACGCCGTGGCCGGCAGCTTCTCCGTCCGCACCTCCGAGACCCACCAGTGGCAAGAGAGCGACACCTGGCTCGCCAAGGACCTGGTCGACGTGCTGAGCAACGGCGGCCAGACGGGCCAGATCCCGTCCTACCAGTACCTGGTCACCGAGGAGCCCGGGAAGTTCAAGACCGTCGAAGCGCCGGCCTACAACACCAACGAAGAGAGCGACTGCGACGACGAGGCCTGCGCCATCCAGAATCTCGAGACCTGCTTCGTGGAGTACAGCGTGACCGGGGAGCGCACCGCACTGAGCGCCGACGAGTTCGAGGGCGTGGACGGGGCGGGGCAGGTCTCCGGGTACTGACGGCGATCCCTACTCGCGCCTCCTCGCCACCAGGCCCGCCAGCAGGGCCAGCAGGGCCAGGCCGTCACCCAGGTTGCGCCCGCTGCGGGAGGCGCAGCCGCAGCCTTCCTTCTTCTTGCCGTCACCCTGCTCCTCCGCCGTGTCGGCCCAGCCCGTGTCCCAGGTGGGCACGTCCGCTTCCGCGGAGAGCGAGATGCTGCCGAAGTGGGCGTGCGCGCCGCTGCCGCGGTTGGAGATCAGCAGGTAGATGTCGCGCCAGTGGGTCTCCACCTCGATCAGCTCGTCCAGGCTGCTGACGTCCTCGGCGATGTACAGGGCCTCGAAGGGCTGGCCGGCCTGGAAGGCGTCGTAGCCGGCGCCGTCCGCCACGTAGACGTCCACGGTGCCCGGCTCGTCCAGCGGGTCGATCATGCGACCGCCGTAGGCGTAGCCGATGGAGGCGTACCAGCCCAGGAAGTTGTGCTCGGGCTCCACGTCCAGCAGGGTCTGCTCGATCTCGAAGGCCAGCGAGATGGCGGCCGAGCTGGCGCCGTCCTCGGCGTCGCTGGCCACAGGCGCGCCGCGGCTGGCGTCGAGCTGGAAGCTCAGGCTGTGGCTGGAGCCGGCCTCGGCCTCCTCGGCACTGATGGTGGGAGCGCCGGCGTCGCTGGCGTAGAAGTAGTTGGGGTAGCCGGGGTACTGGATGTCCTCGATGGCGTAGGGCGTGGCGACGGTCTCGCCGTCGAAGTCGGCCTGCACCAGGAACCAGAAATCCCGGTCGTCCCCCAGGATCACAGTGGCCAGACCCTGCTGGTCGGTGTGCACCCAGGCCCCCACGTCCATCAGGCCGTACTCGTCGTAGTAGTAGTAGTTGCCCACCGCCACCATCACCATGGCCCCGTCCACGGGCTGGCCCTCGGCGTCGGTGACCTCCACGTCCACGGTGATGGTCTCGCTGTAGTGCTCGATGTGCTCATCGGCGATGCGGCCGTTGCTGTGGAAGCCCATGATGGCCGAGACGTTCTTGCTGCCGTCGAACATGGCGTCGGCGCCCACGCCGCCGTAGTCGATGCGCGTAGGGCCGTCGGACCAGTCCACCTGGTAGGGGTGCCAGGCGTCCAGCAGGTAGACCTCGTTCCAGACGTGGTCCTCGATGCTCCAGACGTTCATGCTGGGGATCAGGCAAGCCCGGAAGGCGGCGGTCAGCATGTCCTGGCACTCGCCGCAGTTGCCGAAGTGGTTGTGCAGGATGCGCTCAGGCCAGACCGAGCGCTCGCCGTCGTAGTAGGCGTGGGTGCCGGCGTACTCCGAGACGTTGTCGAACATGTTCTGGGTGACCCACCAGCCGATGGCGTCCAGGCCCGACAGGGCCTCGTCCAGGGCGCGCTCCCCCGACAGGCTCTCGTACTGCTGCAGGTCCCAGACCGAGTCGAAGCCGGCGATGGCGTCGGCCAGCATGGGGTGGCCCACGAAAGCGGGCGTGCCCGCTTCTTCGAAGGTGGCGCTGAAGCCGCAGGGGAAGTCGTAGCTGTAGCCCATGGCGGGATCGGCGTGGATCAGCAGCGTGCCACCGCCCGAGACGAAGCTCTCCAACGTGGAGGCGAAGTCCTTGCCGTAGAGCAGCTCGTAGCTGGAGATGCTCAGGTTCAAGGGGATGATGAGCTTGTGATAGCCGGTCAGGTCGGGCAGGCCGCCGGTCATGTCCCAGGTGTCGACCGTCAGGCCGGCGTCGTCCAGGATGCCGGCGTAGACGGCGCCTGTACCGCTCTCGTCGCTGAGTACCAGGGTCAGCTCGTCGATCCCGGCTTTCTTGTCGTACACCAACACGTCGCGGCGCTGCACGTAGTGGGCCACGTTCTCCACCAGTTCTTCGATGTCGAAGGCCGTCCAGGCGGTCTCCAGGTCCAGGGTGGTGGCCAGCACCGTGCCCGTGCCGTAGTCGATCTCGGCCAGCAGCGTGCGACCCTCGTCATCCGCCAGCACCACCAGGGGATCGATGGCGAAATCGTGCAGCCAGCCATCAGGCCCCATGTACTCGAAGCCGTCGTCGTCCTCGGCGTTGGGCTCCTCTTCCAGCCAGTGGGTGCTGTAGTCGAAGGCGCCGTCGGCGTCATTGTGCATGAACCAGTGGCGCCAGTGCACACCGGCGGGCGGCGAGCTGATGTTGGGCGGCTGCTCGGGATCCATCAGCAGGGGGATCTCCATGTCCAGCTTGGGATTGACCACGTGCCAGTAGTAGTGCTCGGGGGGCAGGGTCCAGGTCTGCAGGCCGCTGCCGTCGTCGTAGCTGTAGGTGACGGTGGTGTAATAGTCCTCGTCCACGCCCGGCTCGCCCTCGTCGACCAGCTCGGCGAAGGGCACGAGGGGATCGTTCAGGTAGGTGTACAGGGCGTTGCCCACGTAGAGCTGCTCGATGCCGTAGTTCAGCGAGGTGGAGAGCTCCGCGGGCGTGCTGGCGGCGAGGGTGAAGGCCAGCTCGTCCAGGGCCCGCTCGTCCTCCAGCTCCAGCATCAGCTCCGCCAGGTCGTCCTGGTCGCTGTCGCCCAGGTAGGAGAGGGTCAGGCTCAGGTGGGGGCGCAGCCAGGCCGGGGCCAGGGCCACGGCCGCCAGGGCGTCATATGTCAGCTCGGGGCCCACGGGCTGCTCGGCCTCGACCGTGCCCTCGGTCAGGGCCAGGTGGTAGACGGCGTATTCACCGGGTGGCAGCCAGAGCTCGCTCTGTCCCACGTCGAAGTCCGCTGCCTGGCGTCCGGCCCAGGGCGTGGCGCGCAGCACGGGTTCCTGGTCCGGCGGGGCCAGGGGCGTCAGGCTGGAGCCGGTGTAGGTCGGCGCCTGGGCCGCCAGCGAGGGCAGGGCGGCCAGCAAGAGCAGGGCGGGGGAGACGTGGAACGAAGGCATGGCTCACTCCTGGCTTTCCAAGCCGCAGGGCCGACCGGCCTGCGGGGACGTCCGAGTATACCTCCGATCCGCGGTGGTGGAAGATAGTCCCCCGCCGGCCAGCCTGGCTGTCCCTGGATTATGAAACCAGGGCAACCATGGCC
>CAYVQL010000561.1:0-4154 GCA_964454135.1 uncultured Enterobacterales bacterium | reverse complement strand
TTCGATGGGAGCGAAGAGGCGTTGTGCGAGAAGTTCCGCCGCCTCGGGCTGCTGGACGAGGAGGGAGAGGGATGAGACAGCAAGGCATGCTTGCGATGATCCACCACGTCCACCACGTTCACGGGGGCGGCCACGTGGTCCACCACTGTGGCGGCAATCATCGCGGGGCGGAGTATACCGTCGTCCATTGCTCATGTGGGCTGCATGCTATCGACACCGAATATCTCAAACCTCGACAGCACAGTCCGGTAGAAATGGCCGGCGCGGTCGTACGGTTCAGCTCCCCTTGTCCTGCAAAGGGACGTGGGTGGTGGCATGTGGAGAGCGGGAGGGTTGTCTGATGGGCGGCACGACTCACCAGAACCGCGCAAGGGAGGTGCTGACATGACCGACCTGTCCAAGATGACCGCCGAGGAGCGCGAAAAGCTCTTGAGGGGGTGGCAGGGGCTTTGCGAGGGGGCGACGGAGGGGCCGTGGTACTGGGAGCAGCCAGGTGAGAAGGAAAACGGCTTCGTGGTCGGCCTCACATACCCTCCGAGCAGCGGCCTTTGGCATCCGTGGTGCGATGATGACGGCAATTACGACAACGCGCCTGACGACTATCCGGAGCCAGTGGAGCAGGTGTGCGAGCAGTGGGGGGCGACCGTCAATTACCGCGATGCCGCCTTCATCGCCTCCGCCCGCACCGCGATGCCCGCCCTGCTGAACTACTGCCGAGGGCTAGAGGATGCCCTGGCCGCCCAGGTGGACGCTACGGCGGGTCTTCTGTGCGCTCTGATGAACGAGGGCCACACGGAGCACTGCGCAAAGCGCCTGGCCTGGGGCGATGGCGAGTGCGAATGCGGAGGGCTGGAGCGATGATCCGCGCCCTATACGCCTGCTGCTACCTGCTGGCCTGGACCGGCCTCGCCGAGGTGGTGGAGGTGCCCCATGCCACCCCGAGCGACGCGCCGGAAGGAGGAGGGAGATGAGCGACAGCGCCGACAAGACCATACACGTCCACTCCCCAGCTCCCGAGAGCCAGCGCAGGGGCAAGAGCTACAGTCTGAAGCTGGAGGGCCCGGCCGGGGCGTTCGGCTTCCACTGGTGGCCCTGCTCCAGGACGCCCGAGCAGGCCATGGCCGAGATGATGGACCAGCTCCGGCTGTTGCCCCCTGAGCTGCGACAGATCCTGGCCATGAAGCTATCCGAGATGATGGCTGCTAAGATGCATGAGGCGATAGTCAAAGAAGCCTGGGTCCAAGGGCCCCTGATCCTGGACGGGAAGCCGTCCGAAACCAAACCGAGGAGCGAGCCATGAGCGACAACAAGATGAGAATCCGCACCCTTCAGCAGGAGATCACCTTTCCCAACGGCGGCAAGGTGGTCCTCACCGGAGAGGGCGATGGCCTGGCCCAGCTGGAGCGGCTGATCGGCCAGGGCATCCAGGGACCCACGCAGTTCCAGTTCGCGCTGGAGGTGATAACCCAGCTCGAGGACATGCTGATCGACCTCGATAAGGTGGACGAGCTGCTGGAGCTTTGGGCCCCTCACCACATCATCAAGGACGCGACGCTGAAATACAGGGGGGCGAAGGAGCAGGCGCTGAAGCTGCAGAAGCGGAAGTGACGGGCGTTCGCTACATCGTGCTCGGCAGGGATGGCCAGGTCCACGAGTTCGAGACGCCTGACCGTCTCCATCCGGCGGAAGACGTGCTGGCTCAGCTGGCCACGCTGCCCGACATCCCGGAGGAGGAGGCGGAGCGGATAGCCGAGCAGCTGAAGGAGGCGCTACGCCTGGAGGAGGAGGCCACACGGTTGAGGGGCGTGGCCCTTCGCCTGGAGGCCGCCCGCTCTTCCCGCCCGGAAAGCAGCACGCGGAGAACCAGCGAACGCCGAATATCAGCGAGATCCAGCCAGGCCTTGCACCCCTCGGCATTATCGACGAGAAGGCAAGGGGGAAGCAGGGAATGAACGCTCGAAAAGGCAGGAAGGAAGCAGGATATCAGAGGGTCGAGATCAGAGGGCATGATCAGGATCTGCGCAGAGGGGCGAGGTGTTTTTGTCGCGCTCCGCGCGCGCGCATACTTGCGAAAATCCGCAACTATGTGTGTGAGCGGGGATCGCGAAAATCCGGGGCGCGCCAGGCCTGGGAAAATGGGGCCGCGCGCGTTGCCCGGGGAGCTGTCTCCTGATGTCCCCGAAGCCTCCCCGCAGGCGCGTCCGCCGATGGACCGCCATGAAGCGCGAGACCTTCCTCAAGGAGGATCTCCAGGGCCTCATGGCCAACATCGAGGACGCCGAGCTGGTCAACTCCTGGAACGCAGTGGCCAAGTTCCGAGCGCAGGCCCGGGCCGTGCATCTCGAGCTGGGCGAGCTCCGCACTGCCAAGCGAGCCGCCAACCCCCGCACCCTCTCCCCGGAGGAGCACCTGGCCAGCCGTGCCGAGGATGCCGCGAAGTGCGAGGACGAGGAACTGGAGCCCTACGTGCGCGAGTGGATGCGGCGGCACAAGGTCGATCTGTCCGAGTTCAGCGAGTTCATGCAGAGCCGGTTGACCGTCATCGAGGGAGGCGCCGGATAGTGTGCCCTCCGTATTCGCCAAGGCCGCAGTCACCCGCTCTCGGAAGGTCCGGCGGAGCAGCGAACGCCAGCAGCGCGTCGACCCGCTCGCTTACACCCGCTACACCGACCCCCAGCGGGCTTTCGAGTTCGACGAGCGAGCCCTGGTCCTGTGGCGCGACGGCAACCAACTGGGCAAGAGCCATAGCCTCGCCCGCTTCACGTCGCTCTTCGCTCAGGGCCGGATGCCCGTCTGCGGCAAGTGGGCGCACCCCTATAAGATCCTCGTCATCGGCTACAGCTACGCCCAGATGGATCCGCTGCTGGAGAAGCTCTGGGCCGCGCTTCCCAAGGACCGGGTCTCGCCGGAGGTCAGCTATCGGAGTCGCTGCGGCTTCACGGGCCACAAAAACCAGTTCATCGAGATCTATGCCACCCCCGAGGACGTGGCCAAACCCCCTGACCAGCGCAAGCTGCTCGCCCTCATCTACTTCAGCACCTACGAGGCCGGGGCCCAGGCCATCATGGGCGACTCCGTGCACCTGCTGGTCCTGGACGAGCCGCCCCCCAGCGATGTCTACGGCGAGGCCCTGGCCAGGATCGCCCACTTCGACGGCCTCTTGCGGATCGGCTTCACGCCCACCCCCAAGTCGCCGTCGCTGGTCTACCTCAAGGACCAGGTCAAGAAGGGGAAGATCCACCAGCACAACCACGGAGTCTCGGAGCGCAACTGCACGATCCGCGGCGGCCTGCTGGACCGCCCCCTGCGCAACCAGGCCCAGATCGACCGCTGGAAGGATCGCCTGTTGGCCCATGAGGTCGGGATGCGGGTCAACGGCGACTGGCATCCCAAGCTCGATGGGCTCTGGCTGCCCACGTTCGGCGACCACAACATCCGGGAGTTCCGGCTTGGCCGCGGCCTCGGGCCGCCACCAGGCGCCAAGCTCTGCGTCGCCACGGACCACGGCATCCAGAGCGGCAAGCAGGCCTCCATGTTGGTGGCCGTGGTGGATGGGCACACCCTGGACCCGTGGATCTGGTGGATCGACGAGACCGCGTCCACCGGCGCCACCACCGAGGACGAGGACGCCAAAGAGATCCTGGCGATGCTCGATCGCAACGGCCTCACCTACTGGAACATCGACGAGTGGGTGGGCGACAAGGCGGTCAAGAGCTCCAGCTACACCAAGGGACGGCGCTACAAGAGCAACGCCAGGCTCAGGCGCTTCCTGGCGCGCTGCTTGTCCACGAAGGCCGCTCCGGTCAGCCATGAAGACCTCAAGTGGATCGCCGAGCCGGAGAAGTACCCGGGCAGCGTCGAGGACGGGATGCGTACTCTCAAGAGCCTGTTCAAGCAGCTTCGCCCGGGCCCCGGCAACACCGGACGCTGCCTCGTCCACCCTCGCTGCACCCGCTTCATCGAGTTCTGCCGCACCTGGCGCGGCGATCCCAAGGACCCGGTCAAGGACGCGGGCGACGCCGGGCGATATGGTTTCGAGAAGCTCGTCAGCCTTGAGAACTTCCGCGGCGTGACCGTATTCGGATAGGAGACCCCCGCCATGAGCAACGACCCCGAAAGCCTGCAGCGCCCCTACATGCCGACCGCGGACGACG
>CAYVQL010000560.1:0-4162 GCA_964454135.1 uncultured Enterobacterales bacterium | reverse complement strand
CCAGGTGCAGGCGGCCCTGGGCCAGCAGCTCGAGCAGGACGGGGTGGCGGCGGGCCGCGCGGGCGGCCTGGATCCGCTTGTAGGCGGCGGGTTCCGACAGGCCGAGGCGGGTGACGCAGTAGGTGAACACCGAGGAGCAGGCCGCAGCGGCGTAGAGCTTGCGGGCGTCCGCCTCGCCCAGGTGCAGCAAGAACTGGGCGGTGTTGCGGTTGACCTTGTTCAGCAGCTTTCTCAGCTGATCGAGCAGGTCTTCGTCGGAGAGATGGGTCAGGGGGTCGTTCATGACGAAGTCCATTCATTGTGGTATTAGTACCTATAACATGCGGTTTCATAGCCTCCTGTCGTGCGTCTGGATGGATCCTGGGGTGGTTGGGCGTTTTTGGGGTGGAAGAGGGCCTGAGAGCGCCTCCAGGTGGCTGTGAGGGCCTGTGGCGGGCATGTCCGGACGGCCTCCCGGTCTCAGTCGGCAGTGGGGCCTGCAAATCGTCAAAGCAAAGATACAAAGTGTGACATTCGCGGCTGAGCCCATCGGCCCGCAACTGGCCCCGGGTCCTGTTCGAGCCCCTGCGCACCTGCCAACCCCATCAGCGCTGCGGCAGCCAGCGTTCCATCAGTTGGCGCTCAGCGCGGCGGGCGCCGCTGCTGGGCCTGGGGCGGGCCGAGTTGTGGCGCTTCCCTGAAGGCCTCCCTCGAGTTGCGCATAGAGCGCGCCAAATACTCTGGTGGCTGACGACCGATGGATGGAGGGCGCTTGATGCGGTCTTCGGGCAGCAGGCCCAGCTGGCAGCTGTCGAGGCGGTGGTTCCAGCCCACCATGCAGGAGCGATGGCTTGGATGGCGATGGACGGGGCGGCCAGGCTGGCAGGTAGGGCCAGGCGGCGGCGCTTGGCGCGCAGCCAGTCGAGGGAGGGGAGGATGAGCAGGCAGAGCACGCGGATGGCGTCGACCAGGTGGCGGTGTCCGAAGGACCAGCCGCCCAGTCAGTCGAAGCGCTTGGACTCCGGCAGCCAGACGGCCAGCAGGCCGGCCGAGCGTGCGCAGGTGGGCACAAAGTGGATGGCGCCAGACGGCGACGGAGCCGGGCAGGGCCAGCGGCAGGAGTGACATTCGGGATTGGAGCCCATCGGCCTGCAACTGGCCCCGGGTCCTGTTCGAGCCGCCACTACAGCACCCCCCCCATCAGCGCTGCGTCAGCCAGCGCTCCATCAGCTGGGGCTCAGCGCGGCGTCCGTCGCAGGCGGCCCTGAGGCGGGCCGAGATAGAGCGCGCTCCCCGAAAGGCCTCCCTCAAGTTGAGTATAGAGCGCGCCAAATACGTCGGTGGCTGACGAGCGATGAAATGGAGGGCGCTTGAGCTCGTTGCCGCGCCGGCTCCAGAGGCGGTGGCGGTGTTGGGGATCGTCGCTGTTGAGGTGCCGATGGCCTGGACGGCGATGGACCGGGCGGCCAGGACCAGGCGGCGGCGCCCTGAGGCGGGAAGTGCGCCAGATCTTGCGGGAGCCAGTCTCGCTCTTGGCGAACATGTGGCCGGCGAGTCGTCAGAAGCCGCCGCCGAAATCCACGAGATAGGCGGCACCCGCCCTTGTACCTCCCGAACTCTCGTATGTGGCCCCCACCAGCAGCTCGTCGTCTCCGTCGCCATCGACATCGCCCGCGCCGGCCACGGCGCTGCCCGCCCTGTCGTTCGAGACCTCGCCCGACAGCTCGGCGTCGGCGGCTGCGAGGTGCACGGTACCTGTCACCGGCCCCAGCAGCAGGTAGGCCGCGCCCCCGCCTGCCGCCCAGGAGGCGCCGACCAGCACGTCGTCCCTGCCGTCGCCGTCCGCGTCGCCTGCACCGGCTACCGCGCAGCCGGCCTGATCCCCGTCCGTTTCACCGAACATCACGGCCTCGGCTTCCGAGAGGCTCACCGTGCCGCTCGGGAGCCCAAGCACGAGGTAGGCCGTCCCCCCTTCACAGTCGTCCTCCCCTGCGTCCGGCGCCCCGATGAGCAGATCAGGCAGGCCGTCGCCGTCCACGTCGCCCGCGCTGGCAACCGCTTGACCGGCGTCGTCCTGGGTGTCTTCGCCCAGCAACGTCGCGTCCGCAGCGGTCAAGGGCAGCTCGCCCGAGACCGGCCCCAGCATGAAGTAGGCGGCACCGCAGTTGCTGGCCTCGCCGTCGGCGCTCCAGGCGCCGATGAGCAGATCGGCCAGGCCGTCGCCGTCCACGTCGCCCGCGCTGGCCACGGCGGCACCCGTTTTCTCCGAAGGGCTGGTCCCCAGGAGCTTGGCGCTGGCCGCGGCGAGCCGTTGGAGGTCGGGGGCGGATCCGAGCTGGGAACCGAACACCAGGTAGGCCGCCCCGGCGTCGGACTCCGCGCTGTCCTCTCCGTCCGCACCCACGAGCAGGTCATCCAGACCGTCGCCGTCCACATCGCCGGCACCGGCGACGGCCGTGCCGGCCGAGTCGTTTTCGGCCTCCCCCGTCAGCTTGAGGGCCACATCGCCCAGGTCCGCATCGCCCGTGACGGGCCCCAGAACGACGTAGGCGGAGCCGGCGCCGCCGTTGGTTTCTTCGTTCGGCGCTCCTACCATGAGATCTATGAAGCCGTCGCCGTTCACGTCGCCAGCGGCTGCGACGGCGGACCCCGCGTAGTCCCCCTGGGTCTGTCCGCGCAGGAAGGCATCGGCGCTCGAGATGCCCATGGTCCCGGATACCGGACCCAGGAACAGGCAGGCGACGCCACGGTAGCTGTCGTAGCCCTTGGCGCCGATGAGAAGATCGGCCAGCCCGTCACGATCGACATCTCCCGCACCGGATAGCGCGGTCCCGGCCACCTGGTAGTCCACCTCTCCCATCAGCTTGGCATGGGCGCGCGAGAGCTCGTAGTCCGCCCAGCAGGCCTCGGAGGCCGCCTCTTCGCTGCCCAGGCAGTCGTTCACCACGCCATCTTCGCAGACCTCGGGGGCGTAGGGGTAGGTGCTGGCGTCTTCGTCATCGCAGTCGTCCCCCCCGCAAGCCTCGTCGGCGTAGCCGTCGCCGTCCGCGTCGTTGTCCACGAGGCCGTCGCAGTCGTGATCCAAGCCGTCGCAGCCGGGCTCGGCGCCGGGGTGGATGGCGGAGTCTTCGTCGTCGCAGTCGGTGGCGTCATCCACCGTGCCCTCGGGCTGCTCGCAGGCCGTCGTGGCATCGTTTTCATCGCCGTAGCCGTCGCCGTCCTCGTCCTCATGCCAGGTGCCCGCATCCACGGTATCCTCGTCCGCGAGGCCGTCGCAGTCGTCGTCCAGGCCGTTGCAGAGCTCGTCGGCGCCGGGATGGATGGCGGGATCCGCGTCGTCGCAGTCCGAGGCGTCGTCGAGCGTGCCCGCGGGCTGCTCGCAGGCGTTGGCGGCGCTGGCATGGTCGCCGTAGCCGTCGCCGTCGGCATCGGGGTGCCAGGTGCCCAGTGGAGGTGCGTCGTCCCCGTCTGTGATGCCATCGCAGTCGTTGTCCACGTCGTCGCGGCAGTCGATGGCGCCCGGATGCACGGTGGGATCCTCGTCGTCGCAGTCCAGGCAGAGGTCGTAGCCATCGCCGTCGGCGTCTGCGGTCGAGCTGCAGGCCGTGTCGGCCGGCTCGTCGTCGTGGCAGGCCGGCAGGAGCAGGCCCAGGGTGAGGATGGCGGTTCGGATCATGGTTCCCCTATTTCGAAGCTCGCTGCCGGGGGTGGTCACGACGCTACCAGCCCAAGACCAGGAAGGCGGCGCCCGCGTCGCTGCCGCCCAGATCGCTGCCCGGCGCGCCCACGAGCAGGTCGTCATGGCCGTCGCCGTCCATGTCGCCGGCCGCGGCCAGGCTGAAGCCGGCCTGGTCGCCCACAGCGTCGCCGTGCAGGCGCAGGTCCGCATCCGCCAGGCTGCGGGTGCCGCTGGATCAGCCGAAGGCGGGGCCTTCCAGGCAAGCTGTCACCTCCAAGCTCCATTCTACCCCCGGATGAGGTCCACGGCGGCGCCATTCTCAGGGCGCTCGGGCTCGCGCGCCGGCCCCGGGTGGCAGCAGGCTCAACTGGCCCCGGGTCCCGTTCGTCCGGGTCTGCGCGCCGGATGCCGCCCTTCGCCGCGCCGCCACCTGCGCCTCGATGTGGCTGGCGCCGAAGTCCTGCCGGGCCGCGTGCTGGTTGTGGCAGCGGCAGCGCAGCGTGA
>CAYVQL010000559.1:0-4163 GCA_964454135.1 uncultured Enterobacterales bacterium | reverse complement strand
CTCGCCGCACGCGTGACCTTACCTGCCATAACCCAACGTGAATGGTACGTTTTCATGTAATGCCCATCCTGCGCTGCGGAGACACGCATGCCCAGTACCAGCACCTCACGCTCGTTGCTCCTGTTGCTGATCACCGCAGCATCCTGCAAGGACAAGCCCGACTCGTCGCTCGCGGACTCGGGGCCGGACACGTCGAGCGAAGCCGACGCCGACGCCGACACCGACGCCGACACGGACACGGACACGGACACGGACGCCGACGCGGATTCGAACTGGGACTCGGACACGGGCATCGCCGTGGACGCCGACGGCGACGGGCACACGGCGCAGGATGACTGCGACGACGCTGACAGCGCCGTGCATCCCGGCGCGGAGGAACTCTGCGACGAGAAGGACAACGACTGCGACGGGGAGATCGACGAGGACGTCCTGGTGACCTACTACCTGGATGAAGACGGAGATGGTTGGGGAGACTCGTCCGATACGGTAGAAGCATGTGAGCAGCCGGCAGGCTACGCCCTCACGGGGGGTGACTGCGAGCCCGAAGATGCCGAGGTGCATCCCGGCGCCCTGGAGCTGCGGGATGGCGTCGACAACGACTGCGACGGCGATGTGGACTACCTCCTCCTCTCCGATGCCGACGCCACGCTCACGGGCGCTTCGGCCGGCGACAACGCGGGCCGCAGCATCTCCGGGGCGGGGGACCTGGATGGAGACGGCCATGACGACCTGCTGGTGGGCGCGCCCTTCGAGGGGTCGGCAGGGACCAACGCCGGGGCGGCCTACGTTGTCTACGGCCCTGTCAGCGGCAGCGCCTACCTGTCCAAGGCCGGCCACCAGCTCCTGGGCGAGCAGCCCGGGGACCAAGCGGGCGGCTCGGTGGCCGGCGTGGGAGACCTCGATGGCGATGGCTATGGGGACATCCTGGTGGGAGCCCCCTACCAGGACGACGCGGGCCAGGATGCTGGGGCGGTCTACCTCGTCCTGGGTCCCGCCACGGGCTCGACGGATCTGGGGCTGGCCGATGCCATCCTGCTGGGCGAAGCGGAGTCGAACCAGGCCGGAACCGCCGTGGCCGCTGCGGGCGACGTGGACGCCGATGGCCAGCTGGATGCCCTCGTGGCCGCGAGCGGAGCGAGCTCGACAGCCGGCGCCGTCTACGTCTTGCCCGCTCCGCAGAGCGGGACCATGGACCTGGGCGATGCCAAGGCCAAGATCCGGGGCGAGACGAGAGGGGATTCGGCCGGTGGTGTGGCGCTCTACGCGGAGGCGGCTGCCGGAGCTGGCGACATGGATGGCGACGGCATCTCCGATCTCGTGATCGGTGCGCTCAACGAATCCACGGAGGGAGCGTCGGCAGGCGCCGCCTACGTGATGTACGGGCCCATCAGCGGCACCCAATCCCTCTCCTCCGCCGATGCCAAGCTGCTGGGAGAGGGAGAGGGACACTACGCCGGCTGGTCCGTGGCCGGCGCCGGGGACATGAACGGCGACGGCTACGACGACGCGCTGGTGGGAGCTTGCGCCGAGGACACCGGCGGGGGCTGGGCCGGGGCGGCCTACGTCGTGCTCGGTCCGCCCACCGGCGAGCGCAGCCTGGGGCAAGCCCACGCCAAGCTCATGGGGGAGGACGTGGGGGACACGGCGGGCTTCTCGGTGGATGCGGCGGGAGACATGGACGGCGACGGGCGGGCGGATGTGCTGGTGGGCGTCCCGGGCGAGAGCAGCCTCCAGTCTTACGCGGGGGCGGCGTACGCCGTGCTGGGGCCCGTCACCGGCAGCTTGTCCTTGGGGAGCCCCTCGATGATGATGCTGGGTGTGAGCTCCAGCGACTACGCCGGCTGGTCGGTGTCCACGGCCGGAGACACCGATGCCGACGGTCTGGACGATCTGTTCATCGGCGCGCCGCAGGACACCAGCGGAGCGGGCGGAGCGGGCACGGCCCACCTCGTCCTGGGCAGGGCGCGCTAGGGAGTGGTCTTTTTGACCCATCAAACACAGGAGGAAACGATGAGAAAGCGAGACACCGGACAGCTATGGCCGCTCTGCCTGCTGCTCTGCCTGAGCTGCGACCCGCAGACAGAGGACAGCGGGTCCGGCCCAGAGGCGGACACGGATGCGGACGCAGATGCGGACACAGACACCGACGCCGACGCCGACGCCGACACCGACACCGACGCCGACACGGATGCCGACACCGACGCCGACGCCGACACGGACGCCGACACCGACAGCGACACCGACACCGATGAATGCGGCGACGCCGATCGCGTGCCGCGGGAGGTCACGAGCGCCAAGGGCGACATGGCTACCGTGGTGAGCGGCAACAACGACTTCGCCTGGCAGCTGTTCCATGTCCTGGCCGAAGAGGAGGGCAACCTCTTCCTCGCCCCCATGAGCGTCTCGGCGGCCCTGGCCATGACCTACGCCGGCGCCGGGGGCAGCACGGCCGAGGAGATGCGCGAGGTGCTGGGCATCGGCGTGGACGACAGCGTCTTCCACGAGCAGTACGGCCTGCTCTTGCAGGATCTGGGCGGCCCCGACAAGTGCCGCGCCTACGAGCTGGCCATCGCCAACAAGCTCTGGGGCAACAGCGGCGAGAGCTGGGGCAAGGAGTTCCTGGCCATCAACGCGGACGACTACGGCGCGCCCATGGAGGAGCTCGATCTGAAGAAGGACTCGGAGGGCTCGCGGAAGGCCATCAACGCATGGGTCAGCGAGCAGACCTACGAGACCATCCCGGAGCTGCTGCCGAAGGGATCCATCGACAGCAGCACGCTGATCGTCCTGACGAACGCCATCTACCTGATGGCGACCTGGGCCGAGCCTTTCGACGTCGAGTACACGGCAGAGGAGGACTTCGAGCTGGCCGACGGCAGCACGACCACGGTAGACATGATGTCGCTCGAGGCTTCCTTCGGCCACCTGGCGGAGGAGGACTTCGCCATGGTCCAGCTGCCCTATGTGGATGACGAGATCTCCATGCTGGTGCTGCTGCCCCACGAGGCCGACGGGCTGCCCGCCCTCGAGGCCGCCCTGACCACCGCCAGCCTGGACGCCTGGGTCGAAGAGCTCGCCGTCGAGCTGGTGGACCTGGAGCTGCCCAGCTTCGAGCTGCGCTGGGAGGGGGCCCTCAGCGAGACGCTCTCGGCCCTGGGCATGCCCACGGCCTTCGACTGGAAGCTGGCGGACTTCACGGCCATGGCCGAGGTGGAGGGCAACATCCGCATCGACGAGGTCTACCACCAGACCTACGTGCTGGTCTTCGAGGAGGGCACGGTGGCCAGCGGCGCGACGGCCGTGGTCGGGTCGGACACGGGCGGCATTGGCCCCGGGCCCGCCAGCTTCCACGCCGACCACCCCTTCCTCTTCCTGCTGCGCGACGACCTGACCGGCAGCATCCTGTTCATGGGGCGGCTGGCGGATCCCACGGGGTGATGGTGAGGACAGGCCGAGTCCGGCGCGGCCTGCTCGCGCAGGATGGTGCTAGGATCGCCCGGCGGCTTCACCTTCCTGGTCGCCGCCGGAGCCGGCTACTGCCCGGCCACCCGTGAGCCCTCCTTCGTGGCGGAGCTCGGCTGGGGGTACATGTTCCGAGGGCGGGTTGCTGGGAGCGAGGGAGCGTAGTCGGCCAGGAGCCCGCTGCTGTCCAGGGATCGTCGCGTCACGGCTCCGCACCTGGCACTGCGGACGCGAACCGCATTCAGCACCAGCTGCGTCGTCGAGCCCAGCGTGGCGACGGCCAGGCCGCCGACGGCAGCGCTGTCCGTCACGCCCACCGAGCCTGTCAAACCGCCCGGGGAGGCGCCTACCTCGTGCCGGGCGGAATGGGGCTCTGATCCTCGTTCTCAATCCCGCCGATCCGCCGCCATGAGCTGGCGACGGCGCCTCCCGCCGACAGCATCCGGAGCGCGTCCCCCACGCGCCCGCCAGCAGCTCGAGGTCGCTGACCAGTTCGGAGAGGCGCTTCTCCAGCTCGGCTTCCAGCTCTCCCTCATCGATGGGCGTCCGCACCTCGCTGCGAACCGGCTCGGTCCCAAGCTCGTCCATGCGAGAGACCCGTTCCCCTCACGGGCATCCGGAGGAAGAACATACAGATAAAGCAACAGAAAAACGGGCACCGAACAGAAGCCGCCAGTCTTGCCGACAGTTCGAGGAGCTTC
>CAYVQL010000558.1:0-4164 GCA_964454135.1 uncultured Enterobacterales bacterium | reverse complement strand
CTGTCCCTCGTCAGAACCTCATCCACGACGACCACACCCGCGGCTCGGAGTTCATCATGCCATCGGCAGAGCCCCTCGCCGTTGGCGCTCGGACGCGGCAGGCAGGGCACGGGGCTCACAGGACGGCGCCGGCAGTCACCAGCGCTACGCTGCCCTCGCCGGTGCGCACCTCGGTACCCACAAGGTGTCGATGATCTGATGATCCGGGAGGGCAAGCCGGCGGGCGGGAGCCGCGGTCAGGCCGCTTCCCGCCACTCGTACCGATGATGGAGGCCGCCTACCCGCGACAGGGCCACCACGTTGGCATCGTGGGAAGGCCTCATCGAAGGCAATCGCCCTTCGGGAGCGTCCTTCTCCAGGGACAGGTGGCACCGGTCGTTGTGGTAGTAGACGACGTACTCGCAGAGCAGCCTGCGTAGGTGCGCCTCTCCCAGGACGACGACGTGATCCAGCATCTCCCGGCGTACGCTGCCGATCCAGCGCTCAGCAAAAGGATTCTGCCAAGGCGACCGGAACGCAGTCCGCGAGGGGATGATGCCGAAGGAGCGAATCGCGGCCAAGACCTCCAGGCTGAAAGTGCTGTCTCGATCGAAGATGAGATACCGAGGGGCCTCGTCGTAGGGGAAGGCATCTCGGAGCTGCTGGATCACCCAGGTCGCCGTCGGGTGGCGGGTGATCCCGAAGTGCAGCACACGCCGACGGTCGTGGTGGATGAAGAAGAGGACGTACAGGACGTCGAAGGTCGCGGTCGGCACGGTGAAGAAGTCCATCCCGACGATGGCTTCCTGGTGGTTGCGGAGGAAGGCCTTCCAGCGGTCCACCACGTCCTTGGGCGCTGGTTTTGTCGGCATGTACCGCGACACCGTCCGCTCCGAGATCACGAAGCCGAGCTTCAGCAGCTCGCCATGGATCCGGGGCGCTCCCCAGGTCGGGTTCTCGAGCGCCATCCTGTGGATGAGGTCACGCACCTCCCGCTCGATGGGCGGCCTGCCCGAACGCCGAGGACGCGAGCGCCACCGCCACCAGAGCCGGAAACCCGCCCGATGCCATCGTACGACGGTTGCAGGCTGGACGATGTGCAGCGCGTTCTCCCAGCCGGGCCAGCACCGGCTGAGCAGCACCCAGAAGAGCCTGTCTGCCGACGACAGGCGAGGCCTGGGCCGCTTTCCCTTGAGCACGGCGACCTGCTGGCGAAGGGCGATGTTCTCGATGGCCAGATCGGCGCGGCTGCGAAGGAGGGCGCGGAGGCCTTGGGCGAGGAGGACGAGGAGTTGAACCATGGAGCCAGGATGGCTGGCCCTGGTCTCCTCGGCAACGTCTGGCCGATTGCTGGGGCACTCATCAACCGCGGCAGGCCCACCTCCGTTCTCCTGTTCTCCTGCCTTGTTGGCCATGGAACAAGTTCTGGCGAACCACAAGCGTCTGGCCGATGGCTGGAGCTCTCCATAGCCGCGGCAGGCCCACCTCCGTTCTCCTGCCTTGTTGGCCATGGATCAGGTTCTGGCGAGCCACAAGCCACGCGTGGCCTGGTCTGCCATCTTCATATTGCCGGATGGCCTTTTCGGGCCACATTGGCCGCATTCATGGCCCGATTGGGCACGGGTTCCGTCTATGGGCGCCCACTCGGGCCATGCTGGCCGGATCCCTGGCCTGATTCCTCATCGTCTTCGAGTGGCTGCCGGCTCCATCACTGCGCGACCTCGTAGGATGTCGCCCTCCCCCTGCCTCGGCGGATCAGCAGGCCGGAGTCGGTCAGCTTCTTCAGGTGGTTACGGGCCGTGCGGTTCGGCAGCCCGAGGGCAGCTTCGTAGTCCGCGGTGGTGAAGCCGTCCTGGAGGACCATCCAGGCCCAGCCAGCCCGCTCGGCATCGTTCAGCTCCGCCAGGGCCCGCTCCCTGCCCTCGGGAGCCGCGGCCATCTCGTGGCGGAAGATGGTCAGCACCAAATAGGGAGCTTTGTAGGTGTAGGCGGGCCGCGGGAGTCCAGCTGCGGTGGCCGTCGTGCGCATGGATCGCAGGCCGAGCCCGCGCTCTTCCGCGAGCCTCATCTTGGAGAAGACGAAGTGCAGAACAGGGTTTCGGCTGAGCATAGGCGCGTCGAAGGCCGACAACTGCTCGATGGTGATGGGCTCGACGGGCAGGCCGGGGCTCTTGATCACGATCTTGTCGGCATTAGCGGCCAGGTGGCACTTCGCCCCTTCGATGGAGTAGTCGCGGTGGAGCAGGGCGTTGATCAGCCCCTCTCGCACCAGCTCGAGGAGGCCCTCGTGAAGCTCACGACGCTGTGCCTGCCCTCGGCTGATGGGATTGGGCAGCTTGTCCTTCAGCCAGCCGATGGCCTGCTCCGGCACCCCCACCGCGGGACCGTCGAAGTCGCGCACCTCCTCGCGGCCGTCGGCGTAGAACAGGGTGCCCAGGAGGCCGGCCTGGGGTACGCGCATTCGCGGCTCCCTGCCGAACAGCACCAAGCCGAAGCCGGTGGGCTGGGGCTGGTCGCCCGCCTCGCGCAGCAGGCCCTGGCCGCACAGGCGGCGGTTGAAGGCGGGGGATCCTACTTCTTCGGCCAACCCGGCGAGCGCCCGGTAGCGCTCCAGGGACTCCTGGTGGAGGTCTACGAGTTCCGTGGTGTAGGGTGAACGCTCCAGGCTGGACAGCTCCACGAGCCTCTCCACCTTCACCTCTCGCGCTGCCGCTGCCCGGGCCTCCGCTTGCTCGATGAACTCGGCGTTTGCGGCTCGGATCTGCTCCTGCAGGTCGCGGTCGAAGAGATGGACGATCACGCCGTTGTCCTGGAGGTACTTGATCCCCTTCCGGTCTACTTTCGGATCCGGGTCCTCGATGCCGACCCAGACCTCCTTGATGCGCGCCAGCACGATGCGTTCGGCGCAGCCCAGCTTGGGGTGCGACCGTGCTCCAGGGGCACAGGGCTCCAGGGTCGCGAACAGCACTGAGTCGTCGAGCCGGCTGGCCCTATTCTTGCGCTCCAGCAAGGTGTACTCGGCGTGGTCGCCGTCGCGGAGTTCGCCACGAGAGGCGGTGTCGGTGCTGCCGTCTGGCTTGACCAGGACCGCGCCCACCAGCGGGCTGGTCTTGTCCTCGCGCGCCTCCGAGACGGACTCCAGCATGACGGACACGGCTAGCTCCATCATGCGGCGCGGCTCGAACCTCCAGCTCATGAAGCTCCCTCCGAAGAGCCGTTGGGGACTCGAGACGAAGTGCCGTCGTTCGTGCCGACGGTAGCACGATCTCCCACCCACCGCTGCAGCAGCTCGTGGTTGGCGGAGATATCGGTCATGACACGTCGCCCTTTGGAAGACTGTCGACAGGCTGAAGCGCTGGCATCGCGATCCATAGGAGGTGCAGCTCTCGGCAGCAAGGGTGCGCGGGAAGCACCGGAGGCCGCTCGATCCTCCTGTTCGAGCGACAATCCTACAGGAGGCCAGGGATCACGGCCGCTGTGGTTGGCAAAGCCCGATCCCAGGCGCACGATGACGGATATCCATGAGGAGCCTGAGTCAGGTCAGCTGCGATTCCAGGTGCCGACGTCAACCTGCCGAGCCCTGCCGAGCCCTGCCGAGCCGTAGGCTGCCCAAGCCTGACGATCCCATCAAGAGCACATTGTGCCCCCAGGCAATGGCGATCGCCGAAGCTCGCCACATCTTCGCCTGGAGCGGCGGTCACCATGGCCGGCCAGGGGCTGGCCGTTGCCGACTGCCCGGCAGCAGAACGGCCCACAACACCATGACCAACTTCATGTCGAGGCCAAGGCCCCGTATCGGGGCCGGCGTCCGTTGGAGCGGTCTCCGGCCCCGCCATGGGTGGGTCACCCCCTGCTAGACAGTCTAGCTTTTCAATGCTCCTCGGCGCACTTCAGTGCTCTTCGGAGGCCACGAAAAGCTGCATTCCACAAGGATCACCGCCGCTGCAGACATACTTCGGGAGCAGGAAGTCGGCGGTTCGAATCCGCCCACCCCGACCATCCGAAACCCAGCCTTTTTGGCTGGGTTTCGTCGTTGTGGCTATCGAGAGATCGCCTCTGGACGCCATACATACGACATACTTTTTCCCCGTAGGGTGGGCCTTGTATCCCCGTGCTGGCCGTAGCCAGTCAAGAGCAAGGAGGCCCCATGGCAAGGAAGACCAAGAAGACGGCAGGATGGACGCT
>CAYVQL010000557.1:0-4178 GCA_964454135.1 uncultured Enterobacterales bacterium | reverse complement strand
ATCGATGTGGACGGCGACGGCTGGCCCGCAGCCGAGGTGGGCGGGGAGGACTGCGACGACGGCGATCCCGAGGTGAATCCCTACGCGGATGAAGTCTGCAACGGTGTCGACGACGACTGTGACGGTCTGGCGGACGGAGCGGACGACAGCTTGACCGACGGTGCAGATTGGTGCCCCGATGCCGACGGCGACAGCTACGGTGACGTGGGGTCGCTCAGCCACGAGTGCTTCCAGCCCCAAGGCTACGTGGCCGACTGCAGCGACTGCGATGACGGCGATCCCGCGGTGAATCCCGGTGCCACCGAGGTCTGTGATGGACAGGACAACGACTGCGATGGCCTGACCGATGGCCAGGACGGCGATCTGGCCGACGGCACGGACTGGTGCCTGGATGCCGACGGCGACGGCTACGGCGACGCGGGCTCCACCAGCCACCAGTGCTCCCAGCCCCAGGGCTACGTGGCCGACTGCAGCGACTGCGACGACGGCGATGCGGCTACGGGCCCTTGCGGGAGCGGCTGCGCGCCCATCGTGGACACCGGCTTCACCACCATCACACCCGATCCCGATGCGGATCTCGTCGTGGTCCGCGAGCAGTTCCACTCGTACCTGGACCTCACCCACCTGGGCCGATCGGCCTATTCGAACATTCAATCCTTGTACCTGCGGTTCCATGAGGGAACTCGTGAGAAGTACTACGAGACCCAGCAGTTCGACGTGCAGTTCTCCTCAGGCATCACCATCGAGGGGTACATCTGGGAATCCAACCTGCCCGTGACAGATCCAATCTTCGGCGTCTCCGAGGTCACGGACTACGAGTGCCTCAAGAGCTCCCGTGGGTTCGAGGCTGGCTCGGATGGTGACACCACCGATGACAAGGACTCCGTCTATGACGACAGCAGCGACGCCTTCTCCCTCGAGTGGATCACCGACGCATCCTGCGACGATGTCAGGGTGCTCATCACCTACGCTGACCCATCGTCGTGTGAGACCGTGAGCATCTCCATGGATCCCAGCGGCGAGATCGGAATCATCGTGGGCGATCCTGCGTCAGGCGTGACCGATGCCGCGGACTATGGCGAGACTACCAGCGTCTCGTTGGCGCTTTCGGAGTAGGGGATACCCTCCCAGATAGGTGTCTGCAGATAAGATGGGTGTCTGGCACTAGGAATTGATAATTTCTGCGAGAGCGTCAGGTTCTGGTGCAAGACAACTACGGCCCGCCAGCGCCAAGTTGACGGCGAGATAGCTACTCCGCGATAATGCGAAATAGACAGTACAGAATCCGGAGGTGGCGCTATGGCTCGTGCAGACCCCGCTGCGTGTCTTGTGATGAGCCTGCTATCCGCCTGCGCCGATCCTGGCGCCGTCAGACCCTGCGACACCGGCACTGTCGCCTGCGAGCCCCAGCAGGAGGTGGCCTACGACGGCATCGACCAGGACTGCGATGGCCTGGACCTGGTCGACGTGGACGACGACGGCTGGCCCGCGGCCGAGGTGGGCGGCGAGGACTGCGACGACGGCGATCCCGAGGTGAATCCCTACGCGGATGAGGTCTGCAACGGAATCGACGACGACTGTGACGGCTTGGCCGACGGGCAGGACGACAGCCTGACCGACGGTACGGATTGGTGCCCCGATGTTGACGGCGACAGCTACGGCGCCGCGGGGTCGCTCAGCCACGAATGCTCCCAGCCACAAGGCTACGTGGCCGACTGTAGCGACTGCGACGACGGCGACGCCGCGGTGAATCCCGGCGCCACCGAGGTCTGCAACGGCACGGACGACGACTGCGATGGCCTGCAGGACGACGACGACAGCGCCGTCAGCGGGGCCTCGACCTGGTATGCCGACGCCGATGGGGACGGCTACGGCGACGCCGACAGCGCGCTGCAGGCCTGCGACCAACCGACGGGCTACGTCTCGGACGACAGCGACTGCGATGACGGAGATGCCGAGTTCGCAGCTTGCGAGGACACGGGGGATGGTGGCTGCGAGCTGGGCACCGAGACCTGCCCAGCGGAGAGCTGCGCCGAGATCCTGGCTGACCAGGCCGAGGCCTCTGACGGAGATTACTACCTCGATCCCACGGGCTCGGGCAGTGCCGAGCCCTACGCCTGCGACATGAGCACCGACGGTGGCGGCTGGACCGAAGTGGTGAGCTGGGATCGCTGGTACGATGGGGATTCCCAGGCCGATTTCGAAGCGCGGATGACCGAGATGTACAACAACATGACCGACTGGAGCGAAGAAAGCACCTGCATCCAGTGGTCCGACAACGACTTCACCGGCGACACGATGTCCTTCGAGGCAGCCGTCGAGATCCCCAACGGCGGCGAGTCGCTGCTGGACGTCTTCCTCTTCGGCTACAGCTACGACGATTCCTCCACCTTCTTCTCCGCCGATGTGGCGGGCGCATGGGAGGAGGTCGCTTGCGTGTCGTACATGGACTGGAACTGCTCGGAGCCTGCATCCTGCTGGAGCAAAGAAGAGCAGGCCTTTTGGCCCTACACCTGTTCGACGCTGGTGGAGGGCACGAAGGACGACAACCCCGTCCTCGCCGGCGTCTACCAGGTCAGCCACGGCGGCGAGGTCGGAGGGTTCCAGATCGCCTCGTTCATTTATGACAAGGATTACGGCGACTACAGCCAGCTCTACTGGTTCTCGTTCTGGGTGCGTTGAGGGGTGGGTGTCTGGCACCCAAGCCCCAATCCCGTCACACCAGCCGCCCCCGGGGTCAGCGCCAGACACCCGCACCCTGCCCCGCGCCATGGTATCCTCTCACCTCGGAGGAACAGCCATGTACAGCTTCATACGCTTCCTTTCCACGTCGATGCCAGCTCTGGCCACGGCGGCCCTGCTGGGCGCATGCTGGGACAAGGACCCAGTGGACACGCCACCGCCCGTTGACACCACCCCAGCTGACACCACCCCCGACGGCGACATGGACGGCGACGGCTACCCAGCCAGCGAGGACTGCGACGACTTCGACGCGTCGGTGAATCCCGGGGCGGAAGAGATCTGCAATGAGCGGGACGACGACTGCGACGGACTGGTAGACGGCCAAGACGATGACGTGACGGACGCCAGCACCTGGTACGTGGACGAGGACCACGACGCCTTCGGCGACGAGTCCGCCAGCATGACTGCCTGCCAGCAGCCCTGGGGCTACGCCGGCCAGGCCGGGGACTGCGACGACCAGGACCCCGAGGCGAACCCCCTGGCCGACGAGGTCTGCAGCGACGGCCTGGACAACGACTGCGACGGCACGGCCGACGAGGATGACTGCCTGGCCCAGCCCTACCTGGGGGATCTCACGCTGACCGCCGACTACGTGGTGGATTACTTCTGCAGCGACTACGACCGGGTCTACGGCAGCCTGACCGTCACCGGCGAGGGCGTGACCGACCCCGACGGGCTGGACTGTTTGGTAGAAGTCACCGGCGACCTGACCATCACGCAGACTGGGCTGGAGGCCCTGGAACTGCAGCGGCTGACCACGGTGCTGGGCAGCCTGGCGCTGCAGGACAACGAGGCGCTGGGACAAGCCAGCCTGCCCGCGCTGGCCAGCGTGACGCTGGATCTGGATGTGAGCGGGAATGCGCTGTTGGACAGCCTGGATCTTTCGGGGTTGGTGGATGTGGGCTCTCTGTTCGTACAGCGGAACGACCTGTCCGGGGGGCTCGCGCTGCCGTTGCTGGAGTTCGCCGCCGACTCCTTGCACATCATCGACAACCTCGGGCTGGCCGCCGTCGACCTCCCCGCCCTGGTCCAGGCTGACGATCTGATGGTCACGCGCAACCCGGTGCTTGACAGCCTGGAGCTGTCGGCGCTCACCACCGTCTCCGACATCGAGATCTCGGACAACCCCCTCTTGGCGACTCTCGACCTGCTCTCCCTCATCTCTCTGGCCGGAGATCTCACGATCTCGGACGCCGCGATCACGGACCTGGACGGACTGGCGAACCTCGAAGCCGTCGGAGGATACCTGACCATCGCCTCCTGTGCTGGCGTCGTGGCCATCGAGCTGTCGTCTCTGGTGTCGGTGGGCTACCTGTGGATCGAGTCCAACGCGGCCCTGGCATCCCTCGCCCCCAGCGCACTGGAGCAGGCCTCCTACATATGTGCAGCCGCAGGAACTCGGTTCGGCGCATCGTGGGTCAGGATGACGGGCACTC
>CAYVQL010000556.1:0-4225 GCA_964454135.1 uncultured Enterobacterales bacterium | reverse complement strand
CGAGACCTGGTACGACGGCGTGGACGGCGACTGCGACGGCGCCAGCGACTACGACTGCGACGGCGACGGCCACGACGCCGACGCCTACGGCGGCACGGACTGCGACGACGAGGACGCGGCGGTCAACCCCGACGCCAGCGACACGCCGGGCGACGGCGTGGACAGTGACTGCGACGGCTGGAGCGACTACGACGGCGATCTGGACGGCTACGAGGGCAGCGAGTATGGCGGCGACGACTGCGACGACGACGACGCGGCGGTGCATCCCGACGCCAGCGAGGCCTGCTACGACGGCGTGGACAGCGACTGCGACGGCGAAGACGACTACGACTGCGACGGCGACGGCGAGGACGCCCTCTCACGTGGCGGTGCGGACTGCGACGACGACGACGACGCCGTGCATCCGGGCGCTAGCGACGCCTGCTACGACGACGTGGACGCCGACTGCGACGGCGCCAGCGATTTCGACTGCGACGGCGACGGCTTCGACTCCGATCTCTACGGAGGTGCGGACTGCGACGACGACGACGGCAGCGTCAACCCCGACGCCCCCGAGTTCATCTACGACGGGGTGGACAGCGACTGCGACGGCAGCGACGACTACGACGCCGACGGCGATGGCTACCAGGTGGACTACTACGGCGGCAGCGACTGCGACGACACGGACGCCGACATCCACCCGGGCGCGGCCGAGACCTGGTACGACGGCACGGACCAGGACTGTGACGGCCTGTCCGACTACGACCAGGACGGCGATGGCTACGACGCCGATCGCTACGGCGGCGATGACTGCGACGACGAGGACGCGGCGGTCAGCCCCGCAGCAGAGGAGATCTGCGGCGACGGCACGGACCAGGACTGCGACGGCCTGGACAGCTGCGAGGACCAGGACGACGACGGCTACGTGGACGCGGCCCAAGGGGGCGACGACTGCGACGACGGCGATCCCACCGTCCACCCAGGGGCCGAGGAGACCTGGTACGACGGCGTGGACAGCGACTGCGACGAGGCCGACGACGACGACCAGGACGGCGACGGCGACCCGCACGAGGACTACGGCGGCACGGACTGCGACGACACGGACGCGGACACCTACCCCGGCGCGCTCGAAGACTGGTTCGATGGCGTGGACTCGGACTGCGACGGCTCCGCCGACGATCTCGACACCTCCTCAGCCGCCGGCTATCTGGATGGTCCCTTCGGCGCGTACCTGGGCTATGACGACGCGCTCTCGCTGGGCGATCTGGACGGGGACGGCGACCTGGACATCCTGGCCGGGGCCACCTACGGCAGGAATGGCGGCGGGTTCGTATACGCGGCGGAAGGCAGCGCCTACGCCAGCTACGGCGGGGCCTTCGACGACGTGGACTTCCTGCAAGTGCGAGGTGGCTCCAACTACAACTACTTGGGCACCATGGGCCCGCTGCAGGGAGACGTGGATGGTGATGGCAGCGCCGACCTCTTCACCGGCGGCACCGACTACCAGGGCTACTCGAGCAGCATCGCCGCCGGGCTGTACTACGGCGGCTCGAGCCTGACTGGCATCCTTGGTCCGGCTTCCGCCGATGTCATCTTCTCCGACACCAACGGCAGCGGCAGCGACTACGTGCGGGTGCTCAGCCACCTGGATGTGGATGGCGACGGCCTGGCCGACCTCTTCTACGGCGATCCCAGCGCCTGTCTGCGGAGCACCTACTACTGCGGCTTCGTCTACGCCATGATGGGCAGCTCCCTCGGATCCTCCGCTTCGCTCTCCCTCAAGTTCGGTCACGACGTCTGCTGGTGGGGCACCGACGGCTACGATTTCCTGGGCACCTCCCTGGGGGGCGGAGATCTGGACGGCGATGGATACGACGATCTGCTGTTGTCCGCGTGCGGCACGGACCCGGAGGGCCGGTACTCGAACACGGACTACTCGGGCTCTGTCTTCGTGATCTACGGCGATGTGAGCGCGGTCTCCTCGGACGAGGTGGAGAACGTCTACGACATCCAGTTCCACGGCGACTGGGCCCCCGCCCACCTGAACGATCCGGCGGTGCCCCAGTTGGCCGATTTCGACGCCAACGGCAACGCCGACCTGGTCCTGGCCAGCGCGTACCAGGACGAGGTCTATGTCTTCTGGGATGCGGCTTCCTTGGCAGGCGATGTCAGCGTGACCCTGGCGGACATCACCATCGCCGGGGATGGCGCGGACTGCTTTGGTCAGCAGCTGGCCAGCGGCGATCTGGACGCCGATGGCCACGACGATCTGGCGGTGAGCGCGCCCGACAGCGCCTACTACACGGGCGGCGGCGCCGATGAGCCGGGCGTGGTCTACCTGTTCAGCGGCGCCCATCTCTCCAGCTCCACCAGCCTGGCCTCCGACGCGGCCGTCAGCATCCTGGGTTCCTCTGCCACCGAGGGCTTCGGCCTGTCCCTGGCCGTGGGCGACTTCTCCGGCGACGGCCAGGACGACCTGCTGGTGGCGGCGCCCAGCCACGACACGGACAGAGGGCGGATCTGGTTGTTCGAGAGCCCCTGAGACCGTTCAGCTGGCCACGAACTCCCTGCCATCCTCCCGGCAGATCAGCTGCACCAGGTGCCGCCCCGAGAAGACTGCGCGCGGCAGGCCGCCGGCCGGCTCCAGCCACTGGCCCACCAGGTAGAAATCGCGCAGGCCGGGCAGGGTCTTGTCCAGGGAGCGGCCGATCAGTGGGTAGGCGGCGTTGCCATACTTTGCGAAGTATGGCAACTATCGGCCAGTCCACTCCGGAGTCCGAGCGTTCGCTCCGCCCGTGTTCTCGGGCGACCGGGCGGACTTCTGTCTACATCAGCGCCTTCCGCTGCTGGCAGGCGGCTTCAGGCTCCCGCTACGCGATGGCTGTCAGCGGTACCCCCGGCGGGTCGCGCGCTGCCCAACTTGAGGGAGGCCCTCAGGGAACGCGCTTGGCGTGAATCAGCCTGAGATGGCAGCAGCAGCACCATCAGGCGGGCGATGGGGTAGACTGGAGCGTCCTCGACGAGGATGTGACCATGTCGTTCCAGCCCCTGCTCCTGCCCCTGCTCCTGCCTCTGTTCTGTTGCACGGCGTGCCTCTGCAGGCTCGACCGTGGCGAGTCCGGCGAGCAAACGTCGCCCGGCACCGAAACGGATGCCGATACCAACAGCGTCATCGACAGCGATGCCGACACGGACGCCGATACCGACAGCGACACCGACAGCGATGCCGACGCGGACGCCGATAGCGATAGCGATAGCGATACAGACGCGGACGCCGACACGGACCTCCACTGCGACGAGGCCCTGCTGGAGATGATCCATGTCTCTGCGGGCAGCTTCATCATGGGCTGTTCCGAGAGCGAGGTGGGGTGCAACGAGAGCTACGAACAAGCCCACAACGTGGAGCTCACCAAGTCCTTCTGCATCGGCGTCACGGAGGTCACGCAGGACGAGTTCGAGCGCTACGCCTCCTACAACCCGGCCCACGACCAGAACTGCGGCGGATCCTGCCCCGTGGAGCAGCTGACGTGGCACGAGGCGGCCTGGTTCTGCAACCTCCTCTCCACGCAGGCGGGGCTGCCCGTCTGCTACGACTGCTCGGGAAAAGCGCCCGAGGTCACCTGTACGGCGCCCGAGATGCCCTACACCTGCGGGGGCTACCGGCTGCCCACCGAGGCGGAGTGGGAGTACGCAGCCCGGGCAGGTGAAGAGGCCGCCTTGCACAATGGAGGCAACCTGGTGGATGGTACCGAGACCAGCTGCGAAGACGGGTTGGAGCTCGACGACAAGTCGCTCTTGGGCGATCTGGCGTGGTACTGCGGCTCCTCCTATGACAGCGCGCATGCCGTGGCCGGTCGGAACCCCAACAACTGGGGCCTCCATGACATGTCCGGCAATGTCTGGGAGTGGTGCAACGACGGCTACGCCAACGATACCTACGCGGGCGATGTCATCGATCCTGTGGGGGCCAAGGGCGACATCGACCAGCGCGCGCGTCGCGGCGGTTCCTTTACGTCCGCGCCATACCGGGTCCGAAGCGCCGTCCGTTACGGTCTGTCGCAGGACACCAGCTGGTCCGAGGCCGGCTTCCGAGTCGTGATCGCCAGCGGGGATTGAGGGTCTTCATGCATGATGGCGGGCAATCAACTTCCCACCCCGGGTGGAGCCGTGATCAAGGTCCGCCGCCCCGGCCTCCTCGGCCAGGACGGTAGCGGCCGGGGCGGTGGCGGCGCTGCTCGTCTTCCTG
>CAYVQL010000555.1:0-4232 GCA_964454135.1 uncultured Enterobacterales bacterium | reverse complement strand
TCTTCTACGGCGGGAGCATGTCCATGGCGGGCTATCGCGTCTGCAGCGCAGGGGATGTCGATGCGGATGGCTACGGCGACTTCCTGTTCTGGGGGGGGGTGAAGAGCCCTGGAAAGGGACCTATCTCGTGGCGGGCGGTCCGGAATGGCCCGGCGGGGGGAGCTTCGGATTGCGAACCGCCATCGGCCTGGAGGCGGAGGATACATCCGATTGCGCCGGTATCGGCCTGGCTGCCGGTGACATGGACGGCGACGGCTTCAACGACCTGCTGATCGGAGCGAACCTGGCGAGCTTGAACTATGAATACGCAGGCGCCACCTACCTCGTGAAAGGCCCTGTCACGAACCATCAGTCCCTGGCCGCCGCCCACGCCAAGCTCATGGGCGGCGAAAGCGGCGCGTACGCGGGAGGCGATCTCTCGATGTCAGGCGACGTGGACGGCGATGGCCTGCCGGACATGCTGATCGGTGCGAAAGGCCTCGACATCGGCGGCGGTGCCTACCTGCAGCTCGGACCGGTCACCGGCGAGATCGACCTGAGTGCCGCCAGCGCGGTGCTGCTGGGCTACGGCTATGGCTTCAGCACGGGCGCTGTGGCCTTGGTCGGGGATGTCGACCAGGACGGTTACGGCGACCTGCTCATCGGCGCGCAGGGCGACTCCTCCGGTGGCTCGAGCGCTGGCGCCGCCTATCTGGTCTACGGTCCAGTCAGCGGCACCTATGACCTTTGCAACGCCGATGCACGTCTGATAGGAGAGAATGCAGGGGACAATGCAGGATATTGCGTATCGGAGGCCGGCGATGTCAACGGCGATGCCATTCCCGACATGGCCATCGGTACGTTCTATGCGAATGGCATGGCACACGATGCCGGCACCGTCTACATCCTCTTGGGCGGCCTGGGCATGTGATGCCGGCTCGTGTACGCAGCGCCCTCGCAGCCGGCTTCTTCTGGCTCTCCCCCCTCGCCGCCGGCGCCTTCCTGCTGCGGCAGCACTTCCTGAGGTTCCACAGCACCTGGTCCGACGAGAACGTGCACCTCTACGTCGCCCGGCGCGTGGCCGAGGGCGCCGCGCTCTACGACACCTTGCACAGCGCCCGCCCGCCCCTGGCCATCCTGGCGCCGGCCGCCCTGATCGAGCTGGGCCTGCCGCCCCTGCTGGCCGGCCGTTGCCTGGTGGCCGGCGCCACGCTGGCGACCGCCGCCCTGCTGCTCTGGGCCGGCTGGGCCCTCCGCAGCCGGTGGGCCGGCCTGGCCGCGGCGATCTGCTATCTGCTGACGCCGGCCATCGCCGCCAGCTGCAGCTTCACCGGCATGCGCATGGTGGCGTTCTGGACCGCGGCTTGCGTCGTATTCGCGCTACTGGGGCGCCCCAGCCTGGCCGGCCTGGCAGCCGCCGCCTCCCTGCTGACGGGCCAGCACGGGCTCGTACTGATCGGCCTGGCCGCGCTGCTCGTGGCGCGACGCCAGCCCCGCGCCCTGGTCGGCTTCGCCCTGCTGGCGGTCGGTCTTCCCGCTCTGGTCTGCGCCGGGCTCTGGCTGGGCGGCAGCCACGGCATCTGGCAGGATCTGTTGGGCCACCACCTCTACCACTTGAGCGCCGCGCCTGAAGAGGACGTGGATCTCGCCTGGTGGCTGGGCATCCTGGCGCTGGAGAATATCCCTCTGCTGCTGCTGGCTCTCGCCGCCGCGCTGTTGGCGGGTTGCAGGACCCGCTCCGGCGCACTCGGCGCCATGCGGGCCTGGTCCAGCGAGCCCGCCACCCTGTTGCTGGCCATGGCCGGCCTGCACCTGCTCTGTGTCGTCTGCATGCAGGGCGGACAGAGTCACTACGCTGGCCCAGCAGTCCCGCTCCTCGCTCTCGCGGCCGGCGTCGGGTGCTGGCGCCTGGCCAGGCGCTTGCGATCCAGGGGGCTGGACGCCCAGGCCCCAGGCCTGGCAGTCACGGCCTTGTTGGCCATCGTCGCCGCCACAGCGGCGGGCTGGACCGGCGCAGGCGCCCTCTTCGAGAAGCGCGACAGGCGCGACTACGCCTGGCTGCCCTACCACGCCCACGCCCAGATGGGCCGCGTGGCCGAGCCCTGGGTCGCGGAGCGCATCGCCGCCGATCTGGCCGAGGAGGAGCGCGGCACGCTCTTCGGCCACGCCACCATCGTCGACCTGGTGGCCCTGCAGACCGGAGACAAGGTCTCGGCCGACCTGGCCGACCTCGCCCCGCGCTGGTTCCAGCTGGGCACGCTCTCGCGCCGCGAGGTCATCCGGCAGGTGGAGCTGGACCAGGTGACCCACTTCGTCACGCCCAACTGGTACTATCCCAAGGACCGCCAGTTCAAGGCCTACCTCGGCCGCTGCTACGAAGAACCGCGCATCTACCCCCGCGAGAACGGCATCCCGCGCATCTTCGTCTACCGCCGCAAGGCCTTGCCTCGGCCCTGCCTGGTCCCCGAAGAGGAGCTCGGATGACGCGTCGCTTGATCCTGGTCTCATGGTTGGCGGCCGCGGCCTGCTCCCACGCTTTGGACACTGCCTCGCCCTCCGCGGCCGTGGACTCAGACGGCGACACCATCCTGGACTGCCACGAGGGCGAGAGCGGCGACGACGCGGACGGCGACGGCACGCCCAACTGGCAAGATCCCGACTCGGACGGCGACGGCATCGACGACGCCTACGAGGCCGGGGACGAGGATCTTTGGACCCTGCCCGTGGACAGCGACCAGGACCACGTGGCCGATTTCCTGGACGAGGACAGCGACGACAACGGCCTACCCGACCTGTACGAGGCGCGCGCCACCGAGGAGGGCCCGCGGGACCTCGACGGCGACGGCACGCCGGATTTCCTGGATCAGGACAACGACGGCGACGGCATCCCGGACAGCGCGGAGCTCGGGGAGGATCCCGAGAATCCCGTGAACAGCGATCTCGACGGCCTGGACGACCACGTGGACGAGGACTCCGACAACGACGCCATCTTCGATCTCTACGAGGGCGGCGCGGGCGACTTCGCGAGCGTGCCCACGGACAGCGACGGCGACGGTACGCCCGACTTCCAGGACGACGACTCCGACGACGATGGCCTGAGCGACCTGCAAGAGGGCGGCGTCGAAGAGGAGGGCGGCGAGCCGCGGGACACGGACGGCGACGGCAGCTACGACTTCCGCGATCCGGACAGCGACGGCGACACCCTGAGCGACGCCGAGGAGCTGGCCCTGGGCAGCGATCCCCTGGCCGCCGACACGGACGGCGACGGCCAGTTCGACCGGGCCGAGGTGGAGCGCGGCTCCGATCCGCTCGACGCCGACAGCACCTACGAGGGAATCTACGTCGTGGTCCCGCCCCGTTGCGAGGTGGAGCAGGCCTTCACCCTGGAGGCCAGCGTGGCCGTGGCGGACGTGGCCATCCTGCTGGACACCACCGAGAGCATGGAGCCCACGCTGGAGGCCTTGGTCGCCGAGTTCGGCACGCTGGTGTCGGAGCTGGACGCAAGCATCGACAACCTGGCCTTCGGCTTCGCCACCTTCGACGACTACAACTACTACCTCGACGGATACGGCGAGCTGGGATCCGGCATGGACAAGCCCTTCGAGCTGCGCCAGCAGGTGACTGTGGACAGCTCCCTGGTGCAGGAAGCCCTGGACCGAACCCGCAACCACTTCGGCGAGGATTTCCCAGAATCGACCCTGGAAGCGCTCTACCAGGGCATCACGGGCCAAGGCTACGACCAGGACTGCGGCGGGACATACTACGGCCTGCAGGACGTGCTGCCCTTCATCGCCTCCAAGGACGATCCCTTCGGCGGCCAGGCCGGCCAGAGCTACGACGCCGAGACCCCTGGCGGCGGCCAGCGCGGCGGTTTCGGCTTCCGGGACACGGCCTGGGCCTTTCTGGTCTACGCCACCGACGCCACGATGCGCGATCCCGACGCCCGCGACAAGGATGGCATGCGAGAGTATCCCTCTCCTGGCGGTTGCCCCTTCGACGCCGGCTCCAGCCATGTGGTGGAAGCCCTGGCCGACCTGGGCGGGACGCTGATCGGCATCTCGGTGGACGGCGACAGCGCCGTGCCCCAGATGGAAGACCTAGCCCAGCGCACCGGCAGCTACGCCGACCTCAACAGCGATGGCCACGCCGACGAACCGCTGGTCTTCACGTGGGCTGGCAAGGACGCCGACCTGCGCGCCACCATCGTCAGCGCCATCGACGACGCCGCCGACTCCCTCTGGTTCGACCAGGCC
>CAYVQL010000554.1:0-4256 GCA_964454135.1 uncultured Enterobacterales bacterium | reverse complement strand
CTCAATGGCCATCCGGCGTACGAATCGGGGTCCGCGAGGCCATCCACGGCCGTCATGGTGCGTATTGGGGGTCAGGATGTCACCATTACTATTTCCGCTTTGATCTGCTTGGGGGCGTGATCGTGGGGGCGGGTGGTTTCCATCAACTCTGTTTCGATGCCCTCGTGGCTGTGGTCGTGGTCGTGGTCGTGGTGGTCGTGGTGGTCGTGGTGGTCGTGGTCGTTGGGACTAGTCCATGTGTTTCTCCTGCGCTTGAGCCTGCCCACCGCGTGCGAGGGCCGCTGCGCTTCAAGGGTGAGCCCTCGCCCAGGGTGGGCGGGCTCTGCGTTACGGAGGTACACATGGACAAGTCCCGGACATTCCCCTTTCCTCACGAACGACTCGACGCATGGCACGTCGCCCGGCAGGCGCGGAAGATCGGCTTGGATTTCACCAGGTCGCTGCCGCGGGGCTTCGGTGATGAGGCGCGGCAGATCAACAGGCGGCGGCCTCGGTGGTGCGCAATATCTGCGAGGGGGTGAATCGGTGGCGCCCTGCGGAGAAGGTGCTGAAGTTCGAGATTGCGGGTGGCGAGGCCGGTGAGGCGGCTGGGGCGGTGGTGTCGTTGATGGATTGCGGGCTGGGGGATGCGGAGCTCGGGGCGCGCTTCGCGTGGCTGGAGATGTGATGAGGAGGCCGGCCCCCTGAAACGGGATGCCATAGGCTCCCAATGAAAACACGGGGTACCCGTTCAGCGGGCCGGTTGCGTCTCGGCTCCGAGCCAGCGTGAAGTGACGGCTCCGGTGTGATCAGCGCGCCGGGGCGAGCAGGGAGGGCGGCTGCTCACCGGTGCCCGCATCGCCATCGAGGTGGGCCCCCACTCCCCGTGGTTGAGCCGCGCGCTCGCCGAGACCGGGCTGGAGGTCATCGTGGGCAACCCGCGGAAGATCGGGCTGATCCACAGCAACGACCGCAAGAGCGACCAGGTGGACGCCGAGACGCTGGCTCGGCTGGCACGCGTCGATCCGGAGCTGCTGTTCCCCATCCGCCACCGACGAGAGGACACCCAGGGCGTGCTTGCCTTCCTCCGGTCCCGCGAGGTCCTGGTGCGGTCGCGCACGCAGCTGATCAACAGCGTGCGCGGTCAAGTGAAGGCCATCGGCGGGCGAATGCCCTCTTGCGCCACGGCGAACTTCCACCAGAAGGCGGAAGCCATCCCCGAGCTGCTCGAAGACGCCCTGGCGCCCTTGATGGCGATCATCGGTGAGCTGACGGCAAAGATTCGGTATCAGACTCGTGTGATCGAGGAGCTGTGCCGCGATGTCTACCCCGAGACGGAGATGTTCACGGAGGTGGACGGCGTGGGGCCGATCACGGCTCTGACCTTCCTGCTCACGATCGAGGAACCAGGTCGATTCCGATCCAGCCGCGAGGTGGGCGCCTACCTGGGGCTTCGCCCGCGGCGGGACCAGTCCGGAGACGTGGACAAGGAGCTGCCGGTGACCAAGGCGGGAGACAGCCGACTCCGGCGCCTGCTCGTGCAGTGCGCCCAACGCATCCTCGGACCCTTCGGCAAGGACAGCGACCTACGGCGCTGGGGGCTGAAGCTCGCCGAGCGCGGCGGGCGAGGTGCCAAGCGCAAGGTCATCCTGGCCGTCGCCCGCAAGCTGGCCGTGCTCCTGCACCGCCTGTGGGTCACCGGCGAGGTGTACGAGCCCCTCAGAAACGCCAGCCGCAGCGAGCAGGCTGCGTAGACCACGACCTTTCGCCCTCGGGCAGATGGAGCCCATGCCCTGTTCCGATACCATGACCTTCGTACTGGCAACGTCGGCGAGCCTCCGGGCAGCCGCCCCGGCCGCCACCCGACCGCCCGGTCCTGACGACTGCGGCCGCCCCTCTGGGCCAGCCACCAGCGATCCCGCTGCGTGCCAAGCCCGTCGTGGAGATAGCAGCGTCTCGCCTGGTCGGACCACAACGTGCAGCGGGCCACGACCGGCCCAACAAGACTGCGGATGGAAGCGTGATGAGCGGGTGGCGCCCTGAGCGGGCAGGAGGGCTGGCGGACGAACCCGGTCTGCGACGGCATGGAGATCGGGAGTAGTGGCTGCGACGGCGCCCATCGAGGCGAACGCCGCCCGTCTTCCTCCACTTCGCAATCTACTTGGGCTTCCCGCGACGGCAAGGTCGCGCCACCCCTTCCGCGCCGACTCTCTCACGGACCTGGCTATCCGCCAACTCCGTGAGAGACCTCTCCGCCGCAAGCGGCGCAGAGGCTGCGGTCGGCTTGTGCAGGGGGCCCGGCGCTCTCTTGCCTCTGCGGCCAGCCCAAGATCGCGCTGCGCGAGAGGAAGACAGGCTGGGAGTAGCTACCCAGCGGATCCGGATGCTCGCGGACCTCCAACTGTGGTCCTCATGAATTCGGGCTTGACTTCTTCGGCCTCCTCATGGAAGGGGCGGGTGGGGGCGATGTTGGTCGGGCTGGTGAGGCGGCATCGTCGGTGAGCGCGTGTAGGAGATAGGATGGAGGAGATCTGCCAGGTGATCTCCGTGTCCTCTCGCCGACAGCCCCAGATTCTCGCCCTGACCGCCCTGCTCGGTGGACTGGTGTTGCCCTTCGTGGGCAAGCCGGTGCACGTGGACGACGCCAACTTCCTGGCGCTGGCCCGCGGGGCCCGCCTGGATGCCTGGCGGCCCCATGCCATCGACATCAACTGGCAAGGCAACACCGAGCGGGCTTTCGACGTGCTCTCCAATCCGCCGGGCATCGGCTGGTGGTTGGCACCGGTGGCCGAGCTGCCGGTCTGTTGGCAGCACCTGTGGATGCTGCCCTGGCTGCTGCTGGCGGCCTGGGGAGCTTGGCGCCTGGGGGAGCGCTTCGGGGGTGACGGTCCTGCGGCGGCCGCCCTGCTCTGCACGGCGCCGGTGGCGCTGTTGGCGGCCCATAGCCTGACGCCCGATCTGCCGCTGCTGGCGCTCTGTACAGCGGGCATGGCTGGTTTTCTGTGCGCCACGGATCGCGGGAACCAGCGTTCGGCCGCGGCCTGGGCCCTGGTGATGGGCTGCGCGGCGCTGTTCCGCTACAGCGGTCTGGCCCTGCTGCCCCTGCTGCCCCTCTACGCCCTGCTGCGGCGGCGCGCGCCCTGGAGCGGACTGCTGGCGGTCCTGCCCATGGGCCTGCTGCTGCTGCACGACCTACAGGCCTACGGCGAGCTGCACCTGCTGGCCATGGGGCGCTTCCAGTCGGTCAGCGGCGGCGGCCGGGATGTCTTCCGCAAGCTGGTGGCTGCCCTGGCCATGCTGGGCGCGGCGGGGATGCTGCCCGTGCTGCCAGTCTTGGGGCGCTACAGAGCGCTGGCAGGGGCTGCCCTGGGGGCGGTGCTGGGCCTAATAGGCGCCTGGATCTCGGGAATGCGACTAGGGCCCAGCTTGTGGACCGGTGTGTGCGCAGCGGCCGGCGGAGCGGCCCTGACAGGTGTGTTGCTGCCCGGTCCCTCGGGCGAGGATCGCGCCGAGCGGCTCTTCCTGGCCGCCTGGGCCTTCGGTGGCCTGCTCTTCCTGCTGGGCCTGCGCTTCACGGCCGCACGCTACTGGCTGCCCTTCCTGCCGGCCGTCTGGCTGGCCTGGCTGCGCCTGCGACCGTCACGGATCTGGATCGGGGTGGCCCTGGCCCTTCAGCTGGCGGTGGCCGCGGGCGTGGCCATCGACGATCTGCATCAGGCACGCGCTGGAACGCAGCTGGCGCGCTGGGTCCAGTTGCGGGCCCAGGAGCTGGATGCCCAGCCCGGGTCATTTGCCGGGCACTGGGGCTGGCAGCACGAGCTGGAGGTGCTGGGCTGGCGTGCCCTGGAGGACGAGGAACGCCCGCCCCTAGGCAGCCTGATGGCGGTAGCCGAGGCGCCTTGGCCCCAAGAGCCCGCCGAGGGCACCTGCCTTGAGCTGCTGGACGAGCTGGCCATCCCCGACCGCTGGTGGGGCCCGCGGGCGCACACCGCGCAGGGGCGCGCAAATATCCATGCCTTCGTCGTGGCCGGTGCCCCACCTGTGGAGACCTACGCCCCCTGGACCCTGGCCAACGACGCCCGGGACCGGGCGCTCCTCTACCGGATCTGCGAGCGCTAGCGCCCACGACCACGAGGGTGTCGAGCAGAATCAGAGTTGGTGGAAATCACCCGCCCGTACGAACACGTTCTCGAGGGGATCGTAGCGGAAATAGTAATGGTGACATCCTGACCCCTGCAGGGGGGGGGGGGGGGGGCGGGGCGGGGGGGGGGCGGGGG
>CAYVQL010000553.1:0-4264 GCA_964454135.1 uncultured Enterobacterales bacterium | reverse complement strand
GGGGCGGCGCATCCAGGGAATCAGGACGCGGGATTGCGCGGGTCCCTACACCTGGGGCTGCCGGCCTGGTGGTGCGTGGAGTACAGCCAGTACGCCACCGCGGGTGCCACCTACGACTACTTCGGCGAGCAGATCCCCGATGCGCTGGCCTACTACATCTACACCGATACCGACGAGGATGGAGACGGGGTCAACGACAAGGAAGACTGGGCCGGCACCTACGGCGTGCAGGCCGACTACAACATCTGGAACTACCAGAGCGCCTACGGCATCTTGACCGCCGGCAAGCTGGCCGAGGCCGACGGCAGCGCGGTCAAGGTCACGCTCTACGACCGCAACCTGGGCTACTACGACGCCAGCGGCACCCTGACCGACACGGTGCCCGAAGGCTGGACCGCCAGCGGCTTCAGCACCGAGCCCGACGGCGAGACGGTCGAGGCCGACGGCAGCACCACGCTGACCTGGAGCGTCTCGGTCAGCGGCACCTACGGCGGCATCACGCTGGACGTGGTCGAGATCACCTACACCTTGAGCCGCGATGTCTCGGCCGACGTGCCCTACCTGGAGCTGCCCGAGGCCAGCGTCTACTTCGACGGCGGCGACGGCTACAGCACCAACTACTCCATGCCCGCCGCGGTCTACAACCTGGACGTGGACGGCGACGGCGTGGTCTCCTGCGTCGAGGAGGAGATCTGCGACGGCATCGACAACGACCTGGACGGCGAGGTCGATGAGGGCTTCGACACGGACGGCGACGGCTTCGCCGACTGCTTCGAGGAATGCCTGGTCGAAGAGACCTTCTGCTCCGCCGAGGACGGCCTGAACCTGCTGGAGGACGGCAGCTGGGCCGTGCTGACCTACGACGACAACTCGCGCTGGACCGTCTCCATCGACGGCGCCGAGTGGATCTGGGACGAGGAGTACGAGACCGATCCCGAGGGCGATGAGATCCACTCCATCTTCCGCGACTTCGAGTTGCAGACCGGCTTCTACGACATGTCCGCCTCCCTGGAGATAGGGGCCGACAACTCCTACGAGGTCTGGCTCAATTCCAGCTCCGTGGGCTCCGACAGCACCGAGTACAACTACTTCGCCCCTTCGGATGTCTGGGACCTGACGGCGGACATCGTCGAGGGCGAGAACAGCCTGGAGTTCGAGATCTGGAACTGGGCCCAGTCGGGCGGCAGCGCCTACACCAACCCGGGCGGGCTGCTCTACTGCGTGGACATCTCCTACGCCTACGAGATGGACGAAGAGGTCTGCGACGGCGTGGACAACGACTGCGACGGCTTGGTGGACGACGAGGACGACGACCTGGCCGGAGACACCTGGTATGCGGACGCAGACGGGGACGGCTTCGGCGACGCCTCTTCGTCGGTGACGGCCTGCGACCAGCCCAGCGGCTACGTGGCCGACGACACGGACTGCGACGACGGCGACGCGGCCATCAACCCGGGCGCCTCCGAGGTCTGCGACGGCCTCGACAACGACTGTGATGGCCTGGTCGACGACGAAGACAGCGACGTGACAGGCACTGGCACCTGGTATCTCGACGCCGACGGCGACTCCTACGGCGACGCCAGCGACGCGGTCATGGGCTGCGAGGCCCCCACCAACTACGTGGAAGACGCCAGCGATTGCGACGACGACGACGCGGCGGTCAATCCGGGCGCCGAAGAGGTCTGCGACGGGACGGACAACGACTGCGACGGCGACATCGACGAAGGCATGGACAGCGACGCGGACGGCCTGGCCGACTGCTTCGACAGCGAAGAATGCGACGGCCTGGACAATGACGGCGACGGTCTCGTAGATGACGCCGACAGCGACGTGACGGGGCAGGGCACCTGGTACGCCGACGCCGATGGCGACGGTTACGGCGACGCGGGCGCGGCGGCCACGGCCTGCGAGCAGCCCAGCGGCTACGTGACCGACGCCACGGACTGCGACGACAGCGACACGGGCGCCAACCCAGGCGCCCAAGAGGTCTGCGACGGACAGGACAACGACTGCGACGGACTGACCGACGACGAGGACGCGGACGTGACGGGCCAGGCGACCTGGTACGCGGACGCGGACGGCGACGGCTACGGCGACGCGGGCAGCGCGGCGACGGCCTGCGCCATGCCCTCCGGCTACGTAGAAGATGATACCGACTGCGACGATGGCGACGCGGCGGTCAATCCGGGCGCCGCCGAGACCTGCAATGACCTCGACGACGACTGCGACGGCGACGTGGACGAGGACTTGGACTGCGGCGACGACGACTGCCCCGAGCTGGTCCCGGACGAGTGCCTCTCACTGTGGCAGGCCCACGCCCGCGGCTGGCTGGACATCGAGTCCGACTCCAACGCCGTGGTGAGCTTCACCAACGCCGGGCCCTACGACATCTGCCTCGACGGGCAGGCCCTGTACACCTCCGAGCTCACCCAGAGCTTCTTCGTGGAGGACAGCGTCGTGGACGCGCCTGTGCAGCTGGCCCCGGGCGAGAGCAGCGCGGTCTACTACGGCTCCTGGACCACGGCCAACGCCTATTACTACCCCTACGAAGGCGAGGACGCCTGGTGGTGCGTGGAGAACGGCCAGTACGCTACGGGCGGCGCCAGCTTCGACTACCTGGGCGAGGTCATCCCCGGCAGCCTGGCCTACTACCAGAGCTACGCCACCGACGAAGACGGCGACGGCGTCGACGATCTGTACGACTGGGCGGACACCTACGGCGTGCAAGCCCAGTACAACATCTGGGACTACCAGGCCGGCCACGCCGTGCTGACCGCCGGCAAGCTGGCCGAGGCCAGCGGCGCCGACGTGCTGGTCAGCCTGGTGAGCCGCAACGTGGGCTACGACGACGGCAGCGGCGTGCTCTACGACATCGTGCCCGCCGGCTGGACCGCGGGCAGCTTCTCGGTGGAGCCCGACGCCGAGACCGACAACGGTGACGGCACGCTCACCCTCTCTTGGGCCGTGGACGTGCTTGGCACCGCTGGCGGCACCACCCTGGACAGCGCCGAGATCAGCTACCTGCTGGAGCGCGACTGCGACTCCGACGCCCCCTACGTGGAGCTCGAGGCCGCCTGGGTCACCTACGACGACGGCGACGGAGAAGAGACCAGCGACTCCCTGCCCGCGGCGGCCTACAACATCGACGTCAACGGCGATGGCGTCGTCGATTGCGCCGAGGAAGAGACCTGCGACGGCGTGGACAACGACCTGGACTGCGACGTGGACGAGGACTTCGACGCCGACGGCGACGGTTGGGCCAGCTGCGATGGCGATTGCGACGACGACGACGCCAGCATCAACCCCGACGCGGCCGAGGAATGCAACGGCATCGACGACGACTGCGACGGAGACGTGGACGAGGACTTCGACGCCGACGGCGACGGCTACACCAGCTGCGGCGTCGAGGCCGAGTGCGACGTGCTCTTCGACCTGGTGCACGGCGAGGACACCTACAGCGACCCCTACAACTACAGCACCGAGCACGCCTGGGGCTATGCGGCCGACGACCTGCTGGACGCCGGCTACGCCTGGGGCGCCAACAGCAGCGACGCGCTGACCGTCGAGCTGATGGAAGACTACAACGCGATGGTCATCGCCGAGCCTGTCTCCGCCTTCTCGAGCGACGAGGTGGACGCGGTGCTGGACTACGTCTACGCCGGTGGCGGCCTGCTGCTGATCACCGACTTCAACGAGGAGTACATCAACCCCATCGCCAGCGAGCTGGGCGTGGAGTTCCACGGCTACTCGGACTTGATCTCCTGGGTCGCCATCGACGACTGGGACAGCAGCCACGACATCAGCAGCGGCATCAGCTCGGTGTTCTGGGCCTACGGCTCCACCATGACGGCGGATTCCTCGGTGACCGTGCTGGCCACCTACGGCGGCACGCCGGTCTACGGCTACATCGAGTACGGTGCCGGTCGCGTGGTCTTCTCGGCCGACAACGAGGTCTTCGCGGCCTACGGCTACCAGCAGATCAACGACCCGGACCCGTCCGCCAGCCGCGACAACCAGCAGCTCTGGATCCAGACCATGGACTGGCTGATCGACTGCCAGGACACGGTGGAGGCCGACTGCGACGACACGGACCCGGCCGTCTACCCGGGCGCCGAAGAGACCTGCAACGGCATCGATGACGACTGCGACGGCCTGGTGGATGACGACGACGGCGACGTGACGGGCACCAGCACCTGGTACGAAGACGCGGACGGCGACGGCTACGGCGACGCGGCCAGCACCGTCGACGCCTGCGACCAGCCCA
>CAYVQL010000552.1:0-4279 GCA_964454135.1 uncultured Enterobacterales bacterium | reverse complement strand
CGTGGCCTTCCCCACCTCGGGCCGTGGCCGCGCCTTGCGGCCGGCCTACGGCGGGGCGGGGTGGGGGCGCAAGGCCAATCCGCCGGGGGCGCTGTCATCCATGTTCGGGGGGGCGGGCGTGGCGTTTTTCTGGAAGGTGCTGGGGCTGGGTGCGGCCAGCGGCGTTCATCCCATGCTGGCGGGGGTGGGGGTGTCGTGGGCGCTGATGGTGGTGGTGAGCCTGGCGACGCGGAGGAGCCATCCGGTGCCGGCGGAGGTGCTGGCTGCGGTGGATCGGGCGGCGGGGAAGGCGAAGTGACTCCGCCTCATCCATGCGCCAAGCGTTCGATCCCGTCCAGCAGCTGGCCCGCGGCCAGGGCGCGGACGCCGGGCGCCAGGGGAAAGCTCTTTGAACCCGCGTGGATGACGGTGAGCTCGTCGAGCTGCAAGTCCGTCTGGGCGCTGCGCATGGATCGGGTGAGCCTCGGTGCGGAAGTTCGCTTGAACTCGAAACCCAGCCGGCGACCCTTGGCCATGACCAGCAGGTCGAGCTCCGCTCCCTGGTGGACACGCCAGTAGTGACACTGATCCCAGCGGACACCCAGCCGGCGCACGACCTGCTCCAGGCAGAAGCCTTCCCAGGAGGCTCCCACCTTGGGGTGGGACAGCAGAGCCCGCATGGAGTCCAGATCCAGCAGCGCGTGGAGCAGGCCGCTGTCCGCCAGGTAGACGCGGGGCGCTTTGACCTGGCGCTTGCGCAGGTTGGCGAACCATGGCTGGAGCTGGCGCACCACGAAGGCCTGGGTGAGCAGGTCCAGGTAGCGCTTGACGGTCTTGTCGCTGACTCCGAAGGCGCGAGCGAGCTCGGAGCTGTTCCAGGTCTGACCATGGTAGTGCGCGATCATGGTCCAGAAGCGCCGCATGGTCGGCGCGGGGATGTTGATGCCGAGCTGCGGCAGGTCGCGCGCCAGGAAGGTGCTGACGAAGGCCTGGCGCCATTGCGCGCTGGCGGGATCGGAATTGCCCAGGAAAGAAGCCGGGAAGCCGCCTCGCAGCCAGAGCTTGTCCATGTCGTCGGTTCCGATGTCATCGAGGCTGAACGGACCGAGCTCATGCCACGCGATCCTCCCGGCGAGCGTCTCGGAGCCCTGTCGCAGGAGCGCGGGCGAGGCGCTCCCCAGGACGAGGAAGCGGGCCAATGACCCAGGCCTGTCCGCGAGAACGCGCAGGATGGGAAAGAGCCTGGGCTGGAACTGGATCTCGTCCAGCACCACCAGGCCCCGCTGCGGCTCCAGCGCCAGCAGGGGGTCGGCCAGGCGGGCTTGATCGGTGGGGTGCTCGAGGTCGAAGAACTCCACCTGCTCCTCGTCAGCGGCGACCATGCGCGCGAGGGTGGTCTTGCCCACCTGCCTGGCGCCGATGATGCCGACGACCGGGAACTGGGCGAGCAGCTGGCGGATGCGGTTCATGTCTTGGGGGCGCCGGATCATGCATCAGTAATAACATGAAATATCGGAGTTGCGCTCCGAGATTTCAGTGACCCGTCCTAATAGAGTCTGTTCCTCCGTCCTCTCCGCCGCCCGCGCTCCCAGCCCTGCTCCTGACCTCCCTGGCGTGATATGGGCAGAACGCCAGAACTAGGAGCGAGAGGCCTGCAGCGATGATCGGGGATCTGGTCGGCCACTACCGCCTGGAGGAGAAGCTGGGCGAGGGAACCTACGGCGCGGTGTACCGGGCGGTCCACCTGCACCATCCCGGGCTGCAGGTGGCCATCAAGCTGATGCACGCGGGGTTGGCGGGGGATGCACGCTTCATCGAGGCTTTGCGGAGCGAGTGCGGCCACCTCAACGAGCTGCAGCATCCGGGCATCGTGGGCTTCCGCGATCTGCACCTGGGCGAGGGGGCGCCGGCCGTGCTGATGGAGCTGCTGGTGGGGCAGGATCTGCACGGTCGCCTGGACCAGGGGCCCATCCCCTTGGTCGAGTGCCTGCGCATCCTGCAGTCCGTGCTGGGGGCCCTGGCCTTCGCCCACGGCCAGGGCGTGGTGCACCGTGACATCAAGCCCAGCAACATCGTGCTCTGCCAGGACGGCCGCGTGAAGATCGTGGACTTCGGCATCGCCCGCGCCGCGGATGGCAGCCAGGCCACCCAGACCGGGCAGATCCTGGGCACCATGGACTACCTGGCGCCCGAGGTGGCGGGGGGCCGGCGAGCCGATCCGCAGGTGGATGTCTACGCCAGCGGTCTGCTGGCCTGGGAGCTGTTGGCCGGGCGCGCGGCTTGCCCCCAGGGTCCTCCGGGGGCCAAGATCGGCTGGCATATGGGGGTGGGCGCGCCGGATGTGCGCGGCGCGCGGCCGGATTGCCCGGGTTGGCTGGCCGAGCTGGTGGGCAGGTTGAGCGAGAAGGACCCGCAGCGGCGGCCGCGGGACGCGGGACAGGCGCTGGCGCTGCTGGAGGAGCTGCGGGGGGAGCTGCCGCAGGAAGCCGGCATCACAGGGGCCGTGGGGCGGGCGCGGCCGCCGGGCACGGTGGAGCTGAGCAGGGATGCGCTCTCTCAGGCGGCAGAGACGCCCCGGTCGGCCGAGCCGCGGCGCGGTTCCCTGCAGGCGCAGCCGCCCGGGGCAGGAGCGCCGCTGGGTGCGCCCTTGACGCCCCAGCAGGGCGAACCTGCGGCTCCGATGCCGGGCGCAGCCTCCGGGCCGACGGGGCCGCGCTCGTTCGCCTCGCAGCAGGGGGCGCACGCTGCCCTGGGCGAAGAGCGCACCGCGTCAGGTGATCCTTCCGCCTCGGCTGGGGCTCCAAGCGAGGTGGCTGCGTCAAGCGCGCCCCGGTCGCCAGGGCGGGACGATGTGTCGCTCGCGCCCATGGCGCCGCCCCAGCCGGTCCGGCGGGATGAACCGCGGCCAGCGCCCGCGGCGACGCTGGTGCCGCCACGCTACCAGGTACCGAGCTCCGGTCCGATGGAGACCTCCGGGCGGCCCCCGGCTCCTCGGCGCTCCAAGGCGCCCCTGGTGGTTGGGGGCGTGGCGCTGCTAGTCTCGGGTTTCGCCAGTTCTACCCGCTGGTCGTAGGCCGTGGGCCGTGGGCCGTGGGGACCGTGCCCAGACCCAAGCGACAGCCGCCGCGGTGACAAACAACCTGACCCCACCCCGTACACCCAACCTCCCCACCCCTGGCCGTCGCGCCGCTCATCCACGGAGATGGACGAAGAGCGCATCCTTCCCGGCGCCCCGGCCCGAGGCTGCCGTCGGTCCGGCTTCCCGAAGATCGTTCGGTTCAAAACACCGCCACCACACGCCCCGGGTAGCGCCAGAGCACGACCAGGCCGTGGTCTTCGAGCTGGATCTCCTCCACGGCGACGCGCCCAGCGTGAATCAGCCGCAGATGACAGGCGGGACAGACGGTTGTGCCATTCCAAAGCAGATTTCCGCCCCCCTTGTTGCGCTCGTGCAAGTGGTGGGCGTGGGCCCGCAGCGTGCGGCGGCGGCATTCCGGGTTCTGGCAGCGGAAATCGTCTCTCTCCTTCACCTTTCCGAAGCCCTTCTGGGGTTCGGGGCGCACGTTTTCGAGGAACCAGCGCGCCGCGGCGGGCAGATCGGCGTGCACCGTGACCCAGCGCGGCGGGGGCGGGGGCGCCAGCACGGCCCGCAGGGCCACGGCCAGCTTCAGGGCGCGGGGCCCGTTTCCGGATCTTGTCGCAGGGGCCTGGGGCTGGTTTCCGGATTCTGTCGCATCGTCATCTGCGGCCGGAGCGGCCTCTTCCTCGACCGGCGCCAGCCCGATGGGCGCGGCGCCGGGCACCAATTCCTGCGCGGCGGCGATGGCCTGGCAGTACAAGGCCAGCAGCGCCTGAGCCACGCGCTTGCTGCTGCCCACCAGCTCGATTGCGCGGTTCAGCTCGCCCACGCCGATCCACTTCGCCACGTGCAGCCACTGCTCGATGTCTTCCTCGCAGGCGATATCGGCCAGCTTCTGGGCGCGGGACAGGTCCAGCCCCTGCTCCACGGCATCCCGCAGCGGGGGCAGCTCGTCGATGGCCAGGGCCAGGTTGCGGTGGCGCTCCAGCGTGCGCGTGGTCGTGCCCAGGCCGTCTTTGGCCAGGCCGCCCAGGCTGTGGTAGCCCATTTCGACGTAGAGCCGATCCTGGGCTGCCAGCTGGTAGGCCCGCCCAAGGGCCAGCACGCGCAGGCGGCGCACCTGCTGCAGGTTCTGCAGCAGCTGCAGGCCGTGCTGAAGATCGCGCGGCTCTGTCCATGGGCCCACCAGGGGCGTGGCCGGATCGGGCGCGTCGCACCAGG
>CAYVQL010000551.1:0-4301 GCA_964454135.1 uncultured Enterobacterales bacterium | reverse complement strand
TCGGCGCGTGATTCATGTATTGGTAACTGTGGATGATTGAACCGGAACGGGTGGGATGCTGCATCCCTCGAATGCTGCGAGCAGGACGACCCCGGCTCGAAACACAAGCCGCTGCTCCGCCGTGCCTTTCGCCATCAGCTTGCGGAGCGCCTCCTCTCGGCCAGTCACCTCTTCCCGCCCCAGTTCGACAAGTTCCACCTCGATGACCTCATCGACCGTCGTCTGGCATCCCTGGGTCTCGCTCTCCGGGACCACCGGCTCCCTGGCTCCCCACACCGAGCATCCCACGCCGAACAGAGCCAGCGCCCCGGAAACGCGTTCCAGGATCCCTTCGCTCAGGCGCCCGAGTACGTTCGAGGCGGTATGGCTTCCAGAGTCGAGCATCCGGAGGATGTTGAACGATCAGGCCCAGTCCGTCAATCAAACGGCCTTTCTCCATAAGGCGCATTCTTCCATATTGATCGAAGACATTGGATCTTCGCGAGGTGCGCCCAATCGGCCCACGCCGATGGCCCCGCATGGCGCAGGCTCTTGGGCGGCGCACTCGGTTCTTGATGACGACCCGCGCACGGGGTGGCCGGCCGCCGCTCCCTCGAATCCAGCCCTCACCAATGCCAGCAGTCCTGTCCCAGACGCGATTGCCTTCAGCCAGAGGCGGAGGCCCACTGGAGCAGGCTCAGCACGGCCGAACCACCATGCACCCCCCGGGCCAGAGGTGGATACGGATCTCCAGGTAGGGGCACTAGAAACCAACCGGTCATAGGCACTGGACGCTGGCTGGCGCCGATTGCATGCAGTCATGCATAGACAACGGGCGGATTAACGGTAAAAATGCTCGCGATGTATACAAGAACCCTCCGCCCCCCTGACCATTCCTTCTTCCTGTTCGGGCCTCGCTCCACGGGAAAGACCACCTGGCTGCGCGCCGTCCTGCCAGACGCCCATTGGTTCGATCTGCTGCGGACCAAGACCTATCTGAGCCTTCTTCGTGATCCCGATCTCTTCTACGGGCAGGTGGCGGCCCTGAATCGGGGAACCTGGATCGTCGTGGACGAGGTGCAGCGCATCCCCGCCCTGTTGCGCGAGGTGCACGCCCTGATCGGAGCGCATGGTGATGATCTACGCTTCGCCTTGAGCGGCTCCAGCGCGCGCAAGCTGCGCAGGGCCGATGTGGATCTCCTGGCCGGCCGTGTGTTCGAGCGCTCGTTCTTCCCTCTCACCGCAGTGGAGCTGGGTTCGGATGTCGATGTGGAGCGGATGCTTCGATTTGGCAGCCTGCCCAAGCTGTGCGCAGAACCCCAACATGCCGTGGACGTCCTGGAGGCCTATGTCCGTACCTATCTGCGGCAGGAGATCCAGCAGGAGGCCCTGGTCAAGGACCTGGGTTCCTTCGACCGCTTCCTCGAAGTGGCCGGCATCATGAACGGACAGGTGGTGAACGTCACCGGGATATCCCGGGACGCGGGCGTCGCCCGCACAACGGTCCAACGGTACTTCTCCGTGCTCGTCGACACGCTCGTGGGGGCGTGGCTGCCCGCCTGGAATCCGCGCCTGAAGGTCAAGGAGGTCTCCAAGCCAAAGTTCTACTTCTTCGATGCGGGCGTGGTGCGGGCCTTGTGTGGACTGCTGCGCGATCGGCCCGAGCGGGCGGAGCGGGGATCGCTGCTGGAGACCCTGGTCTTCCACGAGCTGCGCGCCCATATCGCCTACGCTGGCATCGGGGGCAAGCTGTCCTACTGGCGCACGCCTTCGGGCACCGAAGTTGATTTCATCTGGTCTCGGGGAAAGAGGCACGTGGGAATCGAAGTGAAGGCGGGGAACAGGTGGCGATCCAACTGGGGAAAGCCCTTGCGCGGCCTGCTCTCCGCCGGCGGCATCGAGAGAGCTTGGGTGGTCTACCTGGGCGCTGAGGAACTTCGGGCCGGTCCCATCGGCGTGCTGCCTTTTTCGCTCTTCGCCCAGCGTCTTCACGCGGGGGAGCTCATCGGCTGATGGGCATTATCCCCTGACGCCAGGCTTCGGCCCGCGAGCGCCGGCCCCGGAACCACAGCAGGCACCCCGATTGAGAGGCGCCTCGCTGTTTGAGGGCACCGCAGTCACGTTGTTCGAGGGCTGCTACCCAATGCAGGGTTGAGCGGCCTCCGAACAGAAGGAGTACGAGTTCAAGGAAGAAGAAGTTGGCGGACCATGGAGCGCAGTTCGCCATCGGTCGTGTCTTCCGGCTCGCTACCCTCAGGCAGTTCGTAGGCTCGCACCGCCGTGGCGCCATCCAGCGTGGAGGCGATGCGCTCCGCCCCCTCTCTGCCGGCGCGATCGCCGTCGAGCAGAAGCATGACGGCAGGCGCTTTGGCCAGCCACTGGGCTTGCCGCTTCGACATGCGGGTGCCAAGGAGGGCCACAGCGCCTGGGATGCCTGCCTGCGCGAGGCGCAGGACAGCCCACGGGCCCTCCACGACTACGATGCCTCCGTCTCTCGCCCTTTCGGCTCTGTGCGCGTTGAAGAGGTTGTCGGCCTTGGGGTAGCCGCAGGGGAAGCGCCATTTTCCCCACCTGACCACGGCCGAGGGGTCCAGCCTTCGGCCGCAGTAGCCTAGCGGCCGGCCGTGCCGGTCATGGAGGCGCACGGCGGCTGTTCCGCGCAGGAACGGGCTGCGGCTGGTCCAGCCCGCCTCGAACTTCGTGGCCGTGGCGATCGCGACGCCCTTTTCCACTTGGAGGAAGGCGAGGCGCGGGTCGAGGGGAATGCGGAAAGCGAAGGGCCTGAAGGGGGGCGGCTTCTGGGCCGCCGACCGAGCCAGCGGTATCGAGCGAGGCTGCGTCGCAGCTGGGTGGTTGAGAAGTCCCCGAAGGTGTCGGGCAGCCATGGCATGGTCGCAGCTGAGGATCCTGCGCACGAGGTCGACGACATCGCCGCCTCCGCAGGACGTGAAGCAACGCCAGATGCCGCGCTCCAGGTCGGCCCGGAACGCGGTCTGGTTGTCGCCCTGGTGCAGGGGGCAGGGGCCGCGGAGTTGGCGGCCTCTCCTTCGCAGGCCGAGGTCGAGGCCATGAACGCGGAGCACCGCGCCGATGCCGACGCGCTGCTTGAGGTAGCGGAAGCCATAGGTGGCATCGTATGCCATAAGGAGCCTTCTCCCTGTGCTACGGGCCTTGTTTCCCGCTTCCGCTTCCCCGCGATCCCTTAGGCCCGTCCGCCGATGGAAACGGCAGGGCGGGCTGCAGACTCCAGCCCTGCTCGCTCCGAACGACGGCTCCGCTCCGCACGAGGTCGGCGAGCACCTGGACCAGGGTGGCGGTGCGCATGCGGCAGCCCTCTCGGATCTGCCGCATGCGCAAGGGGCGCTCTGCGCCTTCGAGCGCCGCGAGGACCCGCTGGGCTGGCGTGGGCTTGGCCTCCCGCTCCTGCGCCAGCTGCGCGTCGTCGGCCCCATCCGCGACGACCAAGGCGACCGCCTCTTCGCCGGCACGCGCGCTCAGGGTCAGGGGGATTCCTTCGCGGCCCGGCTGGGCCCGGTGCTCGACGGACATCCGCAACTGCTTTCTCGACCAGCCGATATACAGGTTTGTATCTCCCCATCTATGTGGAGTGGACCGCTATGGGCCCGCGCAAGAATAACTACCCGATTCCGGCAGGCGATAGGGTGTAGTTCCACCTCGGCAGTGATTCATGCCAGGTGATGGGCAGTTGTATCATCTGACGGTTGGTGATCCTGACGCCCTTCTCGTACGTCCGCTCGACAAGCTGGGCTCGGACGGTGAGACCGGTCTTGGTCGTTGTGGAGCTGATGTAGTTGACCACGGTCTCGTAGCTGTCCAATGGGCGTCCCGCCCAGTTCTTGCTGATCTCGCTGAACAGCTTGTGCTCGATCGGATTCCACTTCGACGCGCCCGGGGGGTAGTGCGCGACCGTCACCACGATTCCGTGACGCTCGGCCATTCGCTGGAGACCATGCTTCCAGCCACGGCAGCGCGAGCCATTGCTGCCGCCGCCATCAGCGAGGATCGCCAGTTCCTTTGCGCCTGGGTATCGGTCCCTGCCCTCTTCGATCCACCACGCCTCGATGGAGTCGACAGCGAACTCGGGCGTGTCTCGCGAGGTTCCGACGTAGACCGTCCCGCAGTTGGCCTGGATGTCGTAGATGCCGTAGGGGGCGACCTTGCCGATGGCGTCGGAGGGGAAATCGTGGTCGTTGACCTTGACGGGTTGCTGGTTCCATGCGACCCCCGGATTCTTGAAGAGCCCCACCTGTGAACGACCGCCCGATCCCGCCCCTATCCGGTGAAACCCGCGCCAGGTGAGC
>CAYVQL010000550.1:0-4310 GCA_964454135.1 uncultured Enterobacterales bacterium | reverse complement strand
CCTGGTGTGCAAGGCAGATGCATCACGCAACCCCACGCGGTGGGGCGGGCCGTATGCCAGCCACGATCTTGAAGACATCGCGCTGCTGATGGGCGCATGCACAATTCTGGAGAGGTCGTTGCGAAACGCGCCTTCCCGCGCGGTCCGGTACTTGTCGGCATGGGCTGGCGAGCTCACGTCGGGCTCGACGAGGTACGGTCAACAGGCCTATGCCTGCCTCGAGGGGAACTGGCCACGCGAGGTCCGCTTCTCGGTGCTCGACCACCTGCTCGAGACGATGACGTCTCCCAGGGGGCAGTAGTCAGCCCGATCGATGACCGCCCCTCCCAGCTCCTCCCCGTCGCCAGGCATGGCCATACTTCCGACCTTCTCCGTCACTCAGCCGACGCTTCCTCGCTCGGCTCTATGGCCTCCTCTGCGGCCGGCTCCTCGGCGGGGGCCGGTATCTCCAGCTCCAGGTGCTGCGGATCCCAGCTGGGCGCCGCCCCCTGGAAGGCCCGCCCGCGCTTCGCCTTGCCCAGGTTGAAGCCCAGGCCGACCACGGCACCGCCTCCCAGCGCTCCGGCACCGAACCAGGCCCGCCGCGTGGCCGAACGCGCTTGCTCGCGCTCCACCCAGTAGCCGTTGGCCGCCTGGGTGTCGCCCGTCTCGGTCGCCGCTTGGTACTGGGCGTCCAGCGCATCCTTGTTGGCGTCGGTGATCAGGGCTTTCACACCCAGATCCACGGCCCCAGCGGCCAACCCGCCGGTGATCACCGCACCCACACGCCCCAGGCGCCGGCTGCGCTCGGCGCGCTCGGCCTGCTGCAGCTGCGACAGGTAGGAGGCGTAGGCTCCCTCCAGCGCGGCCAGGCCGGGGCGGCCCCCCAGTCCACGGTCACGTTGCCCGGCTCCCCCCTCGTGCAGAACGAACACACCCTCGAGCTGGCCCAACAGCGGATGGTCGACCCGGTAGGTATAGGGCCCCTCCCGTAGGCCCTGGGCCTTGATCTCGGGCGCAATGAGGATGCCCAGCGAGTCGTTCAGCTCGCCCTCCTCCCAGGGCACGCGCAGGTGGCCAGCGGTGCCGCCGTCGGCCGGCGCATAGGTGACCAGGCTGCCAGCAGGCACCTGGCCGAAGGTGACGGCGTTCTGCATGGCCGGAGCCACCAGCTCTTGCCACTCCGGGCTGCCCACCTCGGTGCTCCAGACACCCTCGAGCGCGGTCAGGTAGATATGCTGCCCGAGTTTCTGGGTGATAGAGAGCAGCAGGGAGAGCGACTCGCGCATCTGCTCGCTGGCGGCCCACGTCGGCGCGTCGAGGGGGATGGCCTCGGGGATCGCCAACACAGGGGTTGTGGCGGGCTTCAGCTCGACGCTCAAGGTCAACACGGGCTCGCCCAGCACCTGCAGCAGGTGTTCGCCGGCCAGCAGCGCCACCTACAGGCCGTCGCCCTCCGCTGGGCGGCCGTCGACTAGCAGCGAGCCGTGGGGAAAGGGCGGCAACAGCCCCAGGGGGACGCGCTCCTACTTGCGCACCTCGTCGGCCGACAGATCGAAGATAGCCTGGCTGTCGGGGCTGTAGTCGTCGTCCCAGGGCAGGTCGGGGTCCATGAAGAGGACCCGGAAGTACTCGGCCCAGGTGGCAGCCTTGTCTCCTGCCCGGTAGGCCAACAGGCCCTTCAGGTAGTACAGGCGCGCCGCCACGGCAGGATCGAGGGGATCGGCCAGGCAGGCCATGGCGGCCTCCCCCTTGCCGAGCTCGGCCTGGGCCTTCTCGGTCTCCACGTAGGCCATGGCGCGGCTGGCGTTGTCGACAGCCTGCCGGATCTCATCCATCGCCGTGGGATCACCGGAGCAGGCGGACACCGAGCCGGCGCCGATGATGACGGGCCGCTGGCGGGCCACCAGCTCGCCGATGGAGACGGGGCGCAGCTGGTCGGGCGACACTCCCGTGCTGACCATCACGTAAGGGCCACGCTGGGATTGCCCTCGGAGTAGAGCACCGGTGTGGCCGCATGGGCCGCCGGCGCGGCCAGAACGGTCATGAGTCCAACACAATGCTTGCAAAGCGTCATCGTTCGCCCTCCATGCTCGCTCGAGGTGCGGGAAGCCTCAGGCGCCGACCCGCCGAAGGCTACCACAAAGCCGTGCAAGAGGGGGAAGGGGAGAGCACCCCAGCCTACTCCTGGGTGCAGCGGGTGAAGTGCGCCCCGCAGCGCAGCGTGAGGCTCGCGCCGCTGGTCACGTTGATGCGGCCTGCCGGGACCGCCTCATTTCCGCCGAAAGCGGCGTAGACCAGGTAGGTTCCGGGGGGGACGGAGGCGGGGGAGAACCTGCCCTGGTCGGACTGCAGGTAGACGCTGTCGGCGTCGCCCAGGATGCGGATGGTGGCGGGCTCGGGCGCTGGGGGCTCGGTGGCGGCTTCCTCTTCCTGCTCCAGGCTGGCCTCGTCCGCCTCCTCGAGGGGATCCTCTTCCGCAGCTGGCACTGGTTCCTCTTCATCCGAGGCCTCGGTCGGGTCCGGGTCGGGAGGGGGCTCGACCGCTTGGTCCTCAGCCTCTGGCTCTTGGCTGGTGGTCGCAGGCGCCGCGGGTTCGGTGGGAGAGGGCTTGGCAGTCGTGGTCGAGGGCGCTGACTTGGCCTCGGCTGGCTTCCTCTTCACCTGGTCAGGCTCTGGTGGGTCGGGCTCCGCTGCGGGCGGCTCGGTCTCTTGCACCAGGGGCTGCCCATCGAGGACGTCCGCCAGGTCCATGGCGGGGCTGCGATCTCCGGGGATGTCGCCGCTCAAGCCTCCGTAGCGCAGCCAGAGGATGAGAGCCGCGGCCAGCAGGCCGCCCAGCAGGATCCGCCTGCGCCAGGGGCGGCCAGCCGGCGCAGGTTCCTCGCCACGCCCGGTTCCTTCCATGGACCGGGGGAGGTCTTCGCGCAGCATGGAGGAACGGGAATCCGCGCCCGGCGGAGGGGGCGTCTCGGGCTCTTCACCGCCAACAGGGGGGAGACGCGGTGGGGGCCCGGGATCAGCAGCCAGCTGCGGAATCGCCTCCCCTTCCATGGCCGACAAGGTCCGGTCCATGTCGGCCGTGGGAGGCAGGGCGCCCGCCTCCACCGCTGGTGACCAGCTGGGCCGACCGTCCAGCACCTGGCGCAGCGTGGCGCAGTCCGGGATGCGCGCGTCGCGGTCCGCCAGCAGGCAGCCCGCGATGGCGCGCTCCATGCGCTCCGGGATCTCCGGGTTCAGCTGGCGCGGAGGGATGAACCGGCCATTGGCCACCGCGTTGAACACCTCCAGCGTGTCCGTGCCGTGGAAGGGCCGCCGGCGACAGACCAGCACGTAGAGGACGCAGCCCAGCGAGAAGATGTCGCTGCGGTGGTCCACCGTCTTGGAGTCCCGGATCTGTTCGGGGGACATATAGCCGGGGGTGCCCAGGAGCATCCCGCTGCGCGTATGCTCGGGCGCGTCGTCCCGCTCCAGCGCCTTGGCCAGGCCGAAATCCGCCACCTTGGGCTGCCAGCGCCCCCGCTGTACGGACATCATGATGTTGCCCGGCTTGAGGTCGCGGTGCACGATGCCCAGCTCATGGGCGCGCTCCACGCCAGCCAAGACGCCCTGGAAGACGCGCTCCGCCTCGTCGAAGTCCGGGTGGTTGTCAGCCAACCAGCCGGCCAGCGAGGGCCCCTCCACGTACTCCATCAGCAGCCCGGTGGATCCCCCCACCTCGAAGACATCGGTGACGCGCACCACGTTGGGATGCTGTAGGCGGTTCTGCAGCTGCCCCTCCTGGATCAGCCGCTCGCGGATGCGGCCGGTCAGGTCGGTCAGCACCTTGAGGGCGTGCAGCGAGCCCAGGGTGGCGTGGCGCACCTTGTACACCTCGGCCATGCCCCCGCGACCGAGGAAGCGCTCCACGGTGTAGCGGTCGATGGATTGGCCGGGGGTGAGGGGCATGCTGCGGATCCGGGGGGGATGCGCATGCAGTCTACCGCATCGGGGGTGGGGGGCCTACCGCGATGCCTCCATGGTCACTGGCAGCTCGAGGTGTCGCAGGTGAAGGTCTCGTCGGCGGCGTAGTCGTAGGTGGAGCCTCCAGAGTCCAGGTGGATGTCGTAGGGGGTGTTGTCGTCGGCGCCGCCCTCTGCGCCCCAGTCGCAGACAACGCTGGTCAGCGTCGTGGTTGATCCTGCCAGGTAGGCGCCGCCGCCCTGCAGGGCCGAGTTGCCGGTGAAGCCGTCCGAGGAGCTGCTGGAGCCTGAGCAGGTCAGCTGCGAGTCAAATAAAGAGCAGGCGACAGAACCGGGAGCCAGCCTCCACGGGTGGCCTGCGCCGCCAGC
>CAYVQL010000549.1:0-4315 GCA_964454135.1 uncultured Enterobacterales bacterium | reverse complement strand
AGGTGGTGGAGTCGGCGGTGTCGTCCTCGTCGGGCAGTCCGTCGCAGTCGTTGTCGGCGCCGTCGCAGAGCTCCTGGGCGCCGGGGTGGGCCGCGGCGTCGCCGTCGTCGCAGTCCGTGTCGTCGGCCACGTACCCGCTGGGCTGCTCGCAGGCCTCGAGCACGTAGGCGGCGTTGCCGTAGCCGTCGCCGTCGGCGTCGGCGTACCAGGTGGCGCCGTCCGTCAGGTCGGGATCGTCTTCGTCCACGTAGCCGTCGCAGTCGTTGTCAGCGCCGTCGCAGACCTCGGCGGCGGCCGGGTTGATGGCCGCGTCGCCATCGTCGCAGTCGCTGTCGTCGGCCACGTGGCCGCTGGGTTGGTCGCAGGCGCTGGCGCCGTTGGCGGGGTCGCCGTAGCCGTCGGCGTCGGCGTCGGCGTACCAGGTCGTGGCGTCGGTGGCGTCGTCTTCGTCCACGTCGCCGTCGCAGTCGTTGTCGGCGCCGTCGCAGAGCTCGTCGGCGGCGGGGTGGATGTCGTCGTCGTAGTCGTCGCAATCGGTATCATCGGCCACGTAGCCGCTGGGCTGGTCGCAGGCGACGGTGCTGGCGGCGGCGTCGCCGTAGCCGTCGGCGTCGCGGTCGGCGTACCAGGTGGTGGCGTCGGCGGCGTCGGCCTCATCCGAGGTGCCGTCGCAGTCATCGTCGTAGCCGTTGCAGAGCTCGGTGGCGTCGGGGTTGACGGCCGCGTCGCCGTCGTCGCAGTCGCTGTCGTTGTCGACGTAGCCCGAGGGGGCCTCGCAGGCCTCGTCGGTGGAGGCCGCGTCGCCGAAGCCGTCGCCGTCGGCGTCGGCGTAGAAGATGTCCATCACGCCTTCGTCCACGTCGCCGTCGCAGTCGTCGTCCGCGCCGTTGCAGCTCTCGGCCGCGGCCGGGCTGACCGTGGCGTCGCCGTCGTCGCAGTCCGTGTCGTCGGCGCTGTAGCCCTCGGGCTGGTCGCAGGCCAGGGTGGTGGCGCTGGCGTCGCCGAAGCCGTCGCCGTCGCTGTCCAGATACCAGGTGGCTGCGTCGGCGGCGTCGTCCTCGTCCACGTCGCCGTCGCAGTCGTCGTCGTAGCCGTTGCAGAGCTCGCTGGCGTCGGGGTTGACGGCGTCGTCGCCGTCGTCGCAGTCCTCGCAGGCGGCCCAGCCGTCGCCGTCGTTGTCGGAGTAGCCGCTGTAGCCGTCGCAGTTGTAGTCGGCGGGATCGGTGCAGTCGTCCTCGGCGGCGCCGGGATTGTAGGCCGTGTCCGCGTCGTCGCAGTCGCCACCGTAGGCGGCGTAGCCGTTGGGCTGGTCGCAGGCGTCCAGGGTGGCGTCGTCGGCGCCGTAGCCGTCTCCGTCGGCGTCCTGATACCAGGTGGCCATCTCCGCCACGTCAGGGTCGTCGTCGTCCGTCAGGCCGTCGCAGTCGTCGTCGTAGCCGTTGCAGATTTCCTCGGCGTCGGGGTGGATCTGCGAGTTGCTGTCGTCGCAGTCCGTGGCGTCGTCCACGTAGCCCACCTCGGGCTCGCAGCCCTCCATCGTGTCCTCGGGATCGCCGTAGCCGTCTCCGTCGGCGTCGCCGTAGAAGGTCTGCAGCAGCGCTTCGTCGATCTCGCCGTCGCAGTCGTCGTCGAGCTCGTTGCAGATCTCTTCGGCTGCGGGGTTGATAGCCGCGTCGGCGTCGTCGCAGTCGCTGGCGTCCGGCACCCAGCCGGCCCCGGGATCGCAGCTGTCGACACTGGTGGCGGCGTCTCCGAAGCGGTCTCCGTCGGCGTCGGCGTACCAGATTTCTTGCAGATCCTCGTCTACGTCGCCGTCGCAGTCGTTGTCCAGCCCGTCGCAGCGCTCGGCGGCCTCGGGGTGCACCTCCGCGTCGGCATCGTCGCAGTCCTCGTCGTTGTCCACCAGGCCGGACTCGGCCTCGCAGTCCGTGGTGGCGTTGTCCGGGTCGCCGTAGCCGTCGCCGTCCGCGTCGGCATACCAGGTGGCGCCGTCCTCGGCGTCCTCGTCCACCTCGCCGTCGCAGTCGTTGTCCAGGCCGTCGCAGAGCTCGCTGGCCTGCGGGTTGATGGACACGTCGCTGTCGTCGCAGTCCTCGTCGTTGGCCACGTAGCCTTCGGCGGGGCCCTCGCAGCTGCCCCCGGCGATGTTGTCGGGGTCGCCGTAGCCGTCGCCGTCGACGTCGGCGTACCAGCTGCAGGTGTCCTCCAACTCTCCGCTGTCGGTGGGCTTCTGATCGGTGCGACAGGCTGCCAGAGAAAGCAGCATGGCCAAAAACGCGGGGCGTGGCATGGGGGTCCTCTTTCCTTTGCGACCAGGACAGTCTACAGGAAGGAAGAGGAAGCCGCCCTCATCCAGGCTGGGGCGGGTGGAGCCGGATGGCGTTCGAGACCTCTGCCAGCAGGGCCTCGGGATCGGGCGGCTTGGCGAAGACGCGCACGCCCTGCAGCTGTGCTGGAAGGCGCAGCGAGGACGGGTTCGCGATGCCCGTCAACACGATGGCGGGGACCTGCGGAAACTGGACGGACATGGCCAGCAGGAGCTGGATGCCGTCGATGCCGGGCATGTCGAGGTCGGTGATCACCAGGTCCACGTGGCGTAGACGCAGGATCTCCAGCGCCCTCCAGCCGTCCTCGGCCTCCAGCGGGTGGTGGCCTTCGGACTGCAGGATGCCGGCCAGCGCCCGGCGCAGGGCGGGATCATCGTCCGCCACCAAGACGGTGGGCCTGGGGGGCGCGCTGGCAGTGGTCGGCTGCACCATGTTCCGTCCCTGGGCAACAGGGCTCGGGACAGTCTATCTTCGTTCCGCAGGGAGTTCTCTTTCGCCGCTCTTGCTTTGCGTTGGGGGCGGGGTCCGATACCATCCGCCTATGGACCCTCTCGAGAGACAGCGCCTGCTCGATCTGACCGAGGAGCACCTGGCCTCGCTGGTGGAGGAGGTCTGGTCCGGCAGCTGTGTGGCCTTCGTAGGCGCGGGCTTCTCGGCCGCGGCCCGCTTACCTGGCTGGAAGGCGCTGATCGACGGCGTGACCGCCACGCTGCCGCCCGAGAGCGAGCTGCCCGCCACGCTGGCGTCCATGATCGGCGTGAAGAATCCCCCCGCGCGGCTGCTGGAGGTGGCGGCGCAGCTGCTGCAGGACGAGCTGGGGCCGCAGGTCTTCCGCGAGCGCCTGGCCCAGGTGCTTCAGCCTGCCCAGGACCAGCCCAAGGCATTCCTGCGCCGCAAGGAAAACCTGCTGGAGACCCCGTTTCGAGCCATCCTGACCACCAACTTCGACCGCCTGCTGCCCGGTCGGCTCCCCGGGCCCGATGTCTACCAGGATCTGCTGCGCACGGGCTGGTCAGGGGCCTGGCATCCCCGCTACTGGCCCCGCATGGGCAGCCGGGGCTCGCCCCAGGGGCCGCCCGTGCTGCAGCTGCACGGCACCGTCGCCGAGGACCGCGTGGTCTTCGCCCGTCGCGACTACCGCGAGCTGCTCTTCTCCAGCCCGGGCTACCTGACCTTCCTCAAGGCCCTCTTCGCCACGCGCACGGTGCTCTTCATGGGCTTTTCCTTTCGCGACGCCTACCTGGACCTGGTGCGCGCCGAGCTGATGCAGCTCATCGCGCGGCCGCGGGGCACGGTGGCGGCCGCGGAACGGCCCCCCCTGGCCTACGCCATCCTGGCCGACATCCCCCTGGCCGAGGCGCTCTACCTGCGCCGCCACGAGGGCCTGGGCGTGCTCTGGTATCAGAAGACCCGTGGGCATCCGGGCTTCGACAGCCTGCTGCAGCGCCTGGCCGACCAGGCCAACCCCATCCGGCGCCTGGCTGGCCGGCTGGAGGACGCCCAGGTGCTGTGGCTGGACCCTAATCCCGTCAACAACGAGCTGGCCTTGGAGCTGCTGGGCGAGCGGGCCTTCTGCCTGGCCACGGACCTGGAGCGAGCCCAGCGACAGCTGCGCGCCAGCCTGGACTGGGATCTGGTGCTCACCTGCTGGGGCCACGAGCCCACAGGTCCGGCCCTGGCCCAGCAGCTGCTGGACTGGATGCACCGCGAAGGCATCCACGTGCCCGTGGTGGTCTTCTGCGATGCGCAGCACGCCGAGACCAACCGCTCCACGGCGCTGCGTTGGGGTGCGGCCGAGCTCTGCTGCCAGTGGCCGCAGCTGTTCCGGGCGGTGGATCGGGTGCTGCCCGACTAGTGCCCCAGGCGGGAAATCCTGCCCCGGATTTCCCGCGGCGCTTCGCGCCGACCGCTTCGCGGCCCTGGGGCACCAGTTCTCTTCGTGGGGGGCTTCGCCCCCCAACATGCGCCTGCGGCGCATCCCCCCACCG